>NC_019729.1:7178730-7479014 GCF_000317475.1 Oscillatoria nigro-viridis PCC 7112
TGCTGCGATTTGTGCGGAGTTTCCCAGCGCCCGGATTGTGGTGCTGACGACTTATGACGGCGATGAAAACATCTATCGCGGATTGCAAGCTGGTGCTAAGGGCTATCTGCTTAAGGATGCGGAACCAAAGGAGCTTTTAGCAGCAATTCGGGCGGTTTTTGAGGGTAAAAAGTACATTCCGCTGGCAGTGGGTGTTAAGTTAGCCGATCGCCTGAGTGGGCCTGAATTGAGCGATCGCGAATTAGAAGTCATCCGCCTCATAGTCGCTGGTAAAAGCAACAGCGAGATTAGTGAAGTTCTGCACATCAGCGAAAGCACCGTCAAGTTTCACATCAACAATATTTTGAGCAAAATGGGAGTTAGCGATCGCACGCAGGCCGCGATTTCCGCCTTAAAACGGGGGATTGTCAGCCTGTAGTTGAACGATCGGTATTTTTTTTACTGATAAATATGACTATTATGACTGCAAATAATGATAAATAAGACCTTAAGTTTTATGTAAAAACTTTTTAGTAAGGCTAAGCTGGAACTCCTAGGACAAATTAGCCCTGCTCAAAAAAAATGCTTTATTCATTTTTGTCCAAATCTCAAGTCAAAGTCCGCGTTTTAAAACAGTTTGCAGCCGCTGTTTCGGCGTCTTTAGCACTTAGTGCAACAACCAGTTTGAAACCCTCGCCGGTATTAGCAGCTAGCAATATCCCCCCCGCAACTCAAACCTCGACTCAGTTAGTCGCCAAACCTAATTCTAGCTTGCAGCTAGGGCAGTTGCGTACCACTGTTCCCGTGCAGACAATGCAGCTCGATCCGGGCGGATTTATCCCGATCGCGATCGGCGGTATGATAATTATTCTGGTGCTGCCGCTATTTTTTGGCGGATTGGTAGTAATTGGCGATCGCGAAGTTGGCATTGTCAGTAAAAAGTTTAGCTTCGGCGGCAAGTCTTTACCGCCCGGAGACTTAATTGCCTTAAACGGAGAAGCTGGATATCAAGCTGATACTTTGCCCCCCGGTTGGCACTGGGGTTATTGGCCTTTGCAGTACAACGTTCGCAAAGAGTCTCTGACTGTAGTTCCCCAAGGTGAAATTGCCCTGATTATCGCCGCAGGTGGTAAGTCAATTCCACCGCAGCGCATCCTCGGCAAAATCACAGAATGCGACAACTTTCAAGATGCTCGCCAATTCCTCAAAGGCGGCGGCGAAAAAGGTAGACAACTCGGCATCTTGACTGGCGGTAGCTATCGAATTAATACAGCATTATTTACAGTAATTACAGCGGCAAATGCTGCCAAACACGGGATGACACCCGAACAATTAAAGCTGTACAAAATTGCCCCAGATAAAGTAGGAATCGTCACAACTTTTGACGGCATTCCAATTCAAGATGGCGAAATTGCCGGCCCGATTATTCCGAATCACGACAACTTCCAAAACGCGCAAAAATTTATCACTGCCGGCGGGCGGCGCGGCTTGCAGGAACAGGTTTTGCTTTCCGGTTCGTGGAACCTAAATCCTTGGTTTGTCGGGGTTGACCCAGTGGCGATGACCGAAATCCCGATCGGCTATGTCGGCGCGGTGATTTCTTATGTCGGCAAAACCTCAGAAGATGTGAGCGGCGCTGCTTTCACTCACGGAAATTTAGTAAATGTGGGCAATAAAGGGGTGTGGGTAACTCCCCTTTATCCGGGGAAACATCCGCTGAACACTCGCATTTTGAAAGTAGAGTTAGTGCCGACTACTAATATAGTATTGAATTGGTCTGGTAAAACAGAACGCCACAGTTACGATTCTAAACTTTCGTCTTTAACCGTGCGTTCTCAAGACGGTTTTGCCTTTGATTTAGAAGTAGCTCAGATTATTCACGTCGGCGCTTTGGATGCTCCAAAAGTCATCTCTCGCGTCGGTTCGATGCAGAATTTAGTAGACCACGTTTTGCAGCCGACAATTGGGAATTATTTCCGCAATTCGGCTCAAGCTTATTCTGTATTAGATTTTCTCTCCGCAAGAAGCGGCAGGCAAGCGGAAGCAGCCGAGTATATCAAAGCAGCTTTGCGTACCTACGACGTGCAGGCAATTGATACTTTAATCGGGGATATATTGCCGCCTGCAGAGTTGATGCAAACTCAAACCGATCGCAAAATTGCTGAGGAACAGTGCAAAACTTATGAGGTGCAGCAATTAGCACAAACTCAGCGGCAACAATTGGTGCGGGAAACGGCGCTGGCTGAGATTCAGCAAGAGATGGTGAAATCCGAACAAGGCGTGAAGATTTCTGAGTTGAAAGCCAATTCTCAGGTTAAACAAGCTCAAGGCGAAGCTGAGTCGATTCGGGTGAAGGGAAATGCTCAAGCTGAAGCTTATCGCGCGGGTGTTGTAGCTTTGGGAGGTTCGGGTTATACGGCTTTGCAGTTAATGCAAATTATAGGCGATCGCAAAGTGCGAGTTGTGCCGGATGTTGCGGTAACAGGCAACGGTAGCAGTGGGGGTTTAGTTGACGGTTTGCTGGGGATGATGATGTGGAATCAAACGAGCAAAAATGGAGAAAATGGCGGGGAGTTGCCGGTAGTTAAGTTACCGAAATCGGAACCTGCGGCCAAGTTACCAGTAGCCGAGGTAAATTCTGTTAAGCCGCCGGCATCTCGCGCTAATTCCCCTGTTGCGAATTCTGAGGCTGATATTGATTCGCTGTTTGATGAATTGCCGTTTGACGATCGATCTTTTAGTTAGGCTGTGAATTTTGTAATGATCACTGTAGGGGCGGGTTCACCAACCATCTGTGCCTAAAACAGATAATTTCATAAACCCGCCCCCACCCAACCGTAAATATTCATCTACCTTTTTCAAAATACAAGGGGAAGCATTGGAAATTCAAGCAGTTTTTTTGACTGGATGCAGTGGAAAGAAAACAGCAGGCGAGACACTGAAAAACTCTGCAAGTTTTTGTATGTGTTCAGTTGTAAGTTGACGCTTTTCATTGAGGATATCTGAGACAATAGACTCGGTTTTAAAAATAGGAACTAGGTCTTTTTGTCTCAGGTTAAATTCTTCGATTAAAGCTTTTAACAGTTCTACTCCGTAAATGTCAGGTATGGGTTCTCAAGTTTGCTCGTACTGATAAACAAGGGTTCCCAGTACGTTGAGGTAGTCGCGTTCGTCGGGAGTCAGTTCGCCTTTGTCCAACAGAGAGTCGATCTTTTTTTGAGTTGCAGTTAATTCCTATTCACCAGTTATGGGTCGGGGAGGAAATGTTTTGAGTAGTTCGATATAAGCGCTAGAGTTGTTCATGTAACTAGGCAATATTAAGCAAGTAATATTTGATCGTTTTAGTTGAATGATGTAATTGTTTAACCGCAGATTAACGCCGATTAACGCGGATATAATTTAGTTATTTATCCCTCATAACTCTTGAGGCAATTGATCGCGGTTGAAAACTTTGTACCGATCGCAGTACAATCGATCGATATTGCATCTGAGGAATCTCCCCATGTCAGAACAGTTTTCCACTGAGATTAGCGATCGCATCTGCACTCACATGAACGAAGACCATGCTAGTGCTGTGGTGCTATACGCTCAAGCATTTGGCGACCAACCGCAGGCAACGGAAGCTCAAATGCTCGCTATTGATGCCAACGGCATGGATTTAACCGCTAAAGTCAACGACGAAACAGTGCCTGTCAGAGTTAAATTCGATCGCACTTTAAAAGACGCCGAAGATGCTCACCACACTCTCATTGAAATGGTGAAACAAGCTCGAAAAGTTGCTAAGTAGTCACTTGCATACTAGGCTGTTATAATTTTAATGTTTGCAGTACGGAATTTAGTCCGCTTAAATAGTTGTTAAGGACTAACATCCTTACTACAAACCTTGAGTTTGGTTAAATCATTTTAACGACTAAAATCCTGACTGCGAACAAAATATTTAATAAAGTTGAATATACCTCTAAAATATCCACTAAAATGACAGAAAATAACCCAAAACCCAAAGAATTAGATATCGTCAAGGGCAGTAAAAATAACCATTTCGAGGCACTGGTAAAGCGGCTGGATTTGATGATTCGCGCCCGCTATTCGCTGCTGTACATTGTCGGCGCGGAGGAGGAACCTGTCGAAGCCGTAATTGCCCAAGTAGCGCTGCAAGTAACTCCCGCGCGCCGGGTGTTGTTCTGGGATCTCGTGCGGGGCTGGGAGGATAACGGTTCTGGGAAAGGTTCGGTAATGGCGGCGCTCGATCGCGTCAGCAAAACTGCTGTTGAAGAATATACCATATTTGTCCTGCGGGATTTGCACCCGATTTTGAAATATCCATACAGCGAAAAAAGCGCGGCGGTAGTGCGAGAATTGCGGAATTTAACGCGGGAATTGAAGCGCAGCAAAAAAACTATAGTTCTTACTTCTCACACGCTGGAATTGCCGGAGGAATTGAAAGAAGAAGTCACAGTAATTGATTTTCCTTTGCCCAACGTGCAAGAAATCGACAGTTTAATTTCCCACGTTGTCGAAAAGCCGCAACAGTTGCAAGTTAGCGGTTTAGCAAGGGAACAGTTGGTTAAAGCTTGTCAGGGTTTGAGTCGCGCTAGAATCGGGCGGGTTTTGGCTAAAGCTTTGGCCGCCAAACAGCAAATTAACGAGTCAGATATTGACGGAGTTTTGGAGGAAAAACAGCAAGCAATTCGCCAAACGGGCATTTTGGAGTTTTTCAACTCCAGAGAATCCCTAAAAAGTGTGGGCGGATTGGAGAATTTGAAGCAGTGGGTAAAGATGCGGCAAGATGCTTTTACTGACGAAGCGCGCCGCTACGGTATACCGAATCCGAAAGGAGTTTTGTTAGTAGGAATTCAAGGCACTGGCAAATCTTTATCTGCGAAAACTATTGCTTGCGAATGGCGTTTGCCGCTGCTGCGGTTGGATACTGGGAGATTGTTTGGCGGCGTGGTCGGGGAAAGCGAAAGCCGCGTCAGGCAAATGATACAATTAGCAGAGGCGATCGCACCTTGCGTTTTGTGGATCGATGAAATAGATAAAGCCTTCGGCAACATTATCAGCGGCAGCGACGGCGATTCGGGAACTTCGCGCCGGGTATTCGGCAGTTTGATTACTTGGATGCAGGAAAAAACCAGTCCGGTGTTTATTGTCGCAACTGCAAATAACGTCAGGATTTTGCCGGCAGAGTTGCTGAGAAAGGGCAGGTTTGATGAAATTTTCTTTTTGAATTTGCCCTCAGAATCGGAACGGCAAGATATTTTTAAAGTGCATTTGCAGCGTTTGCGGCCGACTAGATTGCGCGAGTTTGATTTGGGGGTTTTGGCGAAACGCGCTGAGAATTTTAGCGGTGCAGAAATCGAGCAAGTGGTAATAGATGGATTGTATCGAGCCTTTGGCACCTTTGTCAACGGGCAGCGCCGGGATTTGATGACCGAGGATATTTTGAGGTCGATCGAGGATACAGTACCTTTAGCTGCGATCGCGCGATCGCAAATTGAAGATTTGAAACGGTGGGCGGCGGAAGCGGGCGCGAGAACAGCTTCTAACGATACTCACTTAATTGATGAATTGAAACGCTACAGCCAGGGGCGAAGGGATGCGATCGACAATTAACTTAATTTGTAGGGTGCGTCAGTTCACGTCTAATTAATTCTAGGAAAAATTACATCTGACGCACCTTCCTAATCGCATGGCGCGTCACTTCATGGCTGATTAATTATCCCAAAAATCTCCAGTTATGACGCACCATACTACTACGAACCTAATTTAAAAACATCAGCAAGAATAGCAGTTTGCTCAACCATTCTCCCCGCATCCGGCGAATCGTAAACCACTAACAGCGAATTCTCCTTCCCCAAATATGGAAACAGGCTCAATCCCTCAGCATTGTCCGTACCAACCTTAAAAGGCAAGTCAAACAATACCTCCAAATCTCCCCCATCTTGCCCAGTAATACTGTCGCCCGATCGCCCTAAAATCCCCTTTAACCGAAAAAGCCTCATCGCCCCAGATAAAGTCATCGTCGGCCCGGCTAAAACCATCAAATCTTCCCCGTTCCAGCACAATTCTCGCACCCCCAAACCGTTCAGATCGACAAAATGTTTCTTGTACAATTTCCCTCCTTCCCCAATTTCCTTAAGCCTTAAAACTCCCGGTTCTGCCTCTTCAACTTCTATTTCTAAAATTATCGCCCAACCCCGCAGCACCGGCCCCCGCAAACCGAGCAAAATGCGATCGCCCCGCACCGCCAACCCTTCAATATCAAAGCCATTTTCTTTACTGGGAATCGGCACAGATAAATACAAGCCGAGGTGGCTGTCATCTTTGAGCGCGTCTGTCAGCAAATTACCCGTTTTTGTCCGCTGAAGACATCCCGCTTTCAGTTGGGTTTCGGGATTGTCTGAATGGGAAATTGACTCGCACAAAATTCCGTCTTTCATAGGAATGCGCGCCAGCAAATAGCGGTTGACATCAGTCTCGATTTGTGCTAATCTTTCAATGTCTTTGTCTGCGTCTTTGCCTTTAGCTTTCTTGCGTTTTGTGCTGTGAGAACCGACCAGCCAAAGATAATCCCTGCTGAAATCAATTCCTTCGATATCAATTTCGGATTCTCCAGATAGATGGATCAAATCTGCGATCGCAAATCTTTGATGTTTTCCAAAAATATGAGGCGCGACAGGCGACAAACGCTCGATCGAAGTCGTTTCATCGGAACCCAGCCACAAATGACCATCGGGAGTTAAAGCAACAGCGGATAAGTCTGTAATAATATCAGCGGCTTCGCTGTTGAATTGCAGCAGCAGCCGACCGAGCAAAAAAGATTCTGGCATAATTATTAGCACCAAAACTATTGTTACGGTCAGTCATTATATAGCCTTTTTTAGATAGATGAGGTACAAGTTTAGATTTTAGATTTTAGATTTTAGATTTTAGATTGGGGGATTGAGGAATTGTTAATTAATTAGTAAATACCTCATCTTTATGAGAAGCGCTATAGCTAAAGTTGCTTGAAACTCAGAGGTTGTACCATTCTCAATCAGGCTTTTATGGGCGGGCTCGCCTGCCAAACCCCTACTCCCCACAAGAAAGAAAATTAATCAGTTGTGAAACAGGCCGGAAAGCCTGTTGATGACAGAGGTGCAAAAAGAAAATTAATCAGTTGTGAAACAGGCCGGAAAGCCTGTTGATGACAGAGGTGCAAAAAGAAAATTAATCAGTTGTGAAACAGGCCGGAAAGCCTGTTGATGACAGAGGTGCAAAAAGAAAATTCATCAGTTGTGAAATAGGCCGGAAAGCCTGTTGATGACGCTTTGAGACAGAAGTTTTTCACCCCAGGCGGGCAAAATCGCAGTCGGCGGTCATTCTGCCGCAAACCGAACCTCCACAGACGGATAACACCCTAATTGAAGCATTAACATCGCCGTTACGTTTCGTTACGATAAGGAGACAGAGAGAAAAACCTCTCATTCGTAAAATCAGAGGTAGCCATTATGAACGGTACATTTCGCGTCGGCAGCCTGTTTGGGATTCCCTTCTTTGTCAACGCATCTTGGTTTTTAGTTCTGGGTTTAGTAACCTGGCAGTACGGCGGCGCACTAGCTGCCCTGTTTCCCGCATTGGGCCCCGTAGCGCCCTGGATGCTGGGATTATTCACAGCGTTACTGTTATTTGCTTCCGTCTTAGCCCACGAATTAGGACACAGTTGGGTAGCCATCAAACAGGGAATTGGCGTGAAATCAATTTCGCTATTTCTGTTTGGGGGACTGGCTAATTTGGAAAGAGAATCCAAAACCCCAGCCGAAGCATTTTGGGTAGCAATTGCAGGCCCGTTGGTTAGCTTATTTTTATCCGGTTTGTTAACAGCGATCGGCATCGGTGCTGGTCTCACAGGCCCCGCAGCCGCCATCGTCGGACTTTTAGCTTCCATCAACTTAGTTTTAGCCTTATTTAACTTAATTCCCGGTTTGCCCCTCGACGGCGGCAACATTCTCAAAGCAATCGTCTGGAAAATTACTGGCAACCCTTACAAAGGTGTAATTTTTGCTAGCCGCGTCGGTCAAATAATTGGTTGGATTGCCATTGCTACAGGCATATTCGGCAATATTTGGAATCTAGTAATCGGTTGGTTCTTACTGCAAAATGCCGGTCAATCTGCCCAATATGCCACAGTCCAAAATCAACTGGCAGGATTGACAGCCGCAGATGCTGTTACCCCCGAAAGTCCGATCGTCTTCCAAGACTTGTCCCTCAGAGAATTTGCCAACAACCACGTGATCGGTAAGACTCAAACCTGGCGCAGGTTCCTAGTTACTGATGATGCGGGACAATTGGTAGGGGCGATCGACCTTGATGACCTCAAAACCATTCCTACCGGACGCTGGCCCGAAGTTTTAGTGAAAGAACTCGTCAAGCCGATCGAATTTTCTACAACCGTCAAACCAGAATTGTCCCTCCTCGAAGTCGTCACCCTGCTAGAACAACTCAAAGTACAAGAACTCCCCGTCATTCGCGAAAACGGTGTCCTCGTCGGACTTGTAGAAAAAGCTGAAATTGCCCGCCTGCTACAAAGACGAGCCGAAGCGAACCCTGCTTGATATCCTCAGATACTTGACAAATAACAGTTAACCCCCTCGATTTCTCCTTACCCAAAGGGCGATCGGGGGGGTTCACTCTAGCTTCAAAAAATTTAAGTCAAACACTCAATGATTAGCTGCAAATCAAGCATGGCAATTATACAGCATATTCCATGTAGATGTAGATCGCGATCGACCGGGTTTCGAGCAACAGAATCAGTAGCAGAGGCGAGAACTGTCAAGAAACGGGCGTGAGAGCGGGGTGTACTTCATCAAGCGGGAATAACGCTGTAATATTGTATTGAGCGTCTGAGCGAGGAAGTTATGCCATCTCAGGACTATTGTCGCAGCAGCTCCACCAAGCAAAGTAAAATTGTAGTCTGGGTATTTCTGTTAGTTTCTTTCAGAAAATCGGATTTGGGAACTGCGATCGCATTTGTTGCCAGAGGAACTTCTCTCCCCGAGGCTGCGGCCTTTCTAACTGTAAGTTTAATTCAGCACGGTCGATCGCTTCAGCATTAAGTTGATTTACCCACTGGGTATGTTCGAGAAAAGAAGTCAGCTTTTCTTCAACTCTCTTCCCCGTCTCCGCGATCGATTTCTGGGCGAGCTCTTGGACTGCTCTTTCTCCGTTGCGAAAGGACAGATACCCGACAATCCCAACTGCTGCGACGATTTGCAACACAAAAGAGGTCACTAGAAGGCGACGCAGGGGGATTTTTATTTGGTGTTGAGAAGTTTTGCTCGCGAATCGGGGCAACGGCATAGGCTGATGACTAATTGCTCCCTAACACTTTAACTGTTCCAGCCTGTAATTTCACTTAGGGGCGATCGAGGTGTTTCCTTGTCCTCAAAGCCCCTCCCCCACAGACACAAATCAGCAGCAAGCACAAGAATTCTACAATTTTAGATTTTAGATTAAAGATTAAATAATTGGGGATGAATGAGGAAGCTCGTGCTTTGGAGCTTGCCGACAGTTGCATTTTTTTTAACTGGTATTACGCACTCTTGGCTGAGAATACCTCCGCCATTTTCTTGCTTTGTTCGGTTTCGTAGCTCAACCTAACCTGCTTCTTGCCTGGAACCTCGACCATCGAAACTCAACATTCATCCGTTAAATCCGCTATACAATCCCTTGGTTAACATCCATTCGTTACATCCGTTACATCCGGTACACCATCCGTTGCCGAACTTCTCTTGAACAGCTACGCGGAAAATCCCCCGCTTGTCCAAATGGATATAGCGAGGGGCGAGAATAGGTATTCTCGGAAAATATAAATTAGTGGCAGTGGCTTTTGTCCAGCCATTGCCATCTATAGAAGCCATACTGTTTTAGGCTCACAGAAAGATTTTAGAGCCAACTCTCTGCTTGCAGTCAATGCTTGAAGTCAAACCAACAAGTTCAAGCAAGAAGTCAAAGCACGTCGTAAAAGCCTAGGATTCTTCTTCTTCTCGATCGATTTGGCGCAGGTGAATGTGCTTGCGTCCCAGAGAGATTTCAAATTCATCTCCCGGCTGGAGTTCCATCTGTTTGGTGTAGGCAGCTCCAATCAGTAAGTTGCCGTTAGATTGAACGCTAATCCGATAGCTGGCCGAGCGTCCGCCGCGTCCGTTGCCGTTTTGCTTCCCGTCTAGCTGAATGCCTTCTGCATCAATCAGCGCATTCAGGAATTTCATCATGTTGACCCGTTCTACGCCGTTCTTGGTAACGGTATAGTAGCCACAGGCTCTAGCTTTTTCTTCCTTGGTAAGGTTCTCTAGGTCTTTGACCTTTTTGATCAGATCTTCGCCTTCAAGGGGTTCGATATTTTTCTTTTTAGCCATTTACTGAGTCCTGAAATATTCAACTGGTGTACGGATTTTTTCTCGGTTGGTTTTTGGTTGGACCAAGAAACTTTAGCTTTATAGCTGGTCGTAAAACCATATTACACCGATCGGCTCAATTGTTAACCACTATTATCTAAATATTTTTAACAACCTGCTGTCTTTCTTGAGGAGTAGCGGAGGCCGGTGCGAGCAATCTCTAAACTCGGTAGCATAAGCTATCAGCTATCAGCTAGCTGAATATTTGCCCCGCTCTTAAAATCCCATGAAGTTAACCACACGCGGACACTACAGTGTCAAAGCATTACTGGATCTAAGTTTGCAACCTCGCTTTGGGCCGACATCGGTGAAATCGATAGCGAAGCGACAGGAGTTACCGGCTCCGTATCTAGAAAAATTGCTGATTGAAATGCGACGAGCCGGTTTAGTCCAATCAGTTCGGGGTGCCCAAGGAGGATATCAATTGGCCCGCCAGCCCGCTCAAATCTCTTTAGGACAAATCTTAGAGGCTGTAGGTGAAACTATTGAACCTTTACCTCGACATTTTCCCGACGCGACGCAAGCAGAGGACTGGGTAACATTCAGTTTGTGGAACCGATTGCACAAAAAACTTGCCGAAGCGCTGTACGGTATTTCCCTCGAAGACTTATACTATGATGTCCGCAGTTGGCAAGCGGCTCTTGGGGAAGAAACTAGCTTTATCATTTAAATGGTAAGTTCATTCATTCGATCGGCAGCAAGCACACATGGACGCAACACTTGTTACTTACTTTGGAGGCTGTCACTGCGGAGCTGTCCGCTTCCGTGTCGCCGTTGACAAACACGAAGCATCTGATTGCAACTGCTCAATCTGTAAAAAGAAGGGATTTTTGCACCTCATTGTGCCGCCGGAACGTTTTACCTTGCTCAGCGGCGAAGATGTTTTGACAACCTATACATTTAATACAGGAACTGCTCAACATACTTTCTGCCGAATTTGCGGCATTCACTCGTTCTATCGCCCCCGATCGCATCCCGATCATTTTGATGTCAACGTCCGCTGTCTTGACTCAGATGCCATCGAACACTTTCAGATCCTACCCTTTGACGGTGTTAATTGGGAGGAGAACGTACACTTGCTCCGCGACGAAAGTAATCTCAGCAGTTAAAATTGCAGCTCAAACATCAAAGTCCGCAAGGGTAGGAGTAGTTAAAACCTGCGCTACCATTGCGAGCGCTCCTGCTGTGACAATCAAGGAAGATGGTTCGGGCCCCCGGATTCATCCGTGGAGCGAGAAAAAAGCTCCTCGCTCCCCATCGCCAGCCCCCGGATCGATCGGTGGGGTCGCTTTCTTCAATTCTTGAATCTTTAATCTAAAATCTCAAATCTAAAATCGATTGACGGACTATCAAGTTTGACACAATATATAATGATGCCGGATGAATTTCCTGTTTTGATTTTAGCTGCGGTGTTGGATTATTCGATCGGCGATCCTTGGGGTTGGCCGCATCCCGTGCAGGCGATGGGTTGGGCGATCGACCGCTATACTCGACTTGTCTTTAATATATGGAAGAATCCCGCAGGCAAAATGCCTGAAGCAGGCGATCGTCCCGCTGGCGATCGGCCCAAACTGCTGCTACGGTGTGCTGGTACAATACTAGCGATCGGGCTGATTGTAGGCAGTTATACTGTCAGTTGGTCGATCGTCCAAGCTGCTAGTTGGGTGCATCCTCTTTTAGGTATTGCCCTAGACACCATTTTGCTGGCAAGCTGTTTTGCAGGTCGCAGTTTGAGGGCGGCTGCGGAGGATGTGCTAGCACCTTTCAATGTTGGAGATTTAGTCAAGGCGCGAGAAAGGTTGAGCCTTTACGTCGGCCGGGATACCGAAAACTTATCGGAGCCTGAAATTCTGCGAGCATTGTTAGAAACTGTAACAGAGAATGCAGTCGATGGCGTGACAGCACCGCTATTTTATGCCTTACTTGGGTTCGCTGGGCCGCATCTATTATTAAGTGTTACCGCTGGGCAGATCGATCCTAACTCGATGTGGGCGAGTGCTATAGTCCCCTTGGCGATCGCTTACAAAGCAGCCAGCACATTAGATTCTACGATCGGCTACAAAGAAGCGCCATACACTGATTTAGGATGGTTTAGCGCCAAACTAGAAGACGTGCTGACTTGGATTCCTTGTCGGCTAACAGTGATTACTTTAGCCCTTATATCTGGCAAACCGATTTACATTTGGCAGATTTGTCAGAGAGATGCTGTTAAAGATGCCAGTCCCAATTCCGGTTGGAGCGAGTGCGTTTACGCCGCCATCTTGGGAGTGCAACTAGGAGGTACTAATTCCTATCGCGGAGTTCTCAAACACAAACCGCTGTTAGGCGAGCCGGTTCACCCTATCACACCGCCGCTAATTTGCCAAGCATTGCAATTAACTCGGTATTGCTTTCTGATTTGGTTGGGACTATCATTGCTTTTTTATACCTTATTATTTTTGAGCGGCTAACTAATCACCTTACCCGAACAGTCCCGGAGGCATAAATAACGTATTTGTGTCATTGTTCGCGCTCCAAGCCTTGCAATCGCAGCATCTGCTTTTCATCCGTTAGAGGTAAGTCCAGCAGAAGACAGAGATCCGCCACCGACAGGAGTAAAAAAAGTTTTGACGATCGAGCATCCAGGATACAAGCCCCCGGATTCATCCGTCCAGAAATAAAAAACCTGTATCCGATCGAGGAGCCCCCGAATTTATCTCGCGCAAGTCAATGCTAAAATCTCAAATCTCAAATCTCAAATCTCAAATCGATTGACCTTTGTTCAAACCCCCAGATTCATCTGTCAAGTCCATCTATCTAAAATCTCAAATTGTTCGATATGCCAACAGCCAACAATTAGCTCGCAGCAACCAATGACTAAAATTATCGAAATTTTATCGCCTGATGAAGTGAGGCGCACTCTCACCCGCGTCGCTTCCCAGATTGTCGAAAAATCAGGGAACCCCTCGGAGTTAGTGCTGTTGGGCATTCATAGTAGAGGAGTGCCTTTAGCTCAAATTTTGGCAGATCAAATTGAAGTCCTCGAACAAGTCAAAGTACCCGTGGGCGCTTTGGATATTACCTTTTACCGAGATGACTTGGATCGAGTTGCGATGCGGACACCGGCGAAAACAGAAATTCCTTTCGATTTGACGGGCAAAACCGTGGTGTTGGTAGATGATGTTATCTATAAAGGCAGAACGACTAGAGCGGCTTTGAATGCGGTAAACGATTACGGGCGGCCGGAGAAAATTTGGTTGGCGGTATTAGTCGATCGCGGCCACCGAGAAGTACCGATTCAGCCAGATTTTACAGGTAAAAAGTTGCCGACTGCAAAGGAAGAACAAGTTAAGGTTTACGTTCAAGAACTAGACGGGTGGGACGGAGTGGAGTTAATTAAGGGATAATACGATTTTAGATTTGAGATTTTAGATGGGCAAAACTGACTGTTAAACAAAGTCCAGCTAAATAAACTACTTAGGGTGGGCTGTAACTAGCGCGTCAAGCCAGTTTTTGCGTCCATCACCGAGCAAAATACTTCGTTTCCGCCCGCTGACAACGTAAAAAACCCGGTTTCTACCAGAATTGGGGCTTTTGGGTCAGCAAACCTTTAGGAAGAAACGGGGTTTTTCGCGCGCGGAGCGTCTTGACTTATTGAAAATCGGCAGTGCAGGAGTTGAACCTGCCTGGGGCGAATTATGAGTTCGCTGCCTAAACCGCTCGGCCAACTGCCGTTAAATCGATTTCCTCGACCTAACTCAAAATGAATTATAACATAATTTCCCAGTCCGTGCTAGAACTAGAGAACAAAAATCAAAATCTTTAGATCTGCTGAGTCCCGATCGCCTGTTAGCCAATGTGCTGGAGCCGATCGACCGGACAAAGCAGTTTCTACGACTCGGCATAAACTTATAGGCAATGGCAGTGAATTCGACGGTAGTGCTGACTCTAATTCTGCTGGCTCTCATGTTTGGAGCAGGCGTGACGAGTTCTGTTTGGGGATTTACTATAGGTCGCGAAGCCTTACAAGGAACGACTCAACCCGATGTTCGTCCCAGCAACAATGCTGGCAGCGGCAAGCCTGGAACGACCGCTAGCAAAGACCAAGCGAGCATTTTGAAAGAAAAAGACATTCTCACAACCGTCAAAGCACGGATAGAAGGTCGCGATCCCGAAAAAACAACGGCCGGGGCAAATACGAAAACGGAGAAGGCAAGCTCTAAACCAGCCGCGGCCAAAAAACCGGCGGCACAAAATGCCAGCGCCAAGTTTCCCCTGAACAGTCGCGACGGGGGAATAACCCTGGAGGTAAGCGCGGCCAGTCAGCGCAACAATTCCATGCTGCTAGACGTGAGCATGAAAAATGAAGGCTCCCAAGCTGTGAGGTTTCTCTACAGTTTCTTGAACGTCACTGACGATCGCGGCCGGGCCCTGAGCGCGACTGCCGAGGATTTGCCGTCGGAACTGCCCCCCAACGGGCAGGTGTTTTACGGTACGGTGAGTATTCCCACAGCTTTGCTGGAAAATGCTAAGGAAGTTTCGTTGACGCTGACAGATTATCCAGGTCAAAAACTTCAGTTGCAAATATCTGGCATTCCAGTGGCGAAGTAAAATAAAAGGATACCAAACCGGCAGACGGATTCTCAGGTTCGATCGAGAAATTTTTTTTAGGGAGCATTGTGTCACTTTTAGGGGCGAGAGTGCAGGAGATATCTGATTTACCCGCGATGAGTTGGACAGAGGTGCTGTCGCGGTTGCTGTCAGTGCTGTTGCTGATTGCGATCAATGCTTTTTTTGTGGCGGCTGAGTTTTCGATGGTGACGGTACGCCGATCGCGCATCAATCAGTTAGTGGATGCCGGCGACGTGGCAGCTCAAACGGTGCAATCTTTGCAGCAAAGTATTGAGCGATTGCTCTCGACAATGCAGTTGGGAATCACTCTTTCTAGTTTAGCTCTCGGCTGGATTGGGGAAAGTACGATCGCCGTGCTAGTGAGAATGTCGATCGGCTCTTTGCCGCTGCCAATTTACATCAAGTCGGCGATCGCCCATTCTTTTAGCATATCAATAGTAACTTTTTTGTTGCTAGCTTACCTGCAAATCGTACTGGGCGAACTTTTTCCCAAATCTGTAGCGTTACTGTATTCCGAACAGCTAGCCAGAACTCTAGGGCCTCCGAGTTTATTGATTGCCCGTTTGTTCAATCCCTTTGTGTTGTTTCTCAATCAATCTACTCGATCGCTCTTGCGGTTTGGGGGCATCGAATACGATCTGAGGCACCGGCCGGTTACGCCCGAAGAACTGCAATTAATTATAGCTACTTCCAGCGAATCCAGCGGCTTGGAAGCAGAAGAGCGAGAACTGCTTAACAACGTGTTTGAATTTGGCGAAGTTTGGGTAGAAGAAGTGATGGTGCCGAGGCCTAGCATTGTCGCACTTCCCAAGACGGCAACTTTTCAAACTTTGCTCGACGAAATGGCGATTTCTCACCATTCCCGCTATCCCGTGACGGGAGATTCTTTAGACGAAATTATCGGCATTATTGGCTTCAAACAACTTGCGAAACCCCTAGCTGAAGGTTTGCTATCTCCCGACACGCCAATTTTACCTTGGATGAGTTCGGTGAGGTTTGTGCCGGAGATGATGCTGCTGGGGGAACTGCTGCCTTTGATGCAGAGTTCGTCGGAAGAAATTGCGATCGTAGTTGATGAATTTGGCGGCATTTCCGGGTTAGTGACGCTGAGGGATTTGATTGCCGAAATTATCGGCCGCAGCTACGAGTCGCCCGACAGCAAAGAAATTGCTTTGCAAGTATTGGACGATCGCACTTATTTAGTGCAAGCGCAGTTAAATGTAGATGATGTGAATCAAATATTGAATTTGGATTTGCCAGTAACTGACGAATATCAGACAATTGGAGGTTTTCTGAGTTATCAGTTGCAAAGAATGCCGGCTGCTGGGGAAGTTTGGCGCGGCGAAAATGTGGAACTTACGGTTGTTTCTGTGTCCGGGCCGCGGTTGGAGCAACTTCAAATTCACTTGTTGGAAGGGGCTGCGGGCGATCGAGCTTTAGATGGAATTGCAGCAGCGGATGAGGAAGTTGTGGGGAAAGGGCGCAAGAATAGCGGGTTGAGTGGTGTGGCGAAATTTTCTAGTTGAGCATATTTTAGCTAATGCCTACATAATCTACTCGCTCGAAGTCGCTGCGTACTAAATCATCTAACGTCGGGCCTTTGGGGCGTAAATTAATGCGATCGCCAACCTTCACATTTTCGTAATGTGCGTTGGGAATATATATATCTTGCTCCTGCATAAAAGCGTAAGTAAAGCGAAAGGCACTGTCAATGTCCTCAGCTTTGACCTCACGAAAGTCAGAGAGGAATAGGAGATCCATTTCTGCTTCAAAGTACAGCATCTCTGCAAATGCACCTCCGTCGTAGCAGTTATAACCAATATAGCCGCAAGTGTCGCTACCTGTGTAGTAGAGGGCGCGAGTGGATGGGAAGCTGGAAAGGGTGATAGCATCTCCTACTCCAAATACAAGGTGACCGGGCTGATAATTCAGTTGTTCAACGATCGTCCAAGGATGTCCTCGGAACTGAAATACAATATAGCTTTCGGCCGTAATTTCGATTTCGCGATCGTAGATATCCCGTTCCCAGACATCCGCGCGTCTCGCCCTACTAAGCTTTTCCGCCACTAATTCAATAGGAGCGCGAACGAGAAGTAGATTTTGGTTTACGTCAATAGATTCAATACCTCGGCGCTCTTCAATAGACATGATTTTCACCATTGAGTAAAGTATGAAAGAGTAAATAATTAACCTTTAATTGGTGATACAAAATCCGGGTTTCGGGTCACTTTTATTCCTTAGTAGGAGCGTCCTAGCTCGCGAGCCAAAGAGGCGGGCTTCGTTTGTATAGTTGGGGGTAAAAATCCAATGACTTGAGAAGCTACATTCGATTTTGCACCCCCAAAGCGGTTTCAACCGCCAAGTCATCAAGGGGGTATTTAAGTCGGATTTGGTATGAAAATCCTGCCGGGGATTCCAGGGCCTATTGCTTCTGGAATCGTTAGCTGGAAAATGTAAACTTGGGGATTTCTCAGCGAAGCTTCACCTAGTTGAAGCTGATTAAAGCTGCCCGGAATTTCACAACCTATAGCGTGCCAGACAGCTACACCTCTCAATGAAGCTTCTGCTACTGTAGCATTACTAATCTGCTTGATATCGGCGCTAGTGATAAAAATGATTGCTGGTATTTTGCCTGCTGTCTTGGCAGGGCTGTTACCGAGCGCATCAATGAAACCAAGAATTTGATAATCTGAGTAACTAGGGGGGAGGAGACCTCCTTGCAGTGCCTTTACCTCATAGAAAACGCTATCAGGATATGTTTCAGTTGGGCCTGCTGGAAAGTTTACGAACACAAGTGGAAGAACTCCATCAGGTTGTACATTTCGGGTAGCACCACCTGTGGCTGCTGCCCTTGCGGGTGAAGGAAATAACCTAAAATTCTCTGGAATTGGAGTACCTGGTCTAATTGTAGCTCGTGCAAAATTTTCATAAGCTTTTCCAACTTTATTGATTGGTATCCCTTGACTCTCGGCAATTTCATCGAGTCTAGCTTTGGTTGCTGCTGTATGAGAAGGGTCTGCACAGAACTGAGCCTTAGCTGCAAAACTAAGCCCATTAATAGCAGTTGCTACCCCGATAAATAATGCGGTTTTTTGAAAGTAGTTCATAGCTGAAGCTCTAATGATACTTACAACATGATGCTTACAAAATTTATTGCAGAGCGTGATTTATAGGATGTTACGAGCAGAGCATTTCACTGTAAGTGATATAAATCACCTATTGCTATGACCAATGTTACATTTGGAACCAGACAGGTATGATATCTGTCTACATATAGCGCATTGCAGGTTTATGAAGTGTAGGGACACGGCATTGCCGTGTCCCTACAGGGATCGCTTTCGGTTGTACTTTATAAACGTGGAATCTGCTGTAAATAATATTTAAACAGTACCAGTAATGCTGAAACACCCCTACTTAATTTCTGTTTTTTCTTCTGTAATTATTGCGTCTCTACCTCTTTTTCAGACTGTAGCGACTGCTCAGGAAGAACCAGGGTGCTTTATAATTGATTCATCAGGTCAAGTAAATAGACTCGATCCTTTATGCAAGCGCGATGAACAGCAGAAATTAAAAAACATTATGAAAGCTCAAGAACTTTATCAACAAGGATTAGACCTCGCTCGCAAAGGACAATATAAAGAATCAGTTGAACTTTTAACTCAAGCAATTAATCTCAATCCTAGCTTTCCCGAAGCGCATATGGTTCGCGCTGATGCTCAAACTTTATTAGAAAACCTACAGGGTGCAGTAGAAGATGTTCAGAAAGCGATAGATATCTACAGGGCTAGAGGACAATCGCAAATAGCTGATATGCTTTTAGTCCCGTTGAATTCGCTGCAAAATGAAATTAAGTTTAACCAGGAAGACCAGGGTCAACCGGAAGTTGAGGATGAGCCGGAAGGTAAATAAGCCGCCTAAATTTTAGTTTTGTTTGTAAGGTGCGTCAGGCTTGAAGCGAGTACGAAATAATTAGGTTTTACCTCTGACGCACCCTACGAAATGCGTAAGTCATATTTAAGCGTAAGGCACCGGATCTTTTAATCCCAATTCCTCAAAAGCAGCCAGCCGCAACCGACAAGAATCGCAAACGCCGCAGGCATTTTCGCCGCCTGCGTAGCAAGACCAAGTTTGCTCCCAAGGTACTCCTAATTTGTTGCCTAATTGAATAATTTCGGTTTTTTTAAGTTCGATCAAAGGTGTTATAATTTTAATAGGTTCTCCTTCTCTTCCCTGCTTTGTTCCTAACCGAAATACTTCCTGCATGGCTTGGATGTAATCGAGGCGACAGTCGGGATAGCCGGAATAATCTAAAGCGTTGACACCGATGTAAATGCGATCGGCTTCTAGAGTTTCTGCGTAGGCGAGGGCAAAGCTGAGAAAGATTGTATTTCTGGCAGGAACGTAGGTAATTGGGATGTTTTGGGACATTTCTGCAAGATTGCGATCGATCGGCAATTCCATCTCATTATCCGTCAAAGCCGAACCGCCCCACAGTGTCAAGTCAAAGTTTACTATCTGATGTGCCTTAACACCGGCTGAAAGTGCGATCGCCCTTGCTGATTCCAACTCCCGCCGATGTCTTTGCTTGTAGTCAAAGGAAATAGCGTAACACTCGCAGCCGTCGGCTTTGGCTTGATACAAAACAGTTGAGGAATCCAGCCCTCCCGACAATAAAATAACTGCTTTCACTTAAAACATCCTCACTCGAATTAGCTTTTATATTTATATCAAATTAGTTGCAAATTGACAAGATAGCAATGCTAAATGCTTGTTAAAAGATATTTTTTTGAACGAACCGCGAAGACGCGAAGTACGCGAAGAAAGAAAAGAGAAGGGACGTTGCTTGATAATCTATAGTGCCTGTTTAACTGGTTGCCAGAGCCTAGTAACCAGTAGAAAGAAAATTCATCTTTTGTGGAACAGGCCGGAAAGCCTGTTCTTGAGATTGATGCAGGATGTCAGATTTAAATTGCTAACAAGTCATCTAGTTCGCGGTAATCGGGCAAAGTTGTATCAATTTTAATGCCCTGCCGCAAAACTGTGCGATCGCGCTGCGACCTAGATAACAGTTCGCTGAAATTCCGCGCCTTAAACAAAATCAAATCTGCTGGTAAACCAACTGCAATTCGTCCTAAATTCGGCAATCCCATTAAATCTGCTGGAGTCTTTGTCACTGCACAGTGCCAATCCCCCCAAGGCCTATCTAAATGAGCGATGCGGACTGCCATATTAAAAACTTCCAAAACATCGTGATCGCCAAATCCGTAAAACGGATCGCGACAATTGTCGCTAGCAACTGCAACGGGAATTCCGGCTGCTTTGAGTTCGTGCAGCAGTGTCACTCCCCGCCAGCGCGGTGTATGCTGAGATTCTCGGTCTTGCAGGTAAAGGTTGCACATCGGCAAGCTGACAATGCCGATATTTGCTTCCTTGACTAATTCCAGAGTTTCTGTTACTAAATCTGAGGGTTGTACGGCTAAACTACAGCAGTGCCCGCAGATAATTTGACCGGAAAATTCGTGGCGGATGGCGGTTTTTGCGACTTCCCGCAGTGTTACTGAATCTGGATCGTCGTTTTCGTCGGTGTGGAAGTCGAGGTTTAAATTTCGTTCTTTGGCTAAGGCAAAAACTCGATCGAGTTGTTTGTCTAAGTCGGGATTCATATAGGCGAAGCCGCCGAGAATGCCGCCGATTTGGGCTATGCGATCGGCTAATTTTTCGCCGGCTGGTGTCAGGAAATAGTCGAGGGAAACCAGGGAAACTGCTTGCAAGATCAGCCGATCGCCCCATTCGGCTTGCAGGGCTTCAAATACTCCCAAACTAACGGTTCCCTGTTCGCCCGCGCTGTCGATGTGAGTGCGGATAGCCTTGGTTCCGTGGGCGTAGCTGCACTTGAGGCCAAACTCCATCCGGCGGTAAACATCCTCTGCATTCCAGTTTTTTTGGGCATCAGCGCCTACCGCTTCGATCGCGCTGGCAAAAGTTCCATCCGGATTGGGCGATCGTTCCCAAATTTGACCTTTGTCTAAATGCGCGTGCATATCCACAAAACAAGGCCAGATTAAGCCGCCCTGCAAATCTATAACTGGGATATCTGCAGAGGAGGATATAGGTTTTGTACCTGCTGGGATAATTTCGGCGATCGTACCCGCTGCAATTTCCATATCCACCGCACATAAATTGCTCTCACTCCCCGTTGTTGCGACAGTAGAAGCTGACGGGGCGATCGATTGCATCTCTAGAAGAGACGCGGGTACGCGACTATTTTTGAGCAAATAATTAGATGTACTTGGCAACATTAATTTTGTGAGTTAGTATGTATTTTCTCGATCGTTCAGCACTACCAGTTGTAACTATAGCAACCCTGGCAGGAATTGTGAACATCTCTCTTTTCCTCTTTTTCTCTTTTATAGAGCCTCTGCGTCCTCTGCGCCCTCTGTGGTTAGTTCAAAAAAATCTCATGCACAAATGAAATAGAATCACTAAAAAAACTTGGATTAAATAGGTAGCTTTGCTGTTCGCACTCCCGCCCTAATCACTGAAGCACATATGCAAAATTTTTATATTTTCAGGACAGCGCGAAAGTCAGCGTCACGAGTTGGCCTACGCCGGATACTTCCAGAGCCTGAATCCTGTTGCTATCATAAATCACTGCTTCAAATTGCAATTTCACGTTCAACTAACAGCAGCATCCATAGCAAGAGCCAAAAACAACTGTGTCAAAACCAAAGCATATAGTTTTAACATCCCATCCCGACAGATCCGGCACAAAACCTCATCCGATTTCCTGGGGAGAAATCGAGCCGCTGAAACGGGGGCCTGTGATTGGCAGCCTCACCAAATCGTCTCACCGGAATGCGATCGGCACTCATTCGGGTTCCTACTCTGTTTATCGCGCGCTAGCAGTTGCTTCCGGCGCACTCCAAGCAGATCACCGCCCCGATTTTACCAACACCTCTCCGGCCGCACACATCGGGCCGCACCCGAGTTGGGGCGATCGCAATTTGATTGTTTCTCTCGATCCCTTTGGGGGTTTGGTCAGCGAAGTTTATACTTCATTTCTCCAGCAGGGATATGATATTCGACCGACAATTGCTGTCACTAAAGCTCACATGAATATGCCGGAATTGCAAGATGCTATTGCTAAGGGGCGAGTGCAAATTGATGGCAAAATAGTCAAAGCAGGTGGCAATTTAGCAGTAACTAAAATTGCGATCGATCCGGTGTGGTATTTGCCGGGAATTGCTAGGCGAATCGGCGCCCAAGAAAGCGTTCTCCGCCGTGTCCTGTTCGAGCAAACAGGCGGAATGTTCTCGGATTTAGTGACGCGGCCGGACTTGCACGTTTTCTTACCACCAATTGGCGGAACTACGGTTTATATTATTGGCGATGTCGCGAATATTTCTGACCCGGATAAGCAGTTGGCGGTACGGGTACACGATGAATGCAACGGTTCTGATGTCTTCAGTTCCGATATCTGCACTTGTCGCCCTTATTTGGTACACGGGATGGAAATTTGCATCCAAACGGCACAATCAGGCGGTTCTGGGGTAATAGTTTACTTCCGCAAGGAAGGGAGAGCTTTGGGGGAAGTGACTAAGTTTTTGGTGTACAATGCCAGAAAACGGCAGGAAGGCGGCGATCGAGCTGATGCCTATTTTACGCGCACTGAATGCGTTGCGGGAGTTCAAGATATGCGGTTTCAAGAACTAATGCCAGACGTGCTGCACTGGTTGGGGATCTCTCGCATTGACAGTTTAGTTTCTATGAGCGATATGAAATACAATGCGATTATCAATTCTGGCATTCAGGTGGTCGATCGCATCCCTATTCCTGAAGATTGGATTCCCGCAGACGCACAAGTCGAAATCGTCGCCAAGAAAGCCGCCGGCTACTACACGCCAGACCCTGTGCCAGATGCTACAATTCTTGCAGAAGCGATCGGACGGGATTTAGGAGATTGAGAGGGCAAAGACGCGACCGATGGGACGCGAACCATCGCGTCTTTGCTACATAAAATTTATTGCTGGTTTTTGATCAGTCAGGGTAGGTTATGGCTAATTTGCGTTCTAGTGTGATCGTAAAAACAGATATTTGTGGATATACCGCCAGAGTCAAAAAATTATCTCAGTCGGACTTAAGTAGTTTGTTAAACGAGCATAAAACTTTTGTTTCAGATATTAGCGCCCGAAATGAAGGCAGCGTGATTAAAGGGGAAGGTGATTCATTTTGGATAATTTTTCCCAGCGTCACAGCAGCGGCCGTAGCAGCCATAGAAATGCAGCAAGAATTGAGAGCGCAACAATCTAGCAAGGCGAACGACGAACGATTGGCTATTCGCGTGTCGATTACATTAGGAGATGTCTTGCATCAAGATAAAGATATCTTTGGCGATACGGTGAATTTAACAGCGCGCATAGAATCAGTAACTCCGCCGGATGAAATATATTTGTCCCAAGCAGCATGGCTGGCGCTCAACAAAGCAGAAGTGCAAACGTCTTTTGTCAACGAGTTTTCTTTGAAAGGGATGAGCGAACCTGAAAAAGTATACAAAGTTGACCAAAGTTACAAAACGCGAATCATCAAGAATCAAGCAATAATTAAAGCAGATTTGAGAGGTTTTATAGCTTATCAAGAATCTAATTCTATCAAAGATGTGGAATATTTGCTCACCAATTTTGATACTTTTGAAAAAACAATTTGCGAAGAATACGGCGGCACAATTCGGAGTATTGTTGGGGATTCGCATTTGTTGACTTTCCCGGAAGCTCACTCAGCCTTAGCGGCAATGGAAAGTCTGTGCGAGAATTGGAAACTTTTTATTAACGCCAATCAAATACCTTGCGGATTGTCGGTGGGAGTTGCTAAGGGAAATTTATATATATTTAGGTCTTGCACTTACGGAAAAGATATTCACATAGCCGACAGGCTGGAAGATTTAAGTAAAATAGTAACTCCGGGTAGAGAAAGAAATTCAGTCATAGTTTCCGATCAAATAAAACGCGAAGTCAGCGGCTCGAAGTGGGAATACAAGCTGATAAAAATCGATAAAAATGCGATTTTAGATAATCTTTTAGATTACAGTCAGTTTGACTTTTTTCAAGAAAACGATGTTTACCGGTGTTTGGTAGTATGAAGTTGGGCAATAGTGAACTTGAGACTGTAGAATATCTGAGAACGCCGACTGCTATTCGCCAAAAGTGCGATCGGCTTTTTGATTTAGCCCGCCTTGACAAACTCCGCTACTTCCGCGTCGATTTATCCCAACTCGACAAAGCAGCAAATTATGTAATTGACACGACGCGCCAACAGTATCCCGATTTTAACATTCCCTTTCACAGTCGCTGGCGGCATTTTGCAGCCGACAACCTGCCGCGCGTCGCTGAATTGGATGCAGCAATAGCCGAATTTTTACCCATAGAGCAAGCTAAGATAAAATTTGATTTAGCAATTATCAGCGTTTTGCTTGATGCCGGTGCTGGTGCAGATTGGCAGTATTGCGAATCCGAAACCGGACAGGTTTACCGCCGTTCTGAAGGGTTAGCAATAGCCAGCTTGCGGATGTTTTGTCAAGGTGTTTTTTCCAGCAATCCCGATTTTCCTTGGCAAGCTGATTATCGCGGACTTTCTCAGTTAAAACTAGAAACCTTAGCTGCAGGATTTCAGGTAAGTCGAGACAATCCGCTAGTTGGTTTAACAGGCAGATTAGAATTATTGCAGCGTTTGGGAAATGCGATTTGCCGGCATCCATTATTATTTGGCAGCGAAAACCCGCGTCCCGGCAATTTGGCAAAATACTTGCTCGACAGTCGGGTTTCTGGAGACAAAACTGTGAAGGCTTCTGAAGTATTGAGGGCTGTTTTGTCAGGTTTTGGGGAAATTTGGCCGGGAAGATATGCAATTGGTGGTGTTAATTTAGGCGATGTTTGGCGGCATCGGGCATTACAAGGAGAAAATCTGGGAGATGAATTCGTGCCGTTTCACAAACTATCGCAGTGGTTGACTTATTCGCTGTTGGAACCGCTGCAAGAACTTGGTTTAGAAGTCGCCGGATTGGATGAGTTAACGGGATTGCCGGAGTACCGAAACGGCGGTTTGTGTTTGGATATTGGGCTGCTGCGGGCAAAAGATTCGGCTATTTTTGAGCAGAGTTACTTGCCGGGTTCGGAAGTTATAGTAGAATGGCGATCGCTCACTGTGAATCTTTTAGATAAAATTGCCGCAGCTATTCGAGAAAAGCTGCATTTGAGTGCGGAACAATTGCCGCTAGTGAAGATTTTGCAAGGAGGAACTTGGGCGGCGGGGCGGAAGATTGCCTCCGAATTGAGGGCTGGTGGAGTGCCGCCAATTCAGATTGAAAGTGACGGGACGGTGTTTTAGGGGGAAGAGGGCTATAGCGGCGAAGCTGAGCGAAAAAGAAGGAAGAGGGAAAATTATTCCCTCTTCCAACTTAAAACTCAAAATTCAAAATTTAAACCTGAAAACTATACCTCACACTACACTCCCACAAGCTGCTTAGCGGCAAGTGCGATATTTGACGTGATAAACTAAGCCGCGATGAGCCAAATCGAAGGAGTCAACGGTGGCCATGCCGGCACCGCGGGCTGTCATCGCAGCATTTACTCGCATATTTACACTGTCGCCACAGCGAGACCAAACATTCGCTACAGTGGCTAAGCTATCTCTAACATTGTAGTTAGTTTCGCCACTGAAATTCCGATTAAAAACTGGGCCGCGAGTTCCAGCGAAAAAGTATTCTGCTCGCAGGTTGCCTGTGGTTTTGGGAGCAACGTAGCCGCGGTAATCAGCATCGTAGATAGAAATTTGGAAGCCTTGGGGTACTTTGATGGGAATGCTCAGATTGCAGCTTTTTCGGCTTTCTGCTGAGACATTTCCTAGGGCTGCAAACTTATCAAATAGGATGGTGAGTTCTTGACCGTCGGGGCTGACGCTGACGCTGGCGGAGCGATCGGGGCAACCGCTACCGCCGTAGCTTGCACCTAAAATTTGAACGGCAGGATTAGCCAAGGCGGGGCTGATAGAAGCAGTCATTAATGCTGTGGCTAGCAATAGTTTTACGAACTTCATGGAGGTTCTCCTTAATGTTTTTTTGTTAGGACAACCCTGAATAATTCAAGGAAGATTGAGGCGATGCCCTTCCAATTAGGAGATGGCAGACCTTTACTGAAAAGGCAGTCAGACTTTGACTGGGAGCTAGATACCTGTACCTGGCTCGTGGCTTTTTCCAGTAGCATTAATTCAGTGAATAATGCCTGTTTTGTCCTGATACTTTCTAAGATTCATGGCATTTATAGACTGTTCCGGAGGATTCGATGGGAAAATATCGATATTTTTTTGCAGGCTTTTTCGGGAACAAATCTCGGTTTGTTTTTGTCTGCCGCTGCGCGGGCAAATGTTTGTCGGCGGGCGAATTTTCGGCGGTCGGTATTTGTTCAGAAAAGCTGCTTGAATTCGGGAACCGGAGGCGGCTTTGCTGTAGTAAAAGGATCGGTATGGTAGCGGGGAACGGGGAAAACAAGACGAGATATGTATTCTCAGCCCGAGCTAGGCAAGAAGAGATTATTATAATAAGGTAGATTAACTTTTCACAAAAAAATGAGTGCTAAAGTTACTGTCATCGACCATCCTTTGATACAGCACAAGTTAACTCTCATGCGGCAAACTCAAACGAGCACGGCGAAATTTCGCCAACTGCTGAAAGAGATTGGAATGCTGCTAGCTTATGAAGTGACGCGAGATTTGCCGCTAAAATACGAACAAATAGAAACGCCGATCGCCAAAATGAATGCACCGGTGCTGGCTGCAGAAAAGAAAATTGTTATTATTTCGATTATGCGGGCAGGTCAGGGACTGTTAGATAGTATTTTAGAGCTGATTCCGTCTGCGAGGGTAGGACATATTGGTTTGTACCGCGATCCGACAACTCGGATGGCGATCGAATATTATTTCAAAGTTCCCCAGGATATCGAACAGCGAGATGTTTTAATTGTCGATCCGATGCTGGCTACTGGTAATTCAGCAGTCGCTGCAGTGGATAGGCTGAAAGAGGTTAATCCGAAGTCTATTAAATTTTTGTGCTTGCTGGCGGCACCGGAGGGAGTGGGGCACTTTCACGAACATCACCCTGACGTGCAGATTTATACGGCTGCAGTTGACGAGTGTTTGGACGAGCACGGCTATATTGTACCCGGACTGGGAGATGCGGGCGATCGACTTTACGGCACTCTGTGAATTCATTGACACTCTCCTGGCTAAAGCCGAGGAGATTCTTGATTCGCAGAATCGACTTGCCGGTGCAGAATTACTTCAACATCGGTAGCGGTCAATTCTCCACAAGAGTTCGGATCTAAGATCCAAGTTCCGACGTGCCCCGCCGTACTCAATCCCCGACTCAGGATATTTTTAGCTGCGTTCCAGTCACGATCTAATACGCATCCACACCGACAAGCGTGGGTTCGCGTTGAGAGACTTTTCTTAACAATTGTTCCGCAACTAGAGCATTCTTGACTTGTTCCGTTAGCTGGTACGGCAATCGTAATTCTTCCGAATACTTTGCCAAAATATTCCAGCCAAATTCGGAACATATACCAAGAAGCGTCGTTAATCGATTTTGCTAGAGAGTGATTCTTCACCATATTTTTGATCCTCAAGTCTTCGTAGACTACGCAGTCGTTAGACTGGATGACGCATCTTGCCAACTTCACGGCAAAATCTTTACGCTGTCTGCTTATTTTGAGGTGGCGCTTCCCTAGAATTGCTCTAGCTTTTTTTCTGTTTTGCGAACCCTTGACTCGTTTTGAAACTCGTTTTTGGGATTTCTTCAACCTGCGTTCTCCCTTGCGGAGGAAACGCGGGTTATCAACTGCAATGCCATTTGAGTCAGTGTAAAACTCTTTAAGTCCTACATCTAACCCGATGGCGTTACCCGTGATTTCAATCTTTTCAGAACGGTCAACTTGAATGCAAAACTGGACGTAATATCCGTCTGCTCGCCTCACCAAACGTACTCGTTTGATTTGACTGCGCTGAGAGAAATGTAAGTCGCGCGTTCCTTTTAACTTGAGCTTTCCGATTCCTTGCTTGTCGGTAAAAGTAATGGATTTTCTGTCGTCTGCCAGACGCCAGCCTGTAGTCTTGTATTCGACGGAGCGGTTGTGTTTCTGGAATTGCGGGAATCCTTTTTTCCTGGGACTTTCTTTTTACAGTTGTCGTAGAATCGGGAGATTGCCGACCACGCTCTTTCTGAACTCGATTGTCTGGCCATGCTGTTTAAGTCGTCGCAAAACGGGAATTCCTTCGCTAGAATGGCGCTGTATTTATTCAAGTCGTATTTATCAACTTTTTCGTTTTCCATCCAAAAGCGCAATGCTTTGTTGCGGATGAACTGCACCGTTCTAATTGCTTCGTCTACAGCGTCAAATTGCTGTTTTTTCCCGTATGCTTTGAACTCAAAAACTAACATGACTTCGACCTCATCACGATAGTCTTATGCTACCAGAGTCGGCTTAATATCCCTCTAGTTGTTCACAAAGATTTACATGGTTTTACTTGACAGCGCCATCCTGAGAGCTCAGAAAATAGACTGGGAGGCTAAAGCCTCCTTACCCCTTTCATCCCCTGACTAAAGTCGCGGGGTTTTCAGGGTTTTATTTATAAAATGATTTTGAGCTGTATATGCCAATACATTCATTAAAAAATAAGTTTACTAACATAAGTAGTGGTTTGATAGTGCCATACAATGTAAATTGTAAGATTTTAATGTCAGGAAAAGCCTATATAGAGCAAGGGTTGTAGGATTTTCTTAGATTAAATTCGTAAATTGCATTATCTAGATGTATTTACTGCATTTTATGAGTAAAATTTCTGCCTTTAGTGTAATTAATCGCAGGAATTAGTTCATAAGATAGATGTATGATGCTAACCGTTTGCGATCGACTAATAACATTTTTTGGACGAGGAAAAAAACAATGGAGACTACAGCGCAGAAAGAAGCCCCTACTCAGCCTGTTGAGGAAATGAAAATCAACAATATCAACAGTTTGGAGTTTGAGCTTTGGGCTAAAGCGGTGAAACGGCAGATGATTGCAGCACTCTCTAAAAAGGGCGCGATTTGACATCTCTGGGTTTTTTGTGTGCAACTTGTGTTAATTAAATTAACAAAATTTTTGTCTGCATTGTGGTCCAAGAGCGATAAGTGGGGAGGGGAAGAGTTTTGAGATTGCGCCTCTTTCGGAGTTGCGGGAGGGGGAGAAGAAAGCATTTTCCTTATTCCTAGTTTTGGACGCACGGGTGGAAGGAAACCGGGTTTTTTTACGAAAATACTTCTGTTGCAATCGGCAGAAATGGTAAAAAAACCCGGTTTCTTTGTGTCAAGAGTGCCTCCGGGACTGTTCTATCTGCCGAATGCTTTCTGCCAGATTACGATCGCTTGTCAACCGCGGCCAGCAAGCGCAGACTTCCGTCTTGAACCTGCACTGCTTTCACCGTTCCCACAGCAACTCTTTGTTGACCGTTAGCCATCGCTACCTCAATTTTAATCTTGGGGTCAGCCTGTAATCCCAGCCGCCCCCACAGCCACTTGACTTGAGTAGCAGGAAAAGAGCGCACTTCTACATCAGAAAAGGGCGAATTAACCCAGCGGCTACCGTCGTAAAAACTCGCTACCTGTACCTGATACCAAACTTGTTCCGCGGCCAATTTTAAGTCATTGTTGGGTTCGGGTTCCAGCCACTCAGCGGGATTGACACTGTTAATTAAAGTAGCAGAACCCATAATTTGACTTTTGTGGGCTTCTAAATTTTCAGCCTGAGAAACTGCTTCCTGAAGTTTGTTGACCAAATTCCGAATTCGATTTCTTGTTTCGCTGTCAGTATCTGATTGCTGGTCGAGCCAATTCATCGCCTCGCGAGTTCCGTCTTGAGACGCTACAATGAGGGCGCCCCAAGCCTTGACATCGGCGTCAGCGGCATTCACTCTCAAGGCGGCGTCTATGCGGTTCCAGATCCGCCCGCTGTCATTTTTGAGGGTGGTGGCTATTTCGTTAGTGTTGCTCGGATCGGCTTCAAATACTTGCAAAGCTTCAGTCCAGCGACCGTCGATCAATTCTGCGAGAACTTGTTGACCGGGACTGGCCCAAGATGCGATCGCCTGAGCCCGAGTAATTTTAGCGTGAAATTCGATCGTTTCTAGCTGAGCTTGCGCGACTGCGGGCCAATTTTTGCCGGCTTTCCCCTTCGCCACACGCATGACATTTAATGCTGGAGACCACAGCCCGCTTTTTGCCAGTCGCAGCCCATTTTTGTAAGTCTCGTCATTGAAAGCAATTTCTTCTAAAGAAATCGCCGTTAACTGAACGGGGTTCGGCAAAAATTTGCGCGGGCTAATTTGATAAAGGGTAAATTGGGGCTCTAAACCAACTGTTTGGTCGATCGCCAACTGCGGGTTTTCGCCCTTAACAATTTGCTGCCAATTCGGCGGTTGTCCGGCCGCACTCGCCCAATCCAACAGCGACATTAAATGATTTTGGCTGGGGTTGTAGCGAACGACTTGTCCGTAGGGAATTTTCTTGTCGCCCCGCACCAGTTTACCGCTGACATTAAACCAAATGCCCGAAGCGGGGGGCTTTCCGTCAAAGCGGCGCAGTTCTGTTAGGGGTAACGACTGATTCGAGGCTTGATTGTCAGATGTAGAGTCAGCTAAAGAAGCAATGACAAAAGATTCCGCAGGGCCTTCTAAATTCACAGAACTTGCTAGCTGAAAATACTGCTCTTTATCGGAACTGCGATCGGGAAGTTGAACCCGCTTGTACACCCGAAGTTCGACAATTTGACGGCAAGGATTTTTGCAAACAGTAGAAGCCTTAACAGTTCTTTCTACCATCACCGGCAATAGCAAATCGGAAATAGAATTATCGCGGGCTCGATCGACGGGAAGCGGCAGGGGTTCTCCGGTTACGAATCCCAATTTGCGGATGCTGGCTTTGATTTGATCGAGAGTTTGGATCGAATCTCTGCTACCTGTAGGCAGGCGCGACCATTCGGGCACAAACTGAGAAATCAACTTGTTGCCATTGGGATCGACAATTAGCTGATAACTCAGCCAAGCGCCGCCTCCCATCAAAGCTGCACAGCCACCCAAGATGCTGAGGGCTGTCAAATTAGCTATCAGTCTTTTCCAGGGATATCTGGCGCGAGTTCGGGGAGTAGGTATTGGAATCTGGGACTCTTGAAGATTTTTGGGGCGTCGGGTTTGGCGACGGCGCCTTGTCGGAGGAGGAGCAACTTTGCGATTTTCTGGGGGTTTGGCTCGATTTTTTGAGGGGTTAATTTTGTGTTCCATCATGCCATTTTAGAATTTAGATTTTAGAATTTAGAGTTTAAAATTGCAATAGCCGATCGTACTGCCGACCTATGATATCCCAAGTGTATTGGCTTTCAACGAGCGATCGAGCGCTGGCAGAGAGCTCCTGTCTTAGCTGCTGATTTTCAAACAAACTGGTAATCGCCTCAACATACTCCTGAACTTTGTTCGCCCGCAAGGCCCTTATCAGTTGCGGGCCGCCATCGACGGCTAAACCCTCCAAACCTCGATCGCTAGCAACGACGGGGGTTCCCGCAGCCATCGCCTCCAAAGTTTTATTTTTAATTCCAAAACCAATCCGCATCGGCACCACACACACAGCAGCTTGATGCAAATATTCTGCCACCCTTTGCACCCGACCTACTACTTGAATTCCGGGGAGTTTCCCCAAGGCGAGCACTTCCGGGACTGGCGAAGCCCCTACTAAGGTGAGGGTAGCATCGGGATAGCGCTGCTGCAAAGGCGGCAGTATTTGCAAACTGAGAAACCGCGCCGCGTCAATATTGGGCAAATTGTTCATTGCGCCTGCAAAAATTAAGGTGTGTCCTCCCGGATCGATCGACCGGTACGGAAATGCGGCCAAATCCACGCCGTTAGGAATTACATCAATGGGAGGTACAAAAAAATCTTGTTTTCCTCGCACCCGAACCGGAGACAACAGCAATTCTAGGAGTTGCTCTCTGTCTGTGGATGTTGTCGCAACAATGCGGGAGAATTTGGAACAGTAGCGTTTTTCGTAGCGGGCGAGTAGCGGTAAATTTAGTCGATCGCGCAGGGGTTTTTCCGAGGTACCGGTTGCTAGCATTTCCCTGCAAGTTCCCCAAACGGAACTGTGAATGTTTGCCACTGTCAGCAGTTTTTGCCGCCATTCTGGACGCACGTAAATCTCGTTAACGCTGTGCTCGCAGGTGACAGCATCGCATTTGCCTGCTGTTACCAATTCGTCTGCCCAATTCTGCATTGCTTGGGAGTAGCTTGAGAGTACGTTCGGAGGCGTCCCGGACAACAAAAATCGACCGAATCTGTGGAATTTTCCTATTATTTCAGAGAACCCCCCCTCAGTCCCCCCCTTATTAAGGGGGGGAGGCAAGAAGCCCTCCTCAAGCCCCTGGTGCAGAGTTAGCCCCCCCTTGACAAGGGGGGGTAATTGCGGGTTGGGAAAAACTGCCAATTCTGCAACTTGCTGGCGCAATGTGTCGATTTGTGCATCGGTGACATCGGGCGATCTTACAGTGCCGAGAATTACATGATGCCGCCGGCTCAAGTATTGTAATAAATTAAACGTCCTTACCTGAGTTCCTCCGCGACTTGGCGGATAGGGAAAAGTCGAGGAAAGCATCAAAATCTTCATGGGATGTGGGATAAATAAAGTTGCCGCTTGCGCGATAAAATTGATTGATAAAATCTTTTTAACAATCTTCGCACCTATGGACGAATTATCTGTTAAGGCGCTGCTCGAAGACCTGAAAAAGCCCGACGAAAGTGTGCGCGATCGGGCAACTACAGAACTCTGGCGCACTTGGTTTAACCAGAAGGGTGACTATGGGATGCAAATTCTCAGGCGATCGCAAGTTTTACTAGATGCCGGCGATGTTAGCCGCGCCTTGGATTTGCTGACGAAACTGATTGCGGAAGCGCCGGATTTTGCGGAAGCTTGGAACCGACGCGCCGTACTTCACTATACCCAAGGAAATTATAAAAAGTCGATCGACGACTGCAAAATCGTCCTCAAACTGAACCCGGTGCATTTTGGGGCGTTGCACGGTCTGGGCTTGTGCTACGCTGCCTTGGGAGAATACATAAATGCTATTCAAGCTTTTCGCCGCGCTTTGGAAATTCAACCGTTTGCTTTGGTAAATCAAAAGTTAATTCTCGAATGTACGGCTCGTTTGAGTTAAAAAAGGAAGTTCGGCAACGAGCAATGTACGGGATGTAACGGATGGAAGAAGTAAGAAGGAGGAAGTAATAAGGCTTTAGTTATCGTCGCGAGAGAAGGCTTTAGTTATCGTCGCGAGATCTTAAAAATACAATAAAATCAATGATTGTCTTCATTTGTCCGCAATCTAAAATCCCAAGTTCAAAATCTAAAATAGTCTAAGTTAGTGCCAAAAATTAGCGTTTGCATTCCTACTTGCAATCGAGTGCATCTGCTGGCTTGTGCGATCGCCAGCGTGTTAGATCAAAGTTATACAGACTTTGAATTAATTGTCTGCGATGACGGTTCTACTGACAGCACTCCTCTGTTGATGTCGGAATTTGTCGATCGCGGGATTCGCTACATTCGCCACCCGCAGAATATCGGCAAGAGTAATAATATGCGATCGGGCTTTGCGGCAGCAAAGGGCGAATATTTTATCAAGTTTGACGATGACGATCGCCTGAGCGCGCAATTTCTAGAGCGGACATCTGCTATTTTAGATAAAGACCCCAGCATCGATTTTGTCAGTACAGATCACTGGGTGATCGACATTAACAATTATATTGACGAAAACCAGACAAAACTCAATTCGCAGCGGTGGGGGCGCACCGAGTTGTCGGCTGGAATTATTGAAGATTTGCTATCTGCAGTGTTTCTCAGACAAAGTTTGCAAATAGGGGCGACTTTGTTTCGGCGCCGGGCCCTGGAAGAAGTCGGATTTCTGCGGCCGAATTTGCAAAATTGCGAAGATAACGATTTGTTTGTGAGACTTGCGATTGCGGACAAAAAATGCTATTACTTGCCGGAGCTGTTGATGGAGTATCGAGTTCATGCAGGACAGCAAGGAGTCGATCGGGCAATTCCGTATTTGAGCGATAAATTGCGCTATTTACTCGGCTACGAATTTGATTCCGAGAAGTTGGAAACATTCAGGCTCAAAAGGATTGCAGAAACTCAATTAGCGCTAGGTTTGCGACTGATTGAGGTGGGTGAAACTGCAAAAGGGCGCCTGATGGTGCGGGCAGGAAAGTCTGTTTCTCCGGCGAAAATGTGGGCGGGTTTGGGATTGTCGTTGCTGCCCGTGGAGTGGCGGAGGAGGGCGTTTGAGTTTGTGCGGGGGTTGTTAAAACGGGAGTTGTGAATGCGGAGGATTTCGACAGCATACCGGGCGGTTTCAACTGCGTCTATACACACAAAACCCGCAAGGCAAGGGTTGAATAGTCGGCGGTATAAATCACATTTATACTCACATCTTGCACCATTCTCGCTTAACAGGCTTTCCGGCCTGTGAAGCGAGAAAATTCACTCTTTGTGGAACAGGCCGGAAAGCCTGTTCATAAAAGGCTTATTGAGAATGGTGCAACATCTCAGTTTATACAGACAAAACCCACCGACACAGGTTTGAATTATTGATTTTCTTCTGTCAGCGCAGGCGGACGAGAGGCAAGTGTAGGCGATGTTTTAAGCGCCGAGTCTTCAGGCGTGTCGGTTTACAACCAGAAATTATCCGATTGATATAGCGGGTAGCCACGGAATATCTGTAACGCCTGGGTCGTAGCCAAGTTGTTTGAGGAGTGTGGTAATTTGCCCTCTATGGTGAGTTTGATGATTGAACATATGTGTCACCAAAACCCAAGTCGGTAGCACGCGGCATTTACCATCTACATTGCTGGTGTACTCAAACGGTTGACTCAACCAGTCAGAATTCAGGTGTCTAGACCATTCTATAATTTGCCGATCCGTTGTCTCCCGTTCGGCTCTCAAAGCCTCAAATTCAGCATACAGTTCTTGCCCGATAGCGGTGACATAAAATGGGTGAAGAGTGAAACGCCCCATCCATGCTTTGTCACCATACAGTAAGTGATTCAAAGTCCCATGAATCGACTTGAAAAAGGCACCCATATCCTGTTTGCGCTGTTCGTCAGGAATTGCCGAGCATACAGAATATATCTTTTGGTTCATCCAGCAATTGTACTCGGCCATTAGCTGGTAGTAGCTACCGTCGTACATACTCAAAACTTAACTACATAGTTTAAACAACTTACATTATACAAATAGGTCTTTCACAATACTCCTGACTCTAATTGGTCTAGATAAATAAACTCAGGAGCTTTAACTCCGGCTTCTTCTCTAATTTTAACCAGTCTAGGCGACTCAAAAAACGCCCTAGCATCTGCGATTGATGTCCACGCGGAGAAATGAACTATTTTATTGGGTTCATTTTCATACTTCAAGACTTGATAGGAGCGCTCTCCAGCTTCTTTTCGGATGCTTTCAGCACGATCGAATACCTGTTTCCAAGCTTCATAATTTTCTACTTCATGAATAATTAAGACATACTGCATAGCAATAAAGTTTATTGGAACTTTAAGTTTGTGATGCTGCGAATTATAACAGACGATCGCACATTTTTTTCCATAAATTGCGATCGCCCCACGTCCAAAATGCAAACCTGTCATCAATGGAAGCGATTGCTTCCCTTCAGTCGCAATGAGATACTTATGTATCAGGACTTACGTAACAAGTGGTTGGACGCGCAAATTATAGCGGTAAGACTCCACGCACAACGCACCCTACATCCTACATATAGAGGTTATGCGTCCAGGACTGTAAAGTAGTAAATAGTGCCTGATGTAAATAAGTGTTTCCTAAATATCGTGTCTATATTTGCTGAAATTCCGACTGTGTGGTTGCAAATTTCCCTCGTGGGAGTCTGGTTGGGTGTGATTTTACTGGTAGCTGAGGGCTTAAATCGCTTTACTTCCGTCGATGCTGAGGTATCGCGGAAGGTTGTTCACATCGGTACTGGAAATGTGATTTTGCTGGCTTGGTGGCTGGAAATACCCGGTTGGGTGGGGATTTCGGCGGGGGTTTTAGCAGGTGCGATCGCCCTAATTTCTTACCAAGTTCCGATTTTGCCCAGTCTTAACAGTATCAATCGGCACAGTTGGGGAACTTTTTTCTATGCTGTTAGTATCAGCGTTCTCGTGGCTTGGTTTTGGCCGCTGCAACATCAGGAATACGCTGCTTTGGGCATTTTAGTCATGACTTGGGGCGACGGATTGGCTGCTGTCATCGGCCAGAAATACGGGAAACATATTTATCGAGTTTGGGGAATGAAGAAGAGTTGGGAAGGTTCTGCAACTATGTATTTGGTAAGTTTTGCTGTTAGCAGTTTGATTTTGCTGGCGGTTCAAGGCGCAGTTTGGCAAACTTGGGCTGTGTCGGCTGTTGTAGCTTTGGTTGCTGCTACTTTGGAGTCGGTTTCCAAGGTGGGAATTGACAATCTGACTGTGCCGATCTGCAGTGGGGCGATCGCCTTTTTCCTAAATCAATTTTTGATAATTGGTAATGTGTAATCTGAACTTCCCCCCACGGGGGCGTGGCTGGATACAGGTATGAATTCAAGATTTCGCTGCTATAAGCCAAGTATGGTGAGTTTTGTAACTTCCGATAAAAGTTGATTCATACCGTTAATCAGCAACGCCAATTATCAATGGTCTAAGTCCCGTTACAGCAGCCGGCGCGCTTGTAAAATTTGTTGTTCCCATTGCTCGAAAGCGGGGATTTTTGAGCGATCGTCTGTTAGAAACATCGCCCTTATTTGCTCCATCAGCTCGATCGCCAGCGGTACGCCAAGCTGCAATTGTTCCAACACATCCCGCTGAGCAAAAACGGTTTCCGGTGTTCCTTCTAAAATCAATTTTCCTCGATCCATTACAAACACCCAATCAGCCCAGCGGTAGATGAAATCGAGGTCGTGACTTGCTAAAAGGATGGTGGTTCCGGCGCTGTGAATTTGTTGAAGTAAACCGATCAGTTGTCGGGTGTGACGCGGATCGAGATAGGCGGTAGGTTCATCTAACAGCAGCAGTTTGGGCTTGAGAACCATGATATCGGCGATGGAAACCCGCTTTTTCTGGCCCAAACTGAGATTGTGAATTGGTTCGCGGGCGAGTTCGCTTAGATCGAATTGCTCGATCGCCTGCTGTACCTGTTGAGCAATTTCGGATTCTCTTAAGCCTAAATTGTACAATCCATAGGAAATATCTTCTTCTACCGTCGAAGCTACTAATTGATGTTCGGGATTTTGAAAGACGAGTCCGATTTGTTGGCGCAGTTGCATCAAAGATTTGCGATCGTAGCGAAAGGGTTCACCTTGCCAGCTAATGATTCCCTGTTGCGGTTGATATAAGCCATTTGCTAACAGAAAAAAGGTAGTTTTGCCGCAGCCATTTTGACCGATCAGCCCGCACCGTTTCCCAGCGGGAACTTTGAGATTTAAACCCTGAATTGCCACTCGCGAACCGCAGGGATAGGAGTAGGAAGTGGCAGCGAATTCGAGAATCCATTCAGACATATTCGTTATTTTTGATTTTTTATAGCCTTGTTCCCAGGCTCTGCCTGGGAATAAATACCCGGAGGCTATGCCTCCAATTACCGATTACCGATTTCCATTGTATTTGTGTCAGCCTCGATCGGATTTTGACAACTGCCAAAGTTGCATTTCATAACAGAGATGTTGCTCAAAAATTTGACTTGCCTCCAATCCTTCAACCACGAGCTTCTTGAACCAGCGACGAAATATCCAGCGCAGGAATTTGTGGACGGGGGGAACTGCGATCGCAATCAAATCCGCAACATAAATCATTGTATTTAGTCCATAGCGGCGGAAAGTATCGACATACAAATCGATTGTCGGTACAATATGAGCGGAAATGTCCTCAGTTTTTACTAAAGTGAATCCAGCCTGCTTTAATGCTGCATGAAGTTCCGTAACAACATGACAATTAGAGAACATTCCCTCTTGATAATTAGCATCAGATCGCAGCATATCTGCCAGCACAATGTAACCGCCCTGATTGAGGATTTTGGCGGCACCGTTAGCAATATCAACAGCCGACATATACTGGCTACTTTCGCTAAAGAGAATAAGATCGTAGAAACGGGTTGCTTTGAAGTCTTCAAACCTCGTGAGGTGGAAGATTGCCCGATCGCCCGTACACTTGAGAAAGCGCTGTTGTTGGAACGGATCGGGTGCGAGCCCTTCGACTGCAAAACCTCGATCGAGCAAATAAGCCGCATTTCCGCCAATCCCGCAGCCCACATCCAGTATCGTATGAGTGCCTTTGGGGATTGCATCCAACAGTTTTACAGTATAAGCTTGCTGAGCGACGCGCAATCGCGCGATCGTGAGTTCGTCAGCGGGCACGGGTAGGGTTTCCCAATAGCCGTAGTGAAGGTAGGGCGAATCTGTCAGCCCCAAATAGTAATTAAGCGCTGCATTTTGGTAGCGAGTTACCTTGGAAATTTCGATTGATTTTGGCTGCGGCATTCGGAAAATTTAGTAAGTTTTAGGATTTAGGGCAGAGTTGAAATTCTTCCCAGCGCTTGCATACTTGTTCATAGCACTCAACAGGAGAAATTGCCAACTTTTGCAACAAATTGATATCAATCTGACCGTTGGCGATCGACAAAAATATAATTGCTGCCTTGGGTTCGTAGCCAGCAATGATTTGCAGCAAATTGGAAACAATATTTTCCTCTATTTCTAGTTGCTGCAAATAAACGGTTGCCTCCAAGTCGGAAATAAATTGCAGATCGTACTTTATAGTATCTACGCTCCAATTCACATAGCCATTAATCGGAGTATTGATTTTGCAAGCAACCAAGCCTCGTCCTCTATGCAAAAAACCATTCCAAGCAGTATGTCCGATCGGCAAAATATTCTGATGAATAAACAAGTTTTGCCAGTAGCCAAAACTACCCTGCCAAACACTATCTTCAACTCGCATTTCTTTTCATTTCCATTAAAATAAGATACCCTTCAGAACCCAGCTCAAATTACATCAGCGTTCATCTGTGTTTATCTGCTGACATCTGCGGTAAAAAAAACCCAATCCAATAATTTTAAAAATAATAAACTCACCATCATCCATACCTCGCAGATGAAAAACATGATTGCAAACAAATCGGCGGGCATCCTGACTCAGAGATGCAATTATCTCATTACAGTTGCGGGACAGCGCCGGATTCGCACCGAACTTTCCCCCTTGCGTCTGATGGCTGTTCTCCATCAGAGCCGATCGATATACGGGAATATTACCACTATTTGGAACATTTGACAAAAAACCGTCCGTCTATTCACCAAACTCAATATTTTCATACAAATCGGCCAGCGAAATTTCCACAGCAACAGATGTTAAACTGAGCCGATCGCCCATACAGCTATATTCCGAAAAAATCCACTTATTGGTATCAGTTTTAGAATATTGCTCCACCCGCAGCCGATATTGGTCGATTAATAAATACTCCTGAAAACTAGGAATACTGCGATAAGCAGCAAACTTTTCATCGCGGTCATAAGCTTTAGTACCTTTAGACAGCACCTCAGCAATTAGCAGCGGATTGGTAATTGTATCCGTCCGTCCAGATTGCAGCTCGATCGGGCGCGCTACCACCATCACATCCGGGTAAGTATAATTATTAAGCTGGGGAATCCACAGCCGCTGCTCCGAACTAAAAGTCCGATATGGTTTCCCTTTTAACGCCAGTTTCAGCGCAACAACTAAATTAGTGGTAATTTCATTGTGATTCGGTGTGCCACCAGCCATCAGAACAATCTCCCCATTGATAAATTCATGCCGATCCAGAGAATTGATTTCCAATTCTAGATATTCCTGGGCCGTGTAGGTTTTGGTTTCAACTGGCGCGATCATATACAACGCTCTCCTTTAATCTACTTATTTTAGTTTATAGCCTTTCTCAGTAAGATGAGGTACACGCTCGATAAGCGGGGATAGGGATAGGGCATAGACCTCCGCGGGCACAGGGCATACCTCACTAAGATTGAGAACTGCTATATCTTTAAAATTCTGCTAATTCAACAGAAAAGGAGAATTTAATCATGCTAAGAAACAGGCTTTCCGGCCCGTTCCGCGAAGAGTGCATTTTCTTGTGGGGCGGGCAGGATGCCAACCCCTGGAAGGCTGATTGAGAACGTGCAAGATGTGAGTGCGATCGCACTTAACAAACTTACCGCAGCGGGACAAAGTTATAGCCAGTGCTTCCTCCTTGTTTAACTTGCACTAAAATCGGCTTACCGGCCCGATCGCCCGTGGACAAAAACTTCACATCCTCGCTCGATCCTGCTGCCGAAAAATTCGGATTTCTGAGTGCTTGTTGCAATCCGAACCGCGTATTGCTTTGTCGCAAGCCAGCGATGACAGCTTGAGTCGCGTCAAAACTCGTTGCTGTTCGCCAATTTACTACTCCTCCCCAGCGCTGACTGGCATTTTTAGGAAATGGATTGTTGGGATTAGTTTCAGGATGCCAGGGAACGGGCAAAACAAGCCCATCAACGTCCTTTTGCCCGTCTTTTAAAGTTTCAAAGGTGTAAAGAGTTGAACTGCTGTAAAGCGCCAATTTGCCTTGATTTGCACGGGCTAGATCGATCGCGCGATCGATGCGATCTACGTGGGATGCTAGCATCAATCCTTGTGCACCTTGGCTAACAGCATCCGCGATCACAGTGTTAGGATTAAATGTCGGCGCTGACAAGTCGCAGACAATAGGAACTAATCTGCCACCTGATGCTAAAAGAGAGGCAATAAATTCATCCTTAAACGAAGCTTTACCAGCAGCTTGAGAGTCGTAGCAGAAGGCAATATTGCTTTTGCCGACTTGTTTGACGATATACTCTGCTAAAGGAGCCGTCATCGATCGAGTATTGGGGACTGTCCGAAAAATATAGCTGCCAAAACCTGACAAATTATTCGTACTGCTGGTAGGTGTGATCATTACCAGTTTCTTTTCCTGATAAATTGGAGCGGCTGCTAAAGAGGCATTGCTGTCATTATGTCCGATTACCGCTAGAATTTTCGGATCATTTGCTAAGGCTGCTGCAACTTCTTTTGCAACTTCTGGACGGTTGTTGTCATTGACAATTTCAACTTGCAAACCGACACCGTTAATTCCTCCTCTAGCGTTGATTTCATCTTGAGCTTGGGCGACACCTCGGAGGATTTCTTGGGCAACATTGGGGTTGCTGCCGCTTGGCACGCTGACGGCAATTTTCAGAGAAGTGCGATCGCTTACTCTCGCATTATTCAAATAGATTACCGTTTCCGGGTCGTTGCGATTTTGTTGCAGCGAAGCCTGAAATTTTTGAACAGCTTCTTTGTAATCTCCTTTGGCAAAAGCTGTAACGCCTGCTTGCTTTTCGGCTGTTGTTTGCGATGTCAGCAATATCTGATTTCCTAAACTCATGCGAGTTGCGATCGCTCCGGGTGCGATCGGTGTCGGTGCCGCTGTAGATGTAGATGTAGATGTAGGTGTATTTGAAGTTTTGGCACTCAATAAACCGGGAAGGAACTTGTATGCGCCAAACCCAATTAAGCCGATGGCAATAATAAAAACAATGGGCGGCGGGCTGTTTTTTTTGTTAGTATCTTGATACATAATTTGTTCTCGGTATTTTGATACTGTAATTATTCATGCAACTACTGTTCACGTCAATTCATATAATTCATTAATTAAGTTCATAAAAGTCATATTTGTAATAGCTGTTGCAGGAAGTGCGATCGCCCTTATGAAAATCCGGCCCGCTAAACTAACGAGAATACGAGAATTATCAACAATAGTCTTGGAGGCGCGGGTGCTCAGAAACCGGGTTTTTTGCGAGAATACTTGGTTACAACCCACAGATTCAGTAAAAACCGGGTTTCTTTAATTGTGATGCGTAAGCCCCGTTGATATTAACCACCGCCACCGCCACCACCGCCACCACCGCCACCGCCGCCACCGCCACCGCCACCGCCACCACCGCCACCACCGCCACCACCGCCACCACCATCACTACTCGGATCTATGTAAGTCGTCACAACTATTTTTTCATGGTGATAACCGCAATTATTACAGTGATAGATAACTTTATCTTTCCCTTTAGTCTTTGGGGTAGCTGTAGAGATTACTTGTCTATTTTTGTCTAGCGTGAACTTTTTACATCTAAAACAGAATGTTATAAGATAGATGTAAATCGTCAGTAAGATTAAGTAAAGCAAAGATATCCATATCGGGAATGTCATTGCTGCTATGAATAATACAATCATTAAGAAGATGTCTAGAAAAAAGTTTCCTGTTCCCGAAGCAGTTTGAGATTGGTTGCCAGTTTGTTGCCAGCCAGGTTGAGGTATATTCAGAATCACCTGGGGAAATGCAATCTGCACTTCTAATTCTTGTTCCGGTGGAATAGGCTGACTTGCCACAAATTCAAATGTTTTAGGATCTACTTGACGGGGAACTGCTGCTGCACCAAAATTCGTAAACGAGAGAACTTTTCCTGACAAAGCATCGGGTAATTTCACCGTAACTTTTCCAGTATTAACTGGTGCTTTTCGACCCGCTGCAATCGCTTTCCAATAAACTTGAGTATTCTCACCATCTAACTGCAATCCGCCTACCACGCGATATTTGATGACAAAAGTATGTGATTCTGGCGCTTTTAATCGATGTTGCCAACGAATCCAAAGTTCATTGTTTTCAATCCCCGTGCTACTCGGAATTATTTGATTATTTTCTTGAACGGTGACATCTTTAATTTCATCTACCTTACTTAGAGGAATATAGCGATATCGTTCAGTGTTGTAGTCGGCTGTGAACACATATTTTTGGGTTTCGGTAACTAACATATCTCCGTTCGTCTGAACGTCGATGATGACGTTAATATTATCCCAGTAAAACGGTAATTGTTGGGCTGCTGCATGAGTGACTGTGACCATAAATACGGTCAAGGAGGTCATTAAGAAATAAATTATTTTTTTGAGGAGGCGTTGATTTCTCATATAATTTGTACGGGACAACTGTTGATTACAATTATTCAACAGGTTTCTTTTAAGGTCAATTCATTAAATTCATTAATTATGTTCATAAAAGTCATAGGTTTAGTCCAGTAGTCGGACAATCGAGTAGTCCGCCAGGGGTTTCAACCCCTGGCGGACTAATAGGCAAAGCCTGGGAACGAGTAATTTAATGTTGAAATGCCGCGCTTAACAAAGTTAAAACTGTACAACCAAACAAAGCTTCCAATGTATATCTGCGCGAAGGTTTGTAAGGGTAAGAATTCCAAACGCGCAATTCTCCATTAAAGCCGCGCGAGGCTAAACTCAGCGATACTTGACGGTAGTTTTCCAAAGTTCGCTGAAGCAATTGCCCGATTAAAATGCCTAAACTGTGCATTCCCAGCTTCCAAGTGCGGTAGCCGCAGCGCGAGTTTTGAGCAATCCAAAGTTCATCGGCGATCGCCAATAAGCTAAAAATAAACCGATACATTAGTAATAGCAGTTCTGTGACTAACTCTGGACAGCGTAATTGTCTGAGAATTTGCAAGATTTCGGTAAATGGAACCGTCAAAAGGATGAAATACATACAGCTTGTCGATGCGAAGGCGCGGGCAAACAGCAAGCTCACTTGGTATATTCCAGTGCGGCTCACATAGAGATAAAAAGTGCCGGTGCTAATGCCCCAACCTTGCCAAATATCCCACCCAATTGCAGGGATACGATCGCCCGCAACCGCACCCATCGCCAAAGCAGGCAAACTTGTCAGCAAAAACATCAACGGTAGCGACAGCAACCGCAAATACAGTTTCCCCGGAATACCCGCATAGACGACGATCCACACGGCCAACCACAGGGCGATCGACAATTGGACGATCGCCCCAGAAACCAGAGACAGAATTAAAAGGGCGATCGCAAAGGATAACTTGTGAGATGGCGGCAACCCCCGCAAGCGATTTGTATAAGCCAGACTATCAATCTGATGGTTCATTCCGACGATTTATTATCAGACTGCTGCCGAGATTGCGATCGGCCTTTATACAACCCAATGACATACCCAACTACGCCAGCCCCCATTGCCGCTTGAGACGCAAACAATAGACTTGAAATTTCTCCGCTAGCGGGCTCAAACAAGTGATTGAACCAAGGTTGATAACCCGGTTGAATTTCCGTAATTGCTTTCTTAGCTTGGTCATCAGATCCCCCGTATTTACCCCGCACAAAAACGAGAGGAAACGCTGCCAGAACAATCACCGCGCCAGCCAAAAGCCAATTTTGCCGCGAAGTAGATTGGTGATTTTTTGTAGGCTTTTGATTCACGGTTTATGACTCCTCTCTCAATAATTTCAAAGTTTCCAACTCAGGCTTCCCGTAAGAATGCAGCCAATTCCAAACCAATAGAGTCAGCAATCCCTCACTGATGGCTAGGGGTACTTGAGTGATAGCAAAGATGCCAACAAACTTGAGAAACGAAGCCATAAAACCGCCGCTTGCTGCCGGAAAAGCTAACGCTAATTGAATCGAAGTAGTTACATAAGTCAGCAAATCTGCCAAAGCCGCCGCACAAAAAATTGCCGCCCGCTGGCTACCAGTTCGCAACAGCAATTGATAGATAAAATAGGCAGCGAAAGGGCCGACAATCGCCATCGAAAACATATTCGCTCCCAGCGTTGTCAAGCCACCGTGCGCTAACAGTAACGTCTGAAACAACAGAACTAAAGCCCCCAGTACCGCCATCACCGAAGGGCCGAACAAAATTGCACCCAAACCCGTACCCGTCGGGTGAGAACAACTGCCAGTTACCGAGGGAATTTTTAAAGCAGAAAGCACAAAAGTAAACGCACCCGCCAAAGCAAGCAATAGTTTAAGTTCCGGGTGTTCTTTTGTAATCCGAGCAATCGATCGCAAACCTACTGCAAAAAAAGGCAACGCCACCATCCACCAAAACGCAGCCCACTGCACCGGCAAAAAACCTTCCGAAATGTGCATAGCTGCGGCGGGCGTTGCCGAACCCAGGACAATATAACAACTCAAGCCAGCCATCAATCCCAAGCTGACCAATTTCCGATTTCTGGCCTTCACGCTGAACCTCGCAGATGAGACTATGTAAACTAACACATCGGCGGGCATCCTGACTCAGAAAGCGACATGACTCTCATTACAGTTGCGGGACAGCGCCGGACTTGCACCGAACTTTCCCCGTTTCCTCTAACGGCTGCTCCCCATTAGAACCGACTGGTTAGACATAGTTTAGTCGATCGCGTAAGTCTCAGCAAATATTTTACAAAAATTCATTCAGATTAACTCAGTCAAAATTACCTATCATATTTTCTTCTTTTCCTTCGCGTCTTCGCGATTCGTTCAATCAATACTATCGCCAAACAAATCAACGGTATAATATTAATGAGTTTTGAGGAAAGCCGCCATGTTAGATTACAAATTTCCGAGGCACTGGCCCTCAGCCGATGAACTACCAGACTCAGATGAAACGCCTGTGGATAACGAACTGCAAGAACTAATACCAGGGTTGTTAAAAGCAATATTGCTGATACTTTGGGCAGAACGCATGGACTGGTTTTTTGGCATAGATATGGGTATCTATTATCACCCCGATAAACCTGCCATTGTGCCAGATGCTTTCTTAAGTTTAGGTGTAGAAAGGTTTTATGATGAAGAATTGCGTCCCAGTTACGTGCTGTGGGATGAAAATGTTTTGCCGACTTTTGTGCTGGAAGTAGTTTCCCCAACTTATCGCAAGGAATACACCACAAAGTTGGAGGAATATCAAGCTTTAGGCGTACTTTATTACGTCATTTATTCTTCCCGCCGCCGCCGTAAACCCCGTTTGGAAGTACACAAGTTAGTCAATGGGAAGTACGAGTTGCAGCCAGGAAATCCAGTTTGGATGCCAGAAATTGGTTTGGGGATTGGTTGTGAAAGGGGAAGTTATTCTGGGGTGACAAGGGAGTGGTTGTATTGGTATGATGCCGGTGGAAAACGTTATCTGACTCCTGAAGAACAGGTGAAACAATCAGCGCAGCGCGCCCAACAGGAATCGCAGCGCGCCCAACAGGAATCGCAGCGCGCCCAACAGGAATCGCAGCGCGCCCAACAGGAATCGCAGCGCGCCCAACAGGAATCGCAGCGCGCCGATCGATTGGCCCAACGTTCCGATCGACTAGCTCAGCGATTGCGGGAGTTGGGGATAGATCCCGATAATCTGACCTGATGGCAATCAAGAGTACCAGACTGACCGACTCTAGACGCTCAGAAACCGGGTTTTTCAACAGAGATCGATCGTCCTCAACGGAGAATTTTATAGAAAAAACCCGGTTTCTGCGTCCAGAAATATGTGAATATTTATCGCAAAAATCAGGAAAGAGCGAGGTAGATTTGGGAAAAACAGAGAGTTTGACAACCTACATTGAGATCTAGCTCGAAAACATGAAAATCAGCAGAGGTTATTAAATAATGGTCACGGATCTGCGTTCTTACGATGTCATCTGTTTTGGCGATGAAGTTCCAGGAGTTCTAGCTGTTATCTCGGCGGCCAGAGAATATCGTCGCCGCACAAAGCGTTATCCGCAAGTTCTGCTGATGTCTAAAGGAAGCTTGCAAGAAGGAATTGGCGGGCATTTGGTAAGAGGCGGCCTTGCTTATTTAGATAGAAGCCAGATTAGTGAAGAACTTCAACAATCTTTAAAGTTAGATACCTTTGGTTCACCGGCGACAATCTATAAAGAGTTCCTGCAAAAATCCGGCGTTAAGGCAATTGCACTTGACCCGCGCAAAGCCAGTGCAGCGCTGAAAGAAATGCTGGTACAAGCTGGGGCAGATCTCCTCAGCAAAGTAGAAATTCAATCAGTCAGTAAAGAAGGCCAAAAAATTGCCAGTATAACCACCTCTAAAGGCGTAGTTTATGCCGGCAAGCAATTTATTGATGCCACTGTCAATGCCGAATTAGCTCAAGCTGCCGGTGTGAGAAAGCTGAAGGGATTTGAAACATTTGGTCTACCTAACTCAGAACTTCCAGTCACCCTCGTTTTTGAAACCCAAGGACTCAGTGCAAGAGCACTGAAAGAATTCGATTATATTTATCTAAAACGCTTCACAAACCTGGCCGATTCAGAGAGTCAAAAATTTTTGCTGTACGCTGCAGGCAAGGATGCCCAACTAGCAGAAGAACTTCGGCGGGAAATGAGGGACACTAAAGGCAATCTCAAAACTCTGTGGGTGGGAAACGATTACATCGATGTTCGGTCGCTGGCTCTGTCTGTAGCGTACCACTCCTTTAGAGGAATAAAGCTATCTTTTCCTGAAACCGGCGTAATTTTAGATCGGGGAAATATAGCAATACTTCCAAATGAAAGACATTCGTGGAATGCGCTTTTATTTGCCGTCACCGCCAGCGAAGCGGAAGCCTTAGCTAGAAGCGGGAGCAAACCCACGGCTAATATGCAAAAAGAGATGTTATTTGTTACAAGTTGGCTGAGGAGTTTGGGGGCTACTTCTGTTACTTATGCCTCAGAACTTTATATCAGACACGCCGGCAATGTGACGGGAGTTGTAGAACCTTTAACAGGCGCACAAATGCTGTTAGGTGGCGTACCTGCTAATGAGGCACTGGGAACATTTAGCTATCATTTTGATATACGCGGAGGTATCCAGGGTATTCGCGATAAAGCAAATAATCTAGGATGGTTTAAAAGTCTGAGTTTTAAACAGCCTATCTTTAATATTGGCATCCGCCACGCATTAATTAAAAACGTTCCTAACCTGGCAGTAGTCAGTCCGTGTTCTGGATTTGAAGGGTTGGCCTGTTCTGTCGGCAGAATAGTTGAATTCAACGCTGCAGTTGGTCAAGGTGTGGGTATCGCTGCGGTTAATGCCATTCTAAGTAACAAAAATCTAGCCGATGTATCTAACCGAGAAGTGAGACAAGTTCTCGCTGAAACAGGTCAGCTACCTAAAATTTTTGGAATTCCAAATAAGAGTGATGGAATGCTATTGGCGCAATTTGAGAATCTTGTCAGTTCGGATGCTATTGCGTAATATCAATTCCGGTTGCATTCCTGATGACTGTTGGCTGTTGATTGTTGGCTGTTGGCTGTTGACTAAAATTATGCTTTCCTGACAACTAGCTGTTTGGAATTTGAACAAATACCGATGCAACCGGAAACGATATAATAGCACTTTCAATAAACAATGCAGTAGTAGGTTGGGCAGGGGGAATGAAACTCAAGCCAAAAGTTTTTAGCAAAAAATGAGTGAAATTGCTATTAGTATTATGCTACTTCGAATGACAACCATTAAGTTGGTTTGTAGTGAGGAATTTAATCCTCATAAAATTCTGAGCACTTCCGTCGTCACTACAAACCTATAACGGTGATTTTACCGGAAATTATACAATACCTCGATCGCCTGCACCGAATTATTGTGCTGCGCGGCATTAACCTGTTAAGCAACTTTTCAACTTGAGACTTCGCTTGATGTTTCCAGCTTGGTTTCCCGCACAAACAAGAAAAGCGGGAAAGCACATGAAAACGAAACAAGCACACCCAGAAGTATGTACAGCCCTACAAAACTTATATCCAATCGTTTTGACTCAGCGTACATCCAAGTGCTTCCTGCTACAGTTGCGATCGACAAATCTAAACTTACCGATTTCGCAGCAAGATTAGCCGAACTCTCGTTTACAAAGTCGAGCAAGCCAGCATTGCTAAAAAACTGCAAGTTATAGTACCAAGGCAGTACAAGCCCCAGAATTGCTAGGATGAGATAAATGATTCGCTTAACGCTCATAATTATCATACCTGTTCGTCGATCGACTGTATTAGCCTACTCGTTAACAACCAATCCTTACTTCTTCTGCGGGCACTTCGGATGAATCCCGCCCTGCAAACAAATGTAAGCAATTTGACTTTTATCTAAATTCTTAGCCTCCGCAAAATCAATTCCTAGGAATCGACCGGATTTACTACCAGTCGGACTTTGAATAAATTGATCCGAAGCTGTTTTCCCCAGAAACACAGCGCCTTTAAAATTCGCTCCCGCTAAATTCGCGCCCCTAAAATCAACCGAACTCACCTCCGCATTCCGAAAATTCGCATCTTGCAACCGAGCATCTTTTAAATTCACGTTGGCGAGTTTAGTCGAACTAAAATCGGCATTTTGTAAGTTGGCGCCGCTCAAATCAGCACCGGACAAATCAGCACCTTGCCATTCCGATTTAGACAAATTTGTCAAGGACAACTGAGCGCCTTGAGCCTTCACTTTGGCCAAACGCGCACCTGACAAATCCGCTCCTGACAAATTCGCGCTTCCTATATCGGCTCCGGTAAAAATTGCATTTTTTAACAGTGCTTCCTGTAAATTTGCTCCAATTAAAATAGCACTGCTGAAATTAGCTGAATTCAAATTGCTGTTTGACAAATTAGCTTTGTTCATGACAGCGCGCACAAAATTAGTCCGGTTCATTACAGCACTGTTCAAAGACGCCCCAGTCAAATTTACTCCTTCCAAATTAGCGCCGCTCAAGTCAGAAATCCAATCGTCAAATGTACCCGGACGCCTGTCTTCGCCGGTGCCGTAAAAGCGAGATCCCTGCAAGCTGGCATTGGTTAAATTGGCATTTCTCAGCTTAATTCCCGACAAGTCAACTTTGTTTAATACTAAAGTAAACTGAGACGGGCCGGCAGGACTTTGAGCTAAATCCGTGCGGCTGAGATCCGCGCCGTTGAGTTGGCTGCTATACACTGTGAGAATTTTGCCGATCGCCCTTTGTACTGTTCGCTGTCGGGCGGCCGCTAACTCGCGTTCCGGGGCCTTGCCGCCAAACCGCAGGGAATCGAGGTCGTTGCTGAGGGCCTGATTCAACCGCTGCAACTCAGGCAAAGCTTTCGGCCCGCTACTGACTAAAGCTTGCTGGATCGCGTCCAGCATGGCGCGGTTGTCTTCTTGAGCGAGCAAATCCGCTAGCAGGGGTACGGCGCGGGAGTCTTCCACCGCCCCCAAAGCCAAAATGGCCGATCGCCTGCCCGATGCCCCGCTAGCCGATGTGGGAGACAATTTGCTGACTAAAGCCACAAATAATTCGTCGTTCCGCTGCCGGGAATCCCGCATATTTGCTTGACTTTGAGTGTAGATGAGAGTGCCGACAAACAAAGTTAAAATCAATCCCGCGCTGCCGACGGTAACTATCACTAAAGTTGTGCCCGGGTGTTGGCGCATCCAATTCCACAAACTGGCATTTGCTTTCAGGCTGCTTTGTGGAGTCACAACCAAAGCCGCAATCTGCGCGTCTTCCTCAGTCCAATCTGGAGTCTTGACAGGATTGTCAGACAGTTGATTCGATCGAGCGTTGACCACCAAAGTATTCGCGAGGCGATCGTGTCCGGATTGCCGTTTGTAGCGCCATGCAAAAGCGCCGTCTGCGAGCACTGCCAAGCCGCTGAGCCCCCCTAAAATCAGCAAATCCGGAAACGCACCGCTCAAGCGCCAAATGCCGTAAGCGACGCCCAGAGGCACTCCCCAACGCCCCAAACTTTCGCGAATTAGCACTTGCCCAAAACCCGGAGGAGTACCCGACGCTGTGACAACTTTGACCCCGAACCAGCGTTTGGGGAGAGTTTGACCGGTTCTGGCGAGCAAAAACAGTTGCCACCCCGCTAAAACTGCCGGTGCCAGCAGCGCCCCTGACCAGAATAGATTAGTTAGGGGTGCGACTCTGGGGCTGCGATCGCGCACGGGTATGCCCAAAGTGCGGGCGACGGTTTCGGATGCTGCTGCTACTGAGGAATTGAGCGGCACGGTTTGAGTTTCCTTGTTAACCAATGCCCCGATACTGAAGGGAACGAGGGCGCTGGCCGCTATTAAGGAAATTTCCACTGCCCAAGCGCCGCACCTGCGAACCAGCAGTGGCATTTGCTTGGATTGTGTTTGCCAAGACGGATCGGGTTGATTGATGCCGCTGGGCGCGGTGGGGTTAGCCATATTTAGAAATTCCTATTATTTGTCGTTAGTATTTGAGGACTGGGGGGCAATTGCCAATTTATACGCTATGTAGATTAGCACTCCGAGAACGGCAAGAGTCATCAGCGCTGAAATTAGCTGTACGATGCTATTGAAGACTGTCAGGACAATTATGGCTGCGACGGCAAAGGCTGCCACCTGCCCCGGTTTGGGGAGTCTTTGAAACTTGTCCAGTAATTGATTGTATAAGGTTCCGACGGCTTGATAGCTGTCTGAATTTTGTGTGATGAGTGGCGATCGTTCTACTTTAGCTTTTAGTTCTCCGAACGCTTGCTGCCAATTGAAGTTATTTTGAGGATTCATAAAAAAATTCGGAAGTTATTTTAGATTAATGTGTTTGGAACCGCCATTATCCCCTACCGTCAAAGAACTATAACCAAATGCCATTGTGTGAGGAAACATGAAGATCCATTATCCGGGCGATCGCGGCCAACTGTGGTTTAGCCCGATCGTGACCCTAGCCTTGGCAATGATTTTAGCGGATGCCGGTGCCCTTCGGAGCCAACCGCTACAAATTGCTCCGGGATTTCCCGAACCGCTGGGAGTTTCAGGAGTTTCCGGCGGCCCGAACAATAGCGGCGACTGCGGTTTTGTCTCCCAAGCACCGAACCACGTCATCGAAGTAACGCAGGATTTGCCTTACTGGCGGATTGCAGTACAAACCTCTGGAGCTCCGAGTTTGATGATTCAGGGGCCGAGGGGGCGTTTCTGCGTGCTGCCGGCGAATGCTGCTGCGGGGAATGTAGAATTTTCCGGTTATGGGGACAAGGGGACTTATGTTATTTTTGTGGGCGATCGAGCTCAAGGTCAACACCCTTACTCTCTCTCTATTTCCCAAAAGCGAAATTAAAAATACAGCGGAATTAGGAGGCTTGCTGTCAATCGATTTTAGATTTTAGATTTTAGATTAAAGAATTGAAGCATTCACCCCACGGATAAATTCGGGGGGCAATTTTCATCGGATACACGTTGTTGATTTCTCCGTCCTGAGTCTGCTTTCGGAATGAATCCGGGGGCTTGTATCCTGGATGATTGCGGTCAGAAAATGGCTTTTTGGCGATCGTAAATCAGCCATTTTCTGACAGCAAGTGCGGGGAATAGGGATTTCATATCAATTTTGTATTTGGTTTTTCACCCACTGGCGAAACAATCTGAGAGTTTGACTCGTACCCGCTGTTTGACTTTGTTCGCAATATTGAGAAATAGCTGCAATAATTGGCAGATTGGGAAAGGTCGGACTAATTTCAGATTCAACATATTTCCCATCTTGAAGCACATTAATCTGAAGCTTGTTATTTTCATAGCGCCAGATTTCAGGTACTCCCAGAGCTTCGTAAGCGTCCAGTTGAGTTTGGGAAGTTAGATCCACTTCAATTGCTAAGTCAGGCGGCGGATCGACAGTTAAGTCGATCCGCTTTTTGCCAATCATTAGAGCATAATTCTGAATGTAAAAACATTCATCAGGTTCAATTCCTTGTAACATACTTTTTCGCTTGAAAGTGGTCGAACCAAATGGTTCAAATTCGATTTCTAGTTCCTCAAACAAAATTTTCACTAAATAGCCAATAATGATTTTAGCTTTCTCATGTTCTGGTAGTGGCATCCTAATCTCCAAAGTTCCTTGACTGTAAGCTATTCTAGAGCCACGGTGTTCTCCCAACTCTTCTAAAATTGCTTCAAATTCCTGCCAGTTGACATCATTTAACAGCACTCTATGTCCTGGGGGTACACTGATTTGCCTTAATTGCAGCGTTACCATTTCAACCTCCGATTTATTTAAGTTATAGAGCTAAAAACCTGCTCAACAGTCAGATTCAGTTCTCCGAAGGCAGACGAAATAATCGTATCGCCCTCTCGGAACTGGCTAACCTGGTACTCCCCATCAACCAACTGGTAAATAGAGACAGTAGGTTGTTTCGGATTACCGATGAACCGCCGGCCGCCCAAAGCAGCATAGTCAACAACCCAGTATTCCGGGATACCCAATCTTTCATACTCAGCCACTTTTACTAGGTAATCATCTTGCCAGTTAGTGCTAACTACTTCGACAACAAGCTTGACAGAGCTACCTTGAGAAATAACTGATGATTTTTTCCAGAGTGGCTCTGAAATTAAGGCTGTTTTGTCTAAGACTATGAGATCGGGCTGGTAGCCCGTGGTTGTTTCTGGAGGTCTGACAAAATAAGTTGACGGTGTTACATAAGGAAGATTTAAACGGTCAATTTCTACGTTAATTTTTCTGAGGAGAAAACCTGTAACTTCCTCACGATCGCCATTTGGGTTCATCTCAACTATTACTCCATTGCGTAGCTCGAAACGTCCTTTTCCATCTGGATACCCTTCTAAAAATTCTTCAAATGTTATCGATTTGATTGTGGTTTGAATCATGAATATTTCTCCCATTATATAAGAATTAATACTTGTTAGTGAGAACGGTCGCCCTCAAATAGAGTGAGGATAGGACTAAAGTCCTTACTACAAACAACTTTTTTGATGGTAATTAATAGAACATGATATCAATAGTCCGGACTGTTTTTAGATCTAGCGTCTGAAACCATTGATTTTCCGTTGGTAGCGAACTTGCCGCAGATCCTTGAAACCCTTATTCTACAATTGGCAATCAAAAACTGTCCGAAGTATTGGATATCACAGATTAATTAGGTAGGTAACAGGACTTAGGCCCAGCCTCAATATATATGTTTTGTAGGGGCAAACCCCCCGTGGTTGCCCCCATACCTGGGATGACTGCGTAAGTCAGATGTCATAATGTCAGCTAGAACCCCGGCTTATTGAACAAGTCGGGGTTCTGAGTGTGAGGTTTAATTTTTTTGCTGCGCGTACAGTTCCTTAAACTTGCGCTGCTGCTCGTTGTGATCTACGATCGGAGAGGGATAATGAAGAAGTCGGCGTTCTAAAGACGAAATATTTCCTGTTAGCAAAACTTTAGTATCAACGCGGCGCAATTCTGGAACCCAGTGCCGAATATATTCCCCCTCCGGGTCAAATTTCTGAGCTTGACTTCCCGGATTGAATATTCGCAAAGGTTTCGGGTCCATGCCGCTCGATGCGCTCCACTGCCAGCCGCCGTTGTTAGCAGAAAGGTCGCCATCTATCAATTTTTGCATGAAGTATTTTTCGCCCCACTGCCAGTTAATCATTAAGTCTTTGGTGAGGAAACTGGCGACTATCATGCGGCAGCGATTGTGCATCCAACCTGTCTGATTTAACTGCCGCATTGCCGCATCAATAATAGGATAGCCAGTTTTGCCCCGACACCAAGCTTGAAAAAGCTTTTCATCGTTCTCCCAGGGAAAGTCTTTGAATGCTTGACGGTAGGGGCCGTCTGCTAATTCTGGGAAGTTATACATGGCGTGTTGGTAAAATTCCCGCCACGCTATTTCCTGTTGCCAAGTGCGGATGCTTGTGCACGCTTCTTCGCTGCGGCAAGTGTCCATTACTATCTGGGTAGCTTGCCAAACAGTGCGGATGCCTATTGCACCAAATTTGAGGGCTGCGCTGAGTTGGGATGTGCCGTTAATGGCGGGGAAATTGCGCTGTCCTTGATATTCGTAAATTGCCCGATCGCAAAATTCTTCTAATTTTTGTTGCGCTGCATCTTCTCCGGGTTCTATTACTAATGGATTTTCCCAAATAAATCCCAAACTCAAGGCTGTTGGCACTGTTTCCATTGCACCTGCTTGGTTGGCGATTGCTTGTTCTTCGGCGGTTAATCCGGTCATTAATTCCAGATAAGTTATCGGCAGTGTCTCTACTGGTTGGGCTTTGGGTTTACTGTTCCATTTTTTCCAAAATGGTGTATAAACTGTGTAGGGAGTCCCTGTACCGCTGCGAATTTCATCTGGGGCGTGCAGGACTTGATCCCAGAAATTTTGAACTTGAATTCCTGCTTGTTGGAGGGCGTTTGATACGGATCGATCGCGCTGTTTTGCGTAGGGTTCTACATCCCAGTTCCAAAATACTGCTTGAGCATTTATAGCTGTTGCTAATTTCGGTATTCCTAGGATCGGGTCATCTTGAATTATCAGCAATTGGCTGCCTGCTTCCCTGTAACGCGAGGAGAGTTTTTGCAAGCAGCCGATCATGTATGTGACTCTTGCTGGCGCTACGTCATCGCGATTTAGGATATTGCGATCGAGACAAAAAATTCCGACAACTTTCGGGCTTTGCTGGCGCGCTGCTGCCAGTCCGATGTTGTCAGAAATACGCAAGTCGCGGCGGTGCCAAAATAAAATTAGATTGGATATATCGGACATTCGATTTTAGATTTTAGATTTTAGATTTTAGATTTTACAGTCCTGGACAGATGCGGGGTCAACAACCCGGTTTCTAAGTTAAGATTTATCGGTTTGATGCACTATTTTTATAAGAAACCGGGTTGTTTTCGTCAGTCCTATTTACATCAAAAAGGGACGTGCCAAGAAAAAGCTAGAAATAGATTTGGCATCGATGGGTTCCCCAGCTAAGATAGCTTTTTCTAATTCTTCCGGGGTGAATAAAACTGTCTCCATGTCTTCGTCATCGTCTTGTGCTGGCGGCTTTTCCAGTTTTTCCAAATCTTGGGCTAAGAAAGCATAAATGATTTCGTCGGAATAACCGGGCGCGAGAAAAAATTGCCCTAATTTCTGCCATTTTCCGGCGCGATATCCGGTTTCTTCTTCGATTTCGCGTTTGATAGTTTCGGCGGGATTTTCATTGATTTCTACCGTACCAGCGGGAAATTCTAAAATTCGCCCTTTTGTGGCAAAGCGATATTGGCGTACCAAGACGACTTTACCTTCGGGTGTGACGGGAACTGCAAGTGCTCCGCCCGGGTGGCGAATACATTCCCACTCGCCTTCGGAACCGTTGGGAAGACGGAGGGTGGCTACGTCAAAATTAAATTTGCGCCCTTGGTAAAATAGGCGCTGTTTGAGGAGTTGGGGTAGTTCTTGACCGATCGACATAAGCGACAAGCGAATAATGTTAGCGTGCACCGATTTAAGACATCATAGGCGATCTCATAGGATTTTAGATTTTAGATTTTAGATTTTAGATTGGGAATCACTGATGACTATCATACTTGGCAGCTTACCTAGGGTTGCATTTTTTTTGAACCTGGTACGATCCGTGAATTTTGCTCAATATTTACAGTTACAATTTTTGCACTCCGGAACAATCTGCTGTTTGCAGCAGTTGGACGATCGCACTTTTCGTCACCGGATGCACCCAATCCGGAGCAATTTCTGCTAAAGGTACTAATACAAAAGCTCTTTCGGTCATCCGGGGATGAGGTAGAGTCAGTGTCGGAGTTTCTAGGATTAAATTGTCGTACAGCAGCAAATCTAGGTCTAGGGTTCTTGGCCCCCATTTTTCTCTGCGAATTCGATTAAATTTTATTTCAATTTCTAATAAAGCTGCTAGCAATTGTTCGGGTTCTAGTGCCACTTCTAGGATGGCGCAGGCGTTGATGTAATCGGGTTGCGGTGGCCCTACGGCGGCGGTTTGATACCAGCTTGAATGGGATTTTACTGCGATTTCTGGGGTGTTGTTGAGGGTTGCGATCGCGCTAGAGAGTGTGGCGAGGGAGTCGCCTAAGTTGCTACCGAGGGCGATCGCGCATTTTGTTAATTTCATAAAGAAGAAGGAAGAGGGAAGAAGGAAGAAGGAAGAGGGAAGAAGGAAGGCACGACACGGATTTTGACACGGATACACGGATTAATTATCCAGCGTTCCTTTTGATGTTGAAAGAAGAAGGAAGAAGATTAACGCGGGGGCTGGTCGATCGATATCCTTTACTACCGACAAATATTTCGAGTAAAACCCGCCCCTAAAAGCCTAATTTTTGGTTGTAAATTGAGCCTACAGGACACTTTTTTAGGGAAATATGGTGACACAAAATATTATTTTAATCAAATATTAACTTAGTGTTAAATTATATTAACTATGATTGACAAGTGTTAGTATTTAGTTTCAAACATAATGAATTTGTACCTACGCTTATTGTCTGCCGTCATTCTACCAATTATCAGTTTAACAGCAAGTATATCGATAGGTTTGGCTGAAACTAAGGAAAGCTATCTTACGCTAGAGTCGAACGGCAGTCAATCTTTTGCAAGTTTAGTGCAGCAGGCGGAAGATTTAGCGAAAGAGTCGATCGCCCGCGAGTTTCAAGAAAATCCGGCATTAACAGAAGTTACAGTCATCATTACAGCCGATCGCAGCCGACAAAGAGTTCCGGTTTTGCGATCGAGAGTATCCCGCCGCGACTGGCAGAAAGATGCGAGAATCGAACAGTGGACTAGATATTTTGCCGGTGCTCAATTGCTGCTGGGATTCAGAGACGGCAATACTTCCGCAAATTCTGGGTCTTCGCAAGCGATCGGTGTACCTGCTGCCAGTCGATCGACATCCCGAGAAAACGATCCGGGTTTTCGAGATGATTGAAATATTGGTAATGGGGCATGGGGCATCGGCCCGCGCAGGGCATCGGGCATTGGTAACAAATAACCAACAGCACGACACGGAAATCACGGATACACGGATAGATATTTTTTCCTGAATCTCTCTCTCTCTCTTCCCAATTACCAGTTGCCAATTACAATTTTTAACTTGTTGTTAACCTCAATCTCTCCCTATTTTAATTAACCTTCAGCTTAACTCCCCTTAATTTAACAGTGATAGAGTTTCATACGGAATCATCAGATTAGGGATGTTGGGTTGAAAAGGAATTTATGTCTAAAATAACTCGCCGACAACTGTTAATTTTCTTCGGCAGCAGTGCAGCTACCACTGTGCTTGCCCCTCAACTAACTAAAACACTATTCGGTATCAATTCCATCTCGGCGGAAGCTGTGATAAGTCCGATATCTTTCACTCCGTTAAGACTTCCCCACCCGCTGCCAGTTTATCAAGAATTGTCTAGCTTCATGCCGACGGGCTTAAACGGACAGGGAACCGTAATGGCTGCCTCCCAGGATACTAAATTAACGAGTTACAGCGTTGTTGACGATGTGGTTGTGCCGCCGGAATACGAACGGTACGTGATTCTCCGCTGGGGCGATCGAGTTTTCCCCGATCCGGCAGACTATTTCGGCTACAACAACGACTACACCGGCTTTGTAGCCCTTCGCGGCAGCAATGACGACGGTTATCTCTGGGTTAACCACGAGTACGTATCCTTTCCGATGTCGAAAGTAGCGCCGGAAGCGCCGTCAGATGTGGCATCGTTCCCGGCGACCGATCGCGCCGTACTCGGTATAGACTTATCTGTAAAAAATCGCGACAGCTTCGGCGAATTCCTGTACAACCTCGGCGGTTCGATCGTCCGCATCACCAAACAAGCCAACGGACGCTTTGGGGCGATCGCCGGCGACCCCCTCAACCGCCGTATCCACGGACTTTCCGGCCTCGGAATCAACAGCCAGCGTACCGACAAATACAAAGATGTCACCTCCTGGGGAACCAGACAAGGCGACAATAACTATCTCACGGGCACGGGCCCGGCAGCTACCCAAGTCTTCGCCCAAGTCAACAGCGACGGACTCGGCAACCGCATCATCGGCACAGCCTACAACTGTTCCGGCGGCACAACCCCTTGGGGAACAATCCTCTCCGCCGAAGAAAATTTCCAAGGCAGCGAACTATTTTTCGTGGGAGTTCAGGAAAACATCAAACCCAACGGCGGCCAAACCGGCTACGCCAAGGGCACTACCGGCGAGGAATTCGGCTTAGTCGGCGAAAAATACGGCTGGATGGTAGAAGTCGATCCTCAAGATCCGAGTTTCCGCCCCCGCAAACACACGGCTTTAGGCCGTTTCCGCCACGAAAACGTCGCGATTCGCGCCGAAGCGGGACGCAAGTTAGTAGTGTACATGGGGGACGATCGGCGCGGCGGACACACCTGGAAATTTGTCAGTAACGGTACTGTCACCAATCCCGCAGATAAAACCAACAGCCGGTTATTTGAAGACGGCACTTTGTACGTCGCCCAATACAACCGCAACGGTACTGGAAAATGGCTGCCACTAACTATAAATAGCCAGACGAATCCGGTGCGTCCTTCTAAAGTTGCCGAGGCCGAATTGGCAAGTTTTGGCAAAGCTCAAAGAGATGGAAATACTCGCTTGCCGAAACGCACCGGAATTGCCGGTCAAACCGAGGACGGCGGTTCTTTTGTAGTAGACACAACTAATGAAGCAACAGCACTTCCGGGCTACCAAAATAAAACTCTGGCTAATTTCTACAGCAGCCAAGGTGCGGTTTTAGTTGATGCTTTCTTAGCTGCTAATTTGATTGGCGGTACTCCGACGGCGCGGCCGGAAGATTTGGAAGTTAATCCTACTACTAAGGAAGTTTTCATTTCCTATACAGACGGCGCACCGGGAAGCGATGGCTATCCAGATTCTCGCATTTTTACTGTTGCTAAATACACTGCCGGACTCAATAGCACCCAGCAGTCGGGAGGAATTTACAAAATAATTGAAGATCGTCCCGACGGTGCTGGTTTGAATTTCCGCTGGCAGCGTTTTGTTCAAGGTGGAGAAGCTGGTGCAGTAGCTGGGGCGGGATTTGCTAGTGTTGACAATTTGGTTTTTGACACTCAAGGCAATATTTGGGGTGTCACTGATATGTCTACGGGCACGCACAACGGTTTTGATGTCGGTGCTGCTGGGAAACCTACTGCGATCGACCACACGAAAACTGGAAATGTCTCGGATTTTACGGGTGTTTTCGGCAACAATTGGCTGTTTTACATTCCGACATCCGGGCCGAATGCGGGAAGTGTAGTTCCGTTTGCTCACGGCCCGAACCGCTGCGAAATGACGGGGCCGACTTTTGTGGGAGATACGCTGGTGATTTCGGTGCAGCATCCGGGGGAAGATTGCCCGATCGATGATGGTACTGTGTTGCGCCGACAAATTGAAATGTTGGATTTGAACGGTGCTGTTTTTAATCAGAATCGCAGTGTGTCTCGCGGCAGTTTGTGGCCGAGCAATATTGAGAACGATCGCAGGCGATCGCCGATGCCGTCGGTGATTGGAATTCGTCGGGTGCGATCGACTCCAACTGGTCAGTTTGTTTAAATCTCACATCTTGCACCATTATCAAGAACAGGCTTTCCGGCCTGTTCCACAAAGAGTAAATTTTTTTGTGGAACAGGCCGGAAAGCCTGTTCATAAAAAGTTTATTGAGCATGGTGCAACATCTCAGTTTAAATTGGACTTACGCATCGGGGCCCAAAAACCGGGTTTTTACGAATCTGGAGTAAGATTAAATGAACCGCGAGGCACGCGGAAGCGAAGAAAGAGAAAGAATAAGATACTGTTCTTTCTTCGCGCTCTTATCGTCTTCGCGATTCGTTCCAATACTTAAAAAAATCGCTAGCATAATTAATATCAAATCCTTTGACAGCAAAATTATTCAGAAAATTGTACTTGGCGATATAAATCGGCGATCGCAATTTCTAGATTCACCGATTCAAGTTGCAAGGAATCGCCCAAACCATACTCGGAGAGAACCCATTGCCCCTGTTGATTGCGCCGAAATATCTCTACTCCGGGCTGTTCAACTTGCACCAAGACATACTCTTGCAGTGTTGAAAATTGGCGGTATTTAGCAAATTTAATGCCGCGATCTGCTGCTTCTGTGGAAGGCGATAAAACTTCGATAATTAAGGCAGGAAATTGCACTAATTGCGGATCGTTATCATGCTCGTCGCAAGTTACTACAACATCAGGATAAAAATAGTTTTTTCCTGGTTGCACTTGAACTTTTACATCTATAATGTAAATTTCGTAGGGGAGATTAAGGCGATCGTCTAATAGCTTGAAAAAGTTTATGGTAATTCGATTGTGATTGCGGGTTTCGCCTCCTATGGCGACTACTTCGCCATCCCAATACTCGTAGCGTTCCTCTTGGGTGGGTTCCCAAGCCAGGTATTCTTCTGCACTCATCGATGGGCGATCGGGTAAGGCAACCATAATGCGATCGGGAATCAAGTATGTTTCTATAATAGCTTGAAGAAAAAGCGATTAAAAGGGCGGGTTTTTGATATTGTCAATTATTGGCAGATATTTTTCGTGAACCCGCCCCTACCGTATTAGAGGTCATCGACCGGAGATGATATCAGAGGTTTTGATTGCTCTGATTTAGATATTCCTCAAGCCTGCTGGATCTGACCGATTGTCAGCCCGTCAGGGACTAAATTCCTCTGGTAAGTCACTGTAATTGATTAAGGGCGATCGTACCAACTGTGCAGCGCCAAGCGGTGAACTTCCCGCCAGCTAATATTTTTAAGTCGGGCAATTTCCGCGCAATCTTCGTATTCCGGCTGTACATTAACAATCGTTTGTCCAGACTTCGCAACTTTGATCTTGACTTCGCCGTATTCTGTTTGAACAGTCTGGATTTCCCGGTGCAAAATAGTTCTCTGTTGAGTCGATCGCCTAATTCCCAAAGTAGTTGTCTCGCGAAAGATAACTGCTTCGCAAGCATCCTCAAATTCGGGATGACAAATCGCAGTTAACAAAACCCCCAGCCGCGACTTTTTCATCACAATTGGCGCAGTAAAAACATCCAGAGCTCCGGCGGCAAACAAAGCATCAAAAACATAGCCGATCGCCTGCGGACTCAAATCATCAATTTGCGTTTCCAGTACCGTAATAGTTTCTATGGAATTGGGCATTGGGCATTGGGCATCGGGCATCGGGAATGGGGAATTAGTAGCCGTCTTTCTCCCACTCTCCCACTCTCCCACTCTCCCCCTCTCCCCTTCTGACTTCTCCCCAATCCAGAGGCGCAAAATATTAGGAATTGCCAGCATTCGAGAACCTGCACCCAAACCGATCGCCTGAATTTGCATCGGCGGTGGCGGGCCGAAACCAGCGGCGAGAGTACAGGCGATCGCAGTTCCCGTAGGAGTGCACAATTCGCGATCGATCCCGTTGCTGTAAACCGGCACTCGGTGCGTTTCCCACAACCGCATCACCGCCGGCGTCGGCACCGCTAACTTACCGTGGGCCGCCTTCACCGTACCGCCACCAGTCGGCATCGCCGAAAAGTAAAATTCGTCAATATCCAACCAATCCAAACCCAAACAAGTACCGACAATATCAATAATTGCATCCGTCGCCCCCACCTCGTGAAAGTGAACCTCGCTTGCGGAGATACCGTGTACGGCACCTTCTGCCTCTGCTAATTTGCCAAATACGGCCAAACTCCAGGCTTCCACGCGCGGAGGCAATTTTGCAGAGACGATAATCTGCTTGATTTCTGGCAAATGGCGGTGATGAGTGTGGTTAATTTCGGCATCTGCTTCGCCGTGACTGTGAGAATGTTCTTCCCCGTGATGGTGGTGGTGGCGGGCGTCAAAAGTCGGGGATTCCGTTTCCGAGGGATCGAGTTGTGTAGCGGAATTTTCTGGTTTTAACCACAAATCCGCAGCTAAATCTACATAAAATTTAGTTGCTTGTTGAGTATTCCGGTGGACTAATTCCGTCCGCAACTGGTACTCTGTCGAAATGCCGAGCAAATTGAGTTTTTCGATTAGGTAGTCTAAAGGAACGCCGGCGTGGAGGAGAGCTCCGATGCACATATCGCCAGCAATGCCGGTGGGACAGTCAAAATAAGCTATTTTATTCATTATTAACAATTAATTTTCAGCATTGATTGTTTCATTCGATATTTCGATCGCCCACTTAGCCTGCAATAGCTTAACATGGCAACTATTTACGAAGTGCATCCAGTTGCACCGCAAAAAGACCGGATCGAGAAGATTACAAAAGCTCTGAAAGATGGGGCAGTGATGCTTTATCCGACAGATACAGTTTACGCGATCGGCTGCGATCTCAACTCCAAATCTGCCGTAGAACGAGTCAGGCAGATCAAGCAACTATCCAATGATAAGCCTTTAACGTTCCTGTGTTCTTCTCTGTCAAATATCGCAGAGTATGCTGTCGTCACTGATGAAGCATACAGAATTATCAAGCGATTAATTCCCGGGCCTTACACATTTTTGCTGCCAGCTACCAAATTAGTGCCGCGGTTGGTAATGAACCCAAAACGGAAAACTACGGGAATTCGCGTTCCCGACCAGCGGCTTTGTTTTACACTGTTGGAATCCTTGGGAAATCCGATTATTTCAACTTCCGCTCACATTACCACTGACGATGAAGGTGCAGCACCGGTGTCGGCAGCAAAAGCAGAAAGCTTTGGCAAAGCTGAACTTTTTGACTGTTTGTCAAAGTTAGTAGATGTCATTGTCGATGACGGTTCCGATCCGGGATATCAAGTTTCTACCATTCTCGATTTAACAGAAAGCGAACCGATTGTTGTTCGTCGCGGTTTGGGATGGGAAGCTGCCACCGCTTGGGAAAATTAAAATTTGAGGATGCTTTCGCTTCTCCAACAGTCCGCCGGGGGTTCAAAACCCCCGTCTCATAGCGAAAGTCCTCTCAAAGAGGACTGTTAAATATAGCGGTTATGGTATTGAATTTAATTAAGCTCTATCCTATATTTTAAAGGATTGACAATTATCAGAGGAGCAATCGCTATCAGTAGATATTAGATATTATTTTTATTTGAACTCATCGCAACTTACAGCGGTTCTCAAAAAAGTGAGGTATGCCCTATGCCCTATTCCCTATGCCCTATTCCCACGGAGGCCGAGAGGCCGAGAGTACCTCATCTTTCCGAGAAAGGCTATATGTTATTCCTCCCTAATTTCCACAGTCGTCTTAAGACGACTTCAGCTATGAGCCAGGGAATTAATTCCCTGGCGGCCTGTCGGAATCGCCAGCTAACAAACCTGCGGAAAAAACCTAAGCCTCTACCTTAACTCCTTTCCAAAAAGCAATATATCCCGCAATATTTTTAGCAGCATCTTTGGGAGTAGGATAGTACCAAGCAGCATCTTTATTAACTTGTCCGTCCACTTCGACACTGTAGTAACTAGCGACACCTTTCCAACCGCAAGTAGTGTGAGTGCTGCTGTCCTTGAAAAACTCGCGTTTGATGGCATCCGGGGGGAAATAATAGTTGTTTTCTACGATTTCGCACTTGTCGCTCTCGGCCAAAACGGCACCATTCCAAATTGCTTTCGGCATCAGTTTCTCTGCTTAAATTGAGATTCTCAATTATTGTAACTGTATTTGTGCTCAAAAGGCATAGAATAGTTGAGAAGCCAACAACCAACTACTGCAAATGTCAGCGTCTAATCCGCCAATATCTTCTGTGCCGCTGTCCCTGGAACAAGCACTCAAACATTTTTTTGGCTATGACTCTTTCCGCCCGGGGCAGCAGGAAATTGTCGAAGCTGCTTTACAAAAACGGGATATGATGATAGTCATGCCGACGGGCGGTGGCAAGTCTTTGTGTTTTCAATTACCGGCACTGTTGAAACCGGGATTGACTGTGGTTGTTTCGCCGTTAATTGCTTTGATGCAAGACCAGGTGGAAGCTTTGCAGGATAATGGAATTGGGGCGACTTTTCTCAACAGCACTTTGAGCACTCAGGAAACCCGATCGCGCGAAACTGCGATTCTCGAAGGTAAGATTAAATTGCTTTATGTTGCACCCGAACGCTTGCTCGGTGAGAGATTTTTACCATTTTTAGATATAGTAGCAAATAAGTTAGGAATTTCGGCATTTGCGATCGACGAAGCCCACTGCGTTTCGGAATGGGGACACGACTTTCGACCAGAATACAGGCAAATGCAGCGAGTGCGCGATCGATATCCCGACATTCCCATTATGGCACTAACCGCCACCGCCACCGAGCGCGTCCGCCAAGACATCATCCAGCAGCTAACTCTGCGAAATCCCTACATCCACGTCGCCAGCTTCAACCGCCCCAATTTATACTACGAAGTTCGCCCCAAAACCAAACACAGTTTTGCCGAAGTTTTGCAAATTATCCAAAAAAAAGGCGGTTCGGGAATAATCTACTGTCTCAGCCGCAAAAAAGTTGAAGAAGTAGCTTACAAATTGCAGCAAAGTGGCATCGCAGCTTTACCATACCATGCCGGCATGAACGATGTCGATCGCGCCACCAATCAAACCCGCTTCATTCGCGACGACGTGCAAGTAATGGTAGCCACAATAGCCTTCGGTATGGGCATCAACAAACCCGACGTGCGGTTTGTAATTCACTACGACTTACCCAAGAATCTCGAAGGATACTATCAAGAATCCGGCCGCGCAGGCCGAGACAACGAACCCGCCCATTGCAGCTTATTTTTCGGCTACGGCGATGTCAAAATGATCGACTACATCATCGAGCAAAAACCCGATCCGCAAGAACAGCGAATTGCCCGCCAACAGTTGCGTCGAGTAATCAACTATGCAGAATCCACCGATTGCCGCCGCACAATCCAGTTAAGTTATTTTGGCGATTCATTCCCCGGAAACTGCGGTACTTGCGATAACTGTTGCAACCAAAAACCAGTAGAAGATTGGACGATTGAGGCAATGAAATTTCTTTCTTGCGTCGCCCGATGCCAAGAAAAATTCGGCATGAATCACATTATTGACGTGCTGCGCGGTTCAAAAAATCAAAAAATATTGCAATACCAGCACCACAAACTTTCTACTTACGGAATTGGCAAAGATAGAAGTGCCGAAGATTGGAAAAAATTGAGTCGTTCGCTGTTAAATCAAGGTTTTTTAGACGAAAAAACAGACGGCTTTCCCATTTTGAAACTGAATGAAAAAAGTTGGGAAATTATGAAACGTCAGCGCACCGTTGAAATCGCCATTGAACCCCAGCGGGAAGTACAAGGAAAAGTTCGGTCTTTGGCAGTAGAAGTAGAAGCTTTATTTACCATACTGCGGACGCTACGCAAACAAATTGCCGACGAACAATTTGTGCCACCTTACGTAGTTTTTGCCGATAAAAGCTTGCGAGATATGGCAGAAAAACGCCCGCAAAATCTCAGAGAATTCGAGGAAGTTTACGGGGTTGGTAGCAACAAGCGAGATAAGTACGGCAAGGTTTTCTTGGAGGCAATTCGCAGTTTTTGCCAAGAACAAGGATTGCCAACTGGTGGTGCATCTTCTGATGTCGCTAATCTTCCCAATCTTTCTAACGTTGCGTCTTATTCGCAGATGCAAACCTGGGAATTATACCGACAAGGTTTGACAGTTCAAGGAATAGCCAATGCGCGGGGTATGAGTCCTAATACTATTTCTGGGCATCTGATAGAATTGATGGAAATGGGCAGGGAAGTTGATATAAATTTGTTGGTTGAATCGGAACGCCAGCAGGCGATAGTGTACGCTATTGAAGTTATGGGAGATGAAAAACTGAGAGCCATTTATGAGTTTTTGGAAGAACGTTATACGTTTGAGGAGATTAAGTTTGTGCGCGCTTGGTGGCGGCAAAATTATGTCGGTTTTTAACCGCAGATGTATGCTGATGAACGCTGATGGACGCAGATAATTAATAGATAGGAGGGAAAAATGAGAATTAAACAAGTAGGTTTTGGATAATATATTAAAGTGGCGTTTTTAACCGATATATTTTTTCCATTTGGCTTTGCTAGCTGGCGTATATGGGGTTGGCAAAGCTCAAATTTTAAAAGTAATTTTTAAAGTGCTATAAGTCAGTAAGCTTGGGTTGGCTAAGCGTCTCATTGTTCGCTATGCTTCGCGCAGTTGCGAGGGCGATCAATTACTTTTTAACTGAACATTATTGAGCTATAAGTACCTCATCCAACCACTTTTTAGGTAAGTAATAGGGGGCCTGAGAGGGCGCAATATTTAAATCCACAAGCATGAGACTATTTACACTCATGCCCCGCCCCAAGGAGTGAATAATATTGATGCAGTTGGAAACGATATTAAGTCTCTCTGTGTAGCCAGAAGCACCCTAAATTTTAGCGTTGTATGTGGTTGTGGCAAAATTATATAGCAATCCTAAATCATTTGTGAATTTCTTACTCCCTCCCCGATGCCTTGGGGAGGGTTGGGGTGGGGTAAAAATTTTACAACTCATTTAGGATTGCTCTATATAATGGGTTTTTGATGGCGATAAATTAAGTTTCTATACTTTAGTATTGTACAATAAATAGTTTACTTCGTTAGCCAACCATTCGTTAAACAGATTGTGCAATATTTCTTGATACCGTTCAGGGGTTAATTCCGCCGGGAGAAACTTTTCAACCAGGAACAAGTGATATCCTAGCTCTGTTTCAATTGGACGAATTACTTCTCCGGGTTTAGCGCTAAATACGGCGACGGCTATGTCTGGTTTTAAACCCCACCGATAAACCTTGCCTTGGCAACCGCATAAATGCCGGCGATTTTCGTCAATATCGTAAAGATGAGCGGCATCAAAAAAGCTGATTTCTCCTTCTTGAATTTGATAAAATAGTTCCTGAGCAAGCTGGGGGTTGGCAACAACTATTTGATAAAGAATTATTTGGTCGAATTGCAATTTGTTTTGAAAAAAGGTTTTTTCTACTTCTTTGCTAAACAAGTGTTCTGCTAGTTTTTGGCGGAGGAGCCGATCGCAAATTCCGGCCTCTAAATCTTCTACGGAAATCATCTGATCGACCAGCCAAGCAATCGTATCCGCCGCTTTCTCCAACCGCTTCTCGCGGCGGAGTTGGTCGCCCTCTGCTTGAATTTCTTCGGGAGTCACAGTTAACCCCCGTTCCCGGGCGGCTTTCTCAATAACTTTTTTCTGCAAAACCTTTTGACTAAATGTCTTTATTTGCTGCTGTTGTCTGAGTAGTTCGATGATTTCACTTGCTTCTATCAATGGCCCGTAAAAGTCCTTCATCTTTCTCTCAAATTATATAACTTTATTAACTTCATTCCCCGACGCTTCCTGCGGGGTAGTTGGGGTTAACGGTTAGCTACAAGATGTCATTTGGCAAACTAATAAAATCAGCATTGCTCAAAGTTGTTGCTCCCGCTGCGTTGACTGTTCCCAAAACAACAGCTAAAATTCGATCGCCATTATTTGAACTAAACTTGACCAGAGTCGCGTCTGCCGTACCGTCACCGTCAGTATCAAACGCGACGAGTGTCAAGTCTGTTACCGAAAGTCCCCCTATCAGCCCAATTTTATCGCCTTCAGCGGGATTGAAATCAACGACTCGATCTGCTAACAATGGATTAGCTGCTGCACTCTCTGTTTCGGGTCTAAAGGCAAAGGTATCAGCGCCGCTACCTCCAATCAATGTATCGCTGCCGAAGTCGCCGCAAAGAAAATCGTCGCCGTTGCCGCCACTGAGCCAATCTTGACCTTTTCCTCCCCGCAAAGTGTCGTTTCCATCGCCTCCATCGATCGCATCCTCACCTCTGTTACCTGTGACAATATCGTTGCCGCTTCCTGCAAAAATTCGATCGCTCCTGCTACCGCAAATAATCACATCGCTGTCGCTGGTGCCGAGCCAATATCCCTCGCCGTTGCTGTCGTAGCTGATAGTTAATGCCCCAGGATAGTTTTCTGGGGCGACCATTTCTGGAGGCGGGGTTGTGTCAGCATTGCTGTTGTTGGTATTCTCATTGGGAAGTGCGATCGAATTATTGCTGTTATTGTTATCTGTGGGATTAGAAGCGATCGCGCTGCTGTCACCACCACCCGTACCGATCGCATTCTCATTATTTGAGGGTGTTGGCGCTGGTGCGGGCGCTGGTGTTGCGATGTTAGTTGTGATGTTAGTTGTTGGTGGAGCGCCTGTAGCAGCGGTTGCTTCTGCACTGCCAGAAGTAGCTCCCGGAGTATAGGCTGTCTGAGTGCTGGTAATGGTTTCTGTAGGAGTAGTAGCTGTTGCGCTGCTGGTACTGCCGGCACCACTTTCATTTACGAAGGCACTAGATGTGCTGGAACTGCTGCTGCTGTCAGCACCAGGGTCATTAGCCAACGAATTCAAAGTGTTTAAACTATTGCTGTTTCCAACAATATTATTTAAGAGCTCAGGAGCTAATGAATCTAATGGAGGCATCGCGATTTATCTCCTTTTACCTGTATGTAAAGACGAAAATCACTTGCACGATCGCCGACATTGCGAATCTCAATGAATGTCAATGTAGGATTTTAAAGAGTGTGAAACAAGTGCTTTTGACTTCAGACTAAAGACTGAAATATCATTAATAAATGAACCTTGGTGCATCCCGAAAATAGGACGGGACAAAACTGTTACCAATATTAATTTTGGCTATCGGTACTGATTGCCAATCGCATTTGATTTAGCCATCACCATCACTCTCAAAAGACTTGTATAAATTTAAACTGCACCTTCCTTGCACTCGCCCGTACTCAAAAAATATGAGGGCGGACTGCTAAAGATGAGCAAAAACCGTGTTTTATTTCGATTTACCTAAATATATCTGGACTAATTAGAGGTATGTTGCCAATTTGGCAGATTTGTTTGAAATTATCAGACTTACGCAAGTTTTCAATTTTTACACTCTTTGTATCCGGGCGCGCGCTTGCTGGTGTTGAGGGCCGATCGACACACCGCTGCTCCCGTTCCTGAATTGTGATTGACAGAGCGGGGTTTGGCCGCAGTTTGATGACTGTGGTTGAGCGGATGGGAGGGGACTTGGCAGGGCGGTTGGAGGGGCTTGCATCAGCCTGGAAGGCGACGGATTTGGCCGATTTGAATACGATCGCGGTCGAATAGATGCGGAGTCATGGCAGGTGCAGGGCGATCGCGATCGCCCTGCACCTGCCATGATGCGGAAGTAATTAGAATTGGCATTCAGCGAGTTAGGGCGATCGGCTTTTTCCTCGGCTGAAACCCGCTCGTACCCCTGACGTAGCGGTCAATAATTAAAAGCTAAAAAGGGCTTAAGCCCTTACTACAAGCCCTGAAAGTTAGTGTGGCAAGTCCATCGCCTTTACAGTAACAGTTTCATAAGCATAGTTTGCTCCCGATCCAGATTTAATTTTTACTTTGACTTTATCAAAGCCTGCGTAGTAAACATCAACACCAGCTAGAGGATCGGTGCCAATCGCTATAGCTGTTCCTGTACCCGTTGCTTTCGTAACTTGACCTTGGTTTCTCAAAATAATGTCTGTAGCAGTCAAAGTGTTTCCGCTGTCCACTGATGAAAAGGCATCCAATCCCAATGCAGCACCACCTAAAATCAAGTCGTTTTCTGAAACATTTTCGAGGTAGGACAAATCAGATATCAACATAATGCTCCTTGTTTTTAAACTAATCAAAAGTAACTTGGGGGACTACTAGGCTGGCATGGGAGTTTTTTGATCGCAGATAGTTGCGGTTTGATGTTCACCTTGTTCTTGCAGCACCAGATCCAAATTATAGTGAGCCTCTGCTAAATCTGGTTTCATAGAGAGGGACTGGCGATAGTAGGCGATCGCTGTTTTCAAATCGCCTGCCTGTTTGCATTTGGAGCCTAAATCATTGTTCATTGCCGCGTAATGAGCCTGTTTCTCCAAGGAGAGCTTTCCCTGAGCATGAAGTGCATTGGCGAAGTTAACCTCAGCTTCCACGAAATCAGGCTTTAGTTCTAGTGCTTTTTGATAGTAGGCGATCGCATCTTCCCATTTGCCTTGCTGCTGTAGAGCATAGCCAAGGTTATTGTATGCGGCGATCGCATCAGGCTGTAGAGCTAAGACTTGATGATAGGCTTCTATCGCGTCGGATAACCGATCTTGAGTTTGATATAAATTCCCCAAACCAAATAGAGCCTTGATAGAATTTGGCTGCACCTGAAGCAGGTTTTTCAGTAAATTTTCGGCCGTTTGGTACTCGCCTTTTTGCCTCATCAACACCCCCAGTCCATAGAGTGCCTCTGGGTGATTTGATTGAGCTTCCAGAATCTGGTGATATCCCTGCTCAGCTTTGGTGAGTCGGTTCAATCGATGATCTCGAACAGCGAGCTGAAGTGCTAAAGGAAGAAGATCCCTAACATCCTCTTGTCTGTTCTCGCGATTCTTGTCTTTGACTACGATATGCTGAATGTGCCGATCTTTAGCTCCAAAAGAATACTTATATTCCTCATTGCCCATTAAAAAGTCGTACACTTTAAATCCATTTTGAATCGCGTATCTGATTGCATCAGCATGGAGGATAAGCCCAGGTGGAGGATTTTTAAAGGTTTGATCGCGACCTGTAATCACAAATAGCATGGATTTTTGCTGAAAATCAACAAAGTTAGCGATCGCCCCTAAAGGTCTGTCTCCTTTCCACAGAACCGAAAGATACAGACAGTTATTTTCAAAACAATGACGTAAAATAAGGCGATTGTAACCCATGATTACCTCAAAGGTATCCCCTTTTTGCTTTTTCCATCTCGACTCCCATAATTTGAGTAGTATCTCAATATGAGATTCCAAATTGTCTGCGTCAACGTGGGTGATATAAAACTCATCAGAGCTGTCAACTTTCCTTAAAAATCGTCTGATTTTTTGACGAGTATTGACACCGACGTAGTTTTGCAGATATTGCTCCCAGTCATCTGGTAATGAAACATAAGGAGCCAGATAAATATCGGGATCTTCTCCATTCACACTTTGAATGCGGAGTTGACTGAGTTCAAAACTATCGCCAGAGAAATTACTCAAGAAGAGAGACATCCGTGTATCTGTTTCTAGAATACTTTTTACATTGAAACTAGACCATACTAACTTTTGCTGGATGTAAGCAGCAAAAGCAGGAATTACCTCTTCTTCATAACCAGGCAGGCAAATAAGTCCTGTGTAATCTGCCATGCTATTTCCTGCCATGCAGATTTCAGTTTCAAAGCCGCCTCCATCCTGGTGGGTCAATAAAGTTTTTAGAGGAAAAAAAGCCACATAGGATGAATCGTGGGTATCTCGTTTTGCAGCTAATACGAACCACGGATCATACACCATCTGCAACCATCTAGATAGCCAAACCCAGGAGAGGAAAAACTGAGCATGAGGATCTGATTCGTATACAGAATCCCAATTTTCTCTGATTTTCTTAAATGTTTCAAAATTCTCAATTTTGTCAATCTGCATATAATTTTGTCCTCACCCATTATATTCCCCATACTTGTCGGTTAAGACCAGAACCTCCCTAACCCTCCTGAAAGAATGTCTGAAACCCAGCAGTATCGATCGTCTTCCTATCGGGTGAGACTATTAACGCCCAAAAAATGAAATTGAAGTGCTGCGAATTGTAGATGAAGCAGTTTGGTTTCCAGTCCTTGCATAGGCTGTGGCTGTTGCATTGGCTCTACTATACTCAAGACTACCGAAGTCTTTAACCGTTGTGTTGGTTACAGTATTTGTATAAGTTTGATTACCAATGGCAACTCCACCTGCAACAGCGACCGCATATCCAGGACCCGCTGTTGTTGTGGCGAATGTATCAGCGTAAACATTGCCACCGCCTACTACAACTGTGCTTTCGCTTTCGTTAATGGGTTCTAAATAACTTAAGTCAGAGATGATTAAGCAATATTTCATGGCAGTATCACGATAAGTTTTTAGCAGACTAAATTCATGATTCTATTGAATATCTATTAGCTCAACCAGATGTTGATGAAGTGCTGCTAAAACTAGATGAAGAAGAACTACTAGAACTCGATTTGGCGTAACTGCTGGAGCTATTAGCAGATGAAACATTTACAGAAACGCTTTGACTAATTTCACCTCGATCGTCGCCAGATGCTTCGACTACGCTTTTCGCCTCAGCAATAACTTTACCATCGGGTGAGACTATGCGTTTGACAACAACTTTATAGTCAGTCATGAGTTTAACACCGATTTTTGTTGATTATAAAATTGGATGAATCCTAAATTTGTGAGTCGTAGATGGTAATTGCCTACGGCTCCATTTAAAACAAGATTTCGTCAGTAGTTAATCACTTGTTTTAAAGCAAATTAATCAACTACGTAAATCATCTAAGTAAGGCGGTCAGAATCAACCCAACTATCTAAGGAAACCTCAAGTCTCTGTATTAAGTTATTAGTAGGGCTTGAGCTCTGAAGCCCTACTACTAAATAGTTGAAATTGTTTCTGCCGACCTACTTATTCCAATTACCAAGTGACTTGATGAATTGGAGTTATCTGCTAGCTAGCAGCCGAAAATCCAGTGGAGGCCGAATACTTACCTTCTACAACAGTAGTAAAGATTTGGGTGGAGGTATTTTTCCCAAAAGCTTCAGATTGAGCTGTCGCTAGATTGCCCTTAACGTCAACATACTGCTTGTAAATCTTCTGCACGTCAAAGCGTTCCTTAACATTGAGTTTGGCATCAACATCGGAGTCTAGTTGGCCGAAAAAGATACCACCAACAACAGCAGAAGTTTCAGCGGTTTCCAAGTAATTCAGGTCAGAAATAATCATTGGTTTTTCCTTTTTGTTTGTGAGTTGGCTGCTGGAAGCAACCTTGGGTTGTTCTGTATGAATTGGATTTATCTGCTAGCTAGCAGCCGAAAATCCAGTAGAAGCCGAATACTTACCTTCTACAACAGTAGTAAAGATTTGGGTGGAGGTATTTTTCCCAAAAGCTTCAGATTGAGCTGTCGCTAGATTGCCCTTAACGTCAACATACTGCTTGTAAATCTTCTGCACGTCAAAGCGTTCCTTAACATTGAGGCTGGCATCAACATCGGAGTCTAGTTTGCCGAAAAAGATACCACCAACAACAGCAGAAGTTTCAGCGGTTTCCAAGTAATTCAGGTCAGAAATAATCATTGGTTTTTTCCTTTTTATTTGTGAGTTGGCTGCTGGAAGCAACCTTGGGTTGTTATGTAATTAATATAGCTAGGAGAATCAGACCTGTGTTGCCATTTTGGCAGATTAATTTTGACAGGGACTGAAGACGAAAAATGTAGGCTACTCAATCAACTTGAGCAGGACGGGCATTGCCAAAACAGAGGAATAACTGTATTAGCTTGGATCGCAAAGCAGTATAAATCCACAATAGCTAAAATCGGGTTTCTGAGTATAAAGTAATTAATTTGGCTAAGGTTGCCATTTTGGCAGATTTATTGAAAGCGCGGATTTTCGATACTGAAAAACCCGATCGCCCGCGGTGAGTCAACCAAAAAACTGGTACACCCAACGCCCGCAATCGGGTTGTCGATCGCTCGACTAAATTACTTACCCGCCCAATTAAACCAGCGCGTCTTAAATCCCGCAAAAAATCCTTGATTGTGAACATCAACTCCCGGCGCCAAGATATTTGAACCTGCGCCTGCGACTTCAGCTACAAAACCTGCGGTATCCGAGTGCAAATCGCTACCAATCTCAATTGCACCACCCCCTCGAACTCCGGCTCGTTTTTCCCTCACCACTTCCACATAATCTAAATCCGCAATTTTCCCCAATGCAGGCTTAGTTTCCGATTTACTCGACTTGCTGATTTGACTGTTTTCCTTAAGCAAGCGGTTGGAAGTACGGTAAGGGATATAGTCGAGGGGGTTGTAACCGGTGCACCGCAAAAGTAAAAAACAAGCCCAAGAATACTTTCCTGCCAGAATCGCTGCAATTATCTCATCCAATTGTTCGGGTTTGATTCCAACTTGGGAATGATTGGCAGAATGGTGAAATTGGGAATTCATTATTTTATCCTGTTTTGTGTAAATTGGTAGACTGTGGACTGTTGGCTGTTGGCTGTTGACAGTTGACTGTTGGCTGTTGACAGTTGACTAATGACTAATTTCTACAAACTCATGCCGCCCTTTTGTAGCTGCTTGAGAGGGTCAAGCAAAATGTCGGCTATGCTGCGCTGGCGAATGACTATTTCCGCAGTAGCTGTTTGGCCAGCTTTGAGTTTCCAGGTTTGATTTTTGGCTTTCACTGAGTCTCGATCGATACTCACTTCCACCCGGTAAAAAACACCCAATCGCTCGTCTGTTTTGGCATCCGGTGAAATAGATAAAACTTTTCCCTGAATCACGCCGTAATTTTGATAGGGAAAAGCATCGAATTTGACTTGCACCGGCATTCCGGTTTTGACAAATCCCGCTTCTCGGTTCGGCAAACTGACTTCCAGCACTAGCGGAGCATGATTCGGAGTCATTTCTGCAATAGTTTGACCCGGTTGAACTACTTCGCCGATGTTGTAAATGTTGAGTGCGGAAATCACTCCGCTGACGGGTGCGTAGAGAAATCTTTGTTTGAGCTTATTTTTTGCTTGATCGAGCAGGGTTTGGGTTTCGGCAATTTTGGATTTGAGTTGATTTAATTCCATTTCCAACTGCTGAATTTTTTGCTCTTTTTCTAACTGCATTTGGCGCGCTGCGGCTTGTTTGCTGGCGGCTTCGGCTTGCAGTCGATCGACTTCTGCCAGTTGTTCGGCTAATTCACCTTGGGCTTTAGAAATGGCGCTAGTTCGATCGCGTAAATTTTGCTCGACTTCAAACAACCTTTCCTTAACCCCAGTTGCATCAGACAGTTGACCCCTGATGGCAGCACTTTGCCTGTCGCGAACGGTTTGCTCGACTTCAAAGGCGCGATCGTCAGCCTGAGTTTTCTCGCCCAACTGGCTTCTAATCACCGCATTTTCACTTTCTCGCAGAGCTTCCTCAGCTTCAAACAATACGTCTTTTGACAGCGCTCCCTCATCTACCAAAGGTTTGAGACGCGCGATCCGCTCTTTGTGAGCCGCTACTTTTGCTTGCAATTGCACCAGCAATTCTTGAGTCTTGCGTTGCAAAGGTTTCACCTGCTCGCGCCGCCCTTGCTGGGAATTAATATCTGTTTTCAGTTGCGAGAGCAAGTCTTGCACATTCTTTTCCAGAGGTTTGAGCTGTTGCTTGCGCGCTTGCTGAGACACTAAATCTGCTTGCAATTGCTCGATTTGAGACTGCGTGGTGGCGGCTGAAGCGCGAGCGCGGGCGATCGCAGCTTCAGCCCCCCGCTGGTCAGCAGCAGCAATAGCTTGGCTCGCTTCAACTTCCAGTCGAGTTCTCTCGATCGAACTCATCTCTTGCATCAATTGAATTCGATCGGCGCCCAGAATTTTCTCAAGACGCTCCACCTCGCTCTGGGCATTCGACGGGTCTAATTCGGCCAATAATTGTCCAGCTTTGATTTTTTGACCTTCTTTGATAGGAAGGTTAATAATTTTTCCCGTGTCCGTCGGGTGAATTTTGTAAACAGCACCTTTGGGAACTAATTTGCCCTGAGCGTGACCGACTTGATCGATTTTTCCCAACGTTGCCCACGCTCCAAAAGCTACGAAAAAAACCATTCCTCCTAATATCAGCCGCTGGGGGAAAGATACTGATGGCTGGTCGAGTACCGAGTGCAAAGAAGTAGACCAATTATTAGCATCAGGCTGCCGGAAGTTGGCAATATTGATACCGTTATTAGTTTGAGAAGAGCGATTTTGAGATTCTACAACTTCTAAAGAGCGGTCTTTTTGTCGGGTTTCGTTTTCTTGCCTAGAAGCTACGCCCCCATAGACTTCACCTATTTCGTTAGGAGCGTGGCCTAATTCTTTGGCATCTTCTGAAAACATTGTATTTCCTCCAAATTAGTCTGTTGACTGTTGGCAGTTTGCAGTTTTTAGGAGCTATCAGTCAGAAGTCAGAAGTCAGGAGTAATTGAAAACTATAGCCTTTTGAGCTCTCATATGAGGTACGACTGGGCATAGGGCATAGGCCTCCGTGGGCATAGGGCATAGGGCATATTTCACTTTTTGAGAAAGGCTATATCTTTAGCCTTGTGTTGGTTGCTAATGACCAATGACCAATGACTAATGACCAATGACTAATGACCAATGACCAATGACTAATGACCAATGACTAATGACTAATGACCAATGACTAATGACCAATGATCGATGACCAATGACTAATGATCGATGACTAATGACTTAAATATCGAGTTGTTGCTGAGCGAGGTGATAGTAAAGTCCGCGTTCAGCCATCAATTCGTCGTGGTTGCCTTGTTCGGCTAAAATGCCTTTGTCTAGAACCAAAATGCGATCGGCATTACGCACCGTAGACAACCGATGAGCGATAATAAACGCAGTGCGATCGCGGCTAATGCGGGCGAGATTTTGCTGAAACCTGCGCTCAGATTCGGTATCCAGGGAAGAAGTTGCTTCATCCAAAACCAAAATTCGCGGATCGCCCAAAAGAGCGCGGGCGATCGCAATTCGTTGTCGCTGGCCCCCAGACAAACTCGTTCCCCTTTCCCCCACAGGAGTTTGATAACCCAGCGGCATATCTTGAATAAAAGCGTGAGCTTCTGCTAGCTTCGCCACTTCTATCGCCTGTTCCAAGGTTGCAGAAGCCGCATCGTTTCCGTTTTTATACAGCGTAATATTTTCCAAAATCGTTCCCGAAAACAAGAAACAATCTTGAGGAACAACACCCAACTGAACTCGCAGCGACTGCAAAGAAATGTGCCGAATATCGTGGCCGTCAATTGTCAGCCGCCCCTTTTCTGGATAATAGAAACCTTGCAGCAGCTTGACCAAAGTGCTCTTACCGGAACCGCTGCGGCCGACAATTGCCACAGTTTCTCCAGCTTGCACCTCAAAGGAAAGATTTTGCAGCGTATTGCGTTCCTCATCCTGAGAATAACGGAAAGAAACATTGTCAAACTTGACGTTTCCCTGAATGCGAGGCAGCACCAGCATTGGCTTGTAAGGGCTTTCTTCCGGTTGGGCAGAGAATACATCATCCAAACGCTCGATCGAAACCAGCACTTCTTGAAACTCGTCCCAAAGTCCCACCACTGAAAGCACAGGAGAAATCACGCTCCCAATCATCATATTAAAAGCCACAAATTGACCGATCGTCAACTGGTCTTGAATCACCAGCATTGCCCCGTACCACAGCAAAGCCGTGCTCCCCAAAGTATTAATCCCACCCCCGATCACCTGCAAAGAATTAGCCAACTTCTGCCCGCGAAATTTAGCATTAATCATGCAAGTTAATTGGTCTTCCCAGCGCCAGCGCATTTCTCGCTCAGCAGCAGTTGCCTTAACCGTCGCCACCCCAGTAATCATTTCCACCAAAGATGAATTTTGCTTGGCACTTTCGGTAAAAATCTCCCGGGACAATTTTCGCAGAAAGGGAGTTGCCACTAAAGTCAAAATCACGATCGGCGGAATCAACGCCAGCACCAACAACGCCAGACGCCAGTTATAGTAAACCATCAGTCCGATGTAAACTACAGCCATCAAAGCATCCAACCAAGCCGTAATAGCTTGGCGAGTTAAAAATGCCTGAATTTTTTGATTCTCCTGAACCCGCGTCAAGATATCGCCCACCTGACGAGATTCAAAAAACTCGATCGGCAAACTGAGAGCGTGACTGATAAAGCCGCTAATTAAAGTCACGTCAATGCGGTTCGACAAATAATCCAGCAAATACTGTCTCGTTGCACCCAACAGCGTTCGCCAAACACTAAACAGCAGCAGTCCGATCGCAAAAACGTGCAGAGTTACTATGCTTTTGCTGACCACCACTTGGTCGAGAATTACTTGGGTAAATAGGGGAGTAACTAAACCAAATATTTGGAGCAACAAGGAGAGGAGCAGAATTTGGGCGATCGCAGCGCGGTAGGGCCAGACTATGCCAACAAAATCTTTAACTTTGATGCCTTGATGTTCGGCAGTGTGATTGCGGTATAGTTCCGCTGTCGGGTCTAAAATTAGGGCGTACCCAGTCCAATTTTCGGTAAAATTTTTAATGCTCATCCACCGCTTGCCTGCCGCCGGATCGGCAACTAAAACCTGTTGATTTTTAAAGCGGTAAACTGCCACGTAGTGATTGCCTTGCCAGTGAGCAATCCAGGGATTTTGATTTCGCAGCGGAGTTAAAGAAGCTCGCACGGGACGGGTTTGAAATCCCATCCTTTCCGCTGCTTTTGCCAGACTCTTGAGCGACGCGCCGCTGCGACCGATTTCTGCCAATTCGCGCAAGTAATTTAGGCTGAATTTTTTACCCCAATATTCGCTAATCATCGCTAAGCAAGTAGCTCCACAATCTGCTGCGCTCTGTTGTTGAACGAATGGGTATTTGCGGCTCAACCAGCGCCGCTGCTTGGGTTTGGGAAAGCTGATGATTCCGTCTGCGGGTTTTTGCTTAGCAACTGGGGTTAATTTTGATGGCTCGGTTTGTGAGGTAGATCTCGCATCCTGGGGCGGCGTTACTAAGCTTAAAATTGGAGGTTTGCGGATGATTTTAGGGCGGGAATTGCTTTCGGAACTAATTCGGGCTTTGGCGCTTTTCCACTGTTGGCTGCTAAGCTGGTAAATTAGCAGATCTGTTACCGCTATCCAGTCGCTCTTTATGTCTGAATGTTCCCAGTTACTGCCGAGACTTGGCGGTGCTTGACCTTGAATTTGACCGCAGCGGAGCCAAAAATGATTGGTAGAGTTTTGACAATGCTCAGCGAGGGAAACTCCGGCAGGAATTAGGCTTTCTTCTATGTAAGGCAGTAAGTGCGGCCACAGAAGCTGTTGTTCGTGGGGAGGGAGCGATCGCAAATCTGTTTGCGTCTTGAAAAATATTAACCGCTGTTGCTCTTGAAATTCTTGCTGCAAGTGCTGTTGCAGTTGCGGGAATTCTTCTAAAATAAGCTCCAATGTGGTGGCCGCAATTCGACCGATTTTGCAAGTGCCTGCCGCAATTGCTCTGTAAGGAAGTACGTTTTCAATAAATAGGTTATCTGTGCCAAATATTGCTCCGACTTCCAGTACCACCGCCGAAATCTCCTGCTGTTGAGACGCTTCTACCGCTAGCAGCCTGACTCTTCCCTCGCAAACTAAATAAAAATTGCGTGAAGCGAAGCTATCCCGTAGGGAATCGCTCTGTTCTATTTCAACGAAATTGTTGCTATTATCTGATGTTTGATATTGAGTGATTTCATCTCCAAGCTGAAACTCGCAAATTTCACAGGCTGTATTTAATTTCGCTACTAATGTCGGTTCTGCACCGACTTCCTCGAAAAAATTCTGAATTGCCGGGAAATTTTCCAAGGCTTCTCGGGTTTTAAAAATGTAATTTTCAACCCCTAATTTTTTTTTCATAGCTTACCCTGTAAAAAAAGTGTTTCAATTTTTTTGAATTACAACTAACCCAGTTATGAGCAATTTTTATTTTTTTAGTTGCAATTTAGTTGGCTTAAAAACTGTTTGTCGATATCTCAGACGAATACCCCTTAGTTACCACATCCCCTCAACGCCTTTAGGATATATAAAATTGCGTTCTTTCAGGATTGGGCGGTGATTACGTAAGTATGGTTTTGGCTGGCTCCCAGTTTAACTTACAGAATCGTGGTTTTGGCTACCTTTAAGGACAATCTTTACCTAATCTTTATAAATTTACCGTAATTATACGGAATTTTTGTGAAGATTCTGTGAAGCGGGGCTAGGCAGGTGTTGTACCAGGCATACGTATATCTACGCAAAAATTTACATTCAGGATTCAAAAACCATCAATTTTCGACGCTTGTTTGTGAAGTCCAGATTCCGAACATTGTAAAGAAATATTGATTGCTGTTAGTTTGTAGCAGCAATTAAAGCAAATAATTCACCATCTAATCTCGGTATGTAACGGATTAAAGTAAAGTGGAAAATTCTCCGGTTGATAACGGCCTTTCATTTGGGGGTGACTTCTGTGAGAGCCCAAACCCATCACTATGGATACCCATCACTATAGCCTTTTTCAGATAGATGAGGTACAAGTTTAGATTTTAGATTTTAGATTTTAGATTTTAGATTGGGGGATTGAGGAATTGTTAATTAATTAGTAAATACCTCATCTTTATGAGAAGCGCTATATCGGTCTAAACCCCAATTAAAAATATCGGTTTCTCTGCTTAACGAATTTTGTGCGATCGCACTCAGTGTATTTGTTCTCCAAAAGCATGGCATAGTGTAAAATCCAATAACCAACTACTGCAAATGTCCGGGTCGAATCCGCCAACATCTGCTGTACCGCTGTCCCTGGAACAACTTCTCAAACATTTTTTTGGCTATGACTCTTTGATCCCGGGGCAGCAGGAAATTGTCGAAGCTGCTTTACAAAAACCCGATATGATGATTGTCATGCCGACGGGCAGTCCCAAGTCTTTGTATTTTTAATTACCGGCACTGTTGAAACCCGGATTGACGGTGGTGGTTTCGCCGTTAATTGCTGTGATGCAAGGTCAGACAGTTGCGGCGAGTAATTAACTCAGCAGAATTCAGCGATTGCCGCTGCACAATCCAGTTAAATTATTTTGGGGATTCATTCCCAGGAAATTGTGCCAATTGCGACAACTTTTGCCATCAAATACCAGTAGAAGACTTGACAATTGAGGCTAGAAAATTTCTTTCTGGCGTGGCGCTGTGCCAAGAAAATTGTGGCATCAATCGCATTATATAGCAATCCTTGCAGGAGCCGTAAATTTTTTACCCCACCCCAACTCTCCCCCAACCCGCTGGGAGTCCGTAAGAAATTCACAAATGATGCGAGGATTGCTATAGACGTGCTGCGCGGTTCTAAAAATCAAAAATTTTTGCAAGACCAGCACCACCAACTTTCTACTTATGGAATTGGTCAAGACTGAAGTATAGACGATTGATGGGAGAAAGGCTACTCTTCGGCACATCTTAGCCGTATCATCTGTTGTTTAGTTCACCCTACTTCATGCCGTTTCACCTGAGTTCGGCTCAATCAAGGCAACTGCTAGTAATTGAGCAGCCTGCACGTTACTCATTGCGACTTCCCAAACGCCTTTTGCACAATATCTGTAAAAGTTAGGAACAGGCAGAAACAATGAAAGCTACTGGTAAGGTGCATACAATTGATTTGGCTGGAAATCAGTATCAAAGCCCTCGCTACTTGCAAAGTCGGGCCAGGATTAATTCCCTCATCGACCATTATATGTCATTGGAAGTTTTGAGCGATCGACTTTCCGACCTCCCCCAGCAATTTTCCGCCCCGCATCCCCGCCCTTGGGAACCCATAGATTGGCAAGGAATCAATCGCGACCAAATTATTGGTGTCAAGCCAGAAATCTTTTTACAAATTTTGGCAAGTGCGGCAGAAATTGAAGCTCCCATCCGCAGCTACGGTAGAGAAAGTTGGTGTTACTTACACCATATTTACCCGCAAATGGCGCGGTTTATGGGAGGAATTTTTGATGACAACGGCAACATTTTAGAGATAGGTGTTTGGGAAAAAGAAGAACGCCAACATTGCCCGACTTTTAGGAAAATTTACCAGCAACTTACAGCCGAAAAACTGCAAGTTAAACCCAACTCTGTGAATGGTTGTCAATCCACAGGTGACGCTTGGCAAGATACCTACAAACACGTGATTAGTCGCCTGAGTACCGAGTGGGGAGCTACTTCTGTTTATTTATGGCTGATGGTACATTCAACAGGAGCCCTGCAACAGGCAATTTCCCAGCCTTTACAGGATGAAATCAATCATTTGGCTAAGTTTTGGGGTTTCAGCCGCTGGGCATTCTCCCAGAGTTATTTCAATCAACTCAAAGGGTCTACCAAAAACCTGATTGCTTTGCTGAAACACCATCAGATTGAACGCACGCACGGCAACGATGTGTTTAACACTTCACTCAGTCTCAAACAGCTTTCTTTGGTGTTGGAATTGACTTTTACATTCACGCGAGTGATGGTGCGTCTGCGGCGCTGGAACCGCGAGCTCAGTCGCAGTTATCTCAGACATTTGTTTGGTACTGCGCCGATGGTTGATGCACCGCGCCGTGTCGCTTAAATCTGAGATATTGCACGAGTTTCATGAACAGGCAAGATGCCTGTTCCACTCATAGTTCAATTTTATTGTGGGGTAAGGTGTGCCCTAAGCACCCAGCTATGTTAAAGTGCTGACATATCTACTCGTTTTAATCTTGAAGAATACAGCGCATGAATCAAAGTTTAATGAATCTGTAACGATCGCACTTCAGAGACAATCGAAATTAAAAGGTACTATAAATCATGCAAATTACGATCGACCTTCCCGACAACCTCCCCCTGACTGAAGCCGATGTGCGGATAGAATTGGCGATCGTACTTTATCAGCAGCACAGCCTCCGTCTCGATAAAGCCGCTCAACTCGCTGTAATGTCTGTGGACGACTTCTACCAACTATTAATCAGCCGCCATATTGTCACCGCGCCCGCAGATCCCGATGACGAGCCCGCCGAACTCGTCTTAGCCAGCCTCCGCACCTCCCTCCAGCAAATTAAAGAAGGCAAATTGCATCCTATTTCCGAACTGTGGGAGGGGATTGATGACTGACGAGACACCCCAAATCCAGATTCTATTTTCCGATGAGTTCAAAACACGACTTCGCACCTTAATTAAACGCTACCGCAGTATCCGCACCGACCTAAAACCGCTACTTGATGAGCTACAGTCTGGCAATTTAATTGGCGACCAAATCCCCGGCACTGGCTACACTGTTTTCAAAGTCCGCCTCAAAAACAGCGACATCCAAAAAGGCAAAAGTGGCGGCTACCGAGTTATCTATCAACTCAGGGGCGATACCTACATCTTACTCGTCGTTATCTACTCCAAGTCAGACCAAGATGACATCCCAGCAAATCAAATTCGAGACATTATCGATCGCACTTAAAAGACGATCAAAATTAAAAATTACCTTAAATCATGCAAATTACGATCGACCTTCCCGACAACCTCCCCCTGACTGAAGCCGATGTGCGGATACAATTGGCGATCTTACTCGATCGGCTTTTTCTAAACTGTCAAGTTTTATGATTTGGGTTGTGGTTCCCACTTACAGATAGACTCTGGCTTGAGAGGACAAGTCTTGGGAGCGATCGGGTTTCCCCTGATGTGGAGCCGAGTCAGTTTAGTCAAGGATTGTAAGGGTTTGATGTCTCTGATTTGATTGCTATCGAGGTTGAGCACAGTCAGATTAGTCAAAGATTCTAGCGGTTTGATGTCGCTGATTTGATTATTGTTGAGACCAAGCTCCTTCAGGTTAGTCAAAGATTCTAGGGGTTTGATGTCGCTGATTTGATTGTTGCTGAGGACAAGATGCTTCAGGTTAGTCAAGGATTCTAGGGGTTTGATGTCGCTGATTTTATTGCCAATGAGGATGAGCACAGTCAGGTTAGTCAAGGATTCTAGCGGTTTGATATCGCTGATTTTATGGTCATCAATCAGTCCGAGTCCCGGGAGACTCGAAAGTTTTCGATCGGCGGCATCGCACTCAGTAGTCCCGGCTATCTTCAACAGCTCCTCAACAGTATGTTTAGCTTCGGGACTCAAATCAGCTTTTTGGCGACACCAATCGGCAAATGTTCGTCCACTGTTTCCCAGTTGCGGAGCGGCGACTAACTTGGAAGGCTTATTTCCACATGATATTAGACCGATCGCACTAAAAGTAACTACTATCAAACTTGCTAAATTCATGTGTTTCTGTGCAACTATAATTTTCATCATCTTGCATCTCTAATTTCCTGAATAGACAATGGCAGGTTGGTAAACTGTCACGACACTGCCACATAGTTATAAAATAACTGTGATATTAAACTTATAGCCAATAATTTTATCTCCCTAAACTCAGGAAAATACCCTATGAACAACCCAGCATCCCATACATCATCTCAACTGACCGATCGCGATCGCGCTAACCTCAGCAAGCTAATCGATTACACTTCCATTCGATCGATACCCGAAATTTGGGCGATCGTCAAACAAAAATTCGGTCAAACCGTCGCCCTCCACGATCCCCACAGCCAGCCAGAAATCAAACTCACCTACACCGACCTCTACCAACAAATCCAGCAATTCGCCGCCGGCCTCCAAGCCCTCGGCATCGAACCAGATCCAGGAGAAGCAGTCCCTCCCCGCGTCGCCCTCTTCGCAGACAACAGCCCCCGCTGGCTGATAGCCGACCAAGGTATCATGATGGCCGGGGCCGCCAACGCCGTTCGAGGTGCCACCGCCGACCCCGAAGAACTTTTGTACATCATCCAAGACAGCGGCAGCACCGCCTTGGTAGTCGAAAACCGGGCATTACTCAAAAAACTGCAACACCGCCTCCCGGATTTGCCCATCCAACTCATCGTCCTCCTCTCCGACGAAGAACCCGAAGCCAGCCCAACCCTCAACACAGTCAAATTTTCCCAAGTCATGACCACAGGGGCCAACCGCCCCCTCAAACCCTCCAACCACAAGCCTCAAACCCTCGCCACCCTCCTCTACACCAGCGGCACCACAGGTAAACCCAAAGGCGTCATGCTGACTCACGGGAACCTGCTGCACCAAGTCACCACCTTCGGCACAATTCTCCAGCCCGAAATCGGCGAATCTGCCCTCAGCATTCTGCCCAGTTGGCACGCCTACGAACGCACCGTCGAATACTTCCTGCTTTCCCAAGGATGCACCCAAATTTACACCAGTATTCGCTATTTCAAACAAGACTTTAAAGCCTACAAACCCCAGTACATGATTAGCGTTCCGCGCATCTGGGAATCGATTTACGAGGCAGTACAAAAGCAATTTCGGGAACAGCCAGCCAACAAACAAAAATTGGTGAATTTCCTGTTATCTGCCAGCCAGCAATACATCGAGAACCGCCGCATTTTCCAAGGATTAACTCTCAGTTTGAAACCGGCTTCTGCTTCCGAAAAACTCATCGCCCGCATCAAAAGCATCCTGTTGTGGCCCGTCCACGCCCTCGCCGAAAAATTGGTTTATCAAAAAGTCAGGGAAGCTACGGGAGGACGTTTTAAGTGGGCGATTAGCGGCGGCGGTTCTTTGGCAACGCATTTAGACAATTTCTTTGAAATAGCGAATATCGGCTTGTTGGTGGGATACGGTTTAACCGAAACTTCGCCGGTTTTAACTGTGCGCCGTCCTTGGCACAATCTTAAAGGTTCCGCAGGTCAGCCGATCGCCCAAACGGAAATTAAAATCGTAGATCCGGAAACCAGACAGCAACTGCCCGCAGGCCAGCGCGGCTTAGTATTGGCGCGGGGGCCGCAAATCATGCAGGGCTACTATCTCAATCCCCAAGCGACTGCCAAAGTCATAGACCCCGAAGGCTGGTTCGATACCGGCGACTTGGGCTGGCTGACACCGGGAAACGACTTAATCTTGACCGGGCGGGCCAAAGATACGATCGTCCTCAGCAACGGCGAAAACATCGAACCCCAGCCCATAGAAGACGCCTGCGTCCGCAGCCCCTACATCGACCAAATTATGCTAGTAGGTCAAGACCAGAAATCCGTCGGCGCCTTAATTGTCCCCAATGCAGAAGCCGTGCAGAAATGGGCAGAAACTCAGAATCCCCCTTTACACGAAATTGACTGGAATAGCAAGACTATTCAAGATTTATTCCGCAAAGAATTGAACCGAGAGGTGCAAAATCGCCCTGGATACCGCGCGGACGATCGCATCGGCCCGTTCCGGTTGATTCAGGAGCCATTTTCGATCGAAAATGGAATGTTGACCCAGACCCTGAAAATTAAGCGCCCGGTTGTGACGCAACACTACCGCGATATGATTGACGGGATGTTTTGAAATCTTCGCAGGACTTGGGGAATGGAAAAGAAAAAATTATCCCAACACCCGAGTCCCGAGTCCGAGTCCTCAGTCCTGAGCCATTAGTTCATGTTTACCAACTAATGACTAATGACTAATGCCTAATTCCTAATTGACAAGCAACAACTTTATGGAACCACAATTACTCTTGAAACGATCGATTAACGTTAAAGTCGTCGTTACTCCCCGCTGGAAAGAAGAAGCTCAACAGCAACTCCAAGCCCAAATCAACCAAATAGACTCTCAGCTACAACAGTTAGAAATGCAAGGGCAGCGGATGATTTCAGAAATCCAAAAGCAAAATCTGCAGCCCCCAGGCCCGCAAGTAATGCAGCAAATAGAAAACATTCAAGTGCAGGTGAATCAAAGAAAAAGCGAACTGCTAGAACAGAAAAACCAAAACCTGCAACAGCTTCAGCAAGTGCAGGTGCTAGACCTGGAACAAGAAGTGAGTCAAGGTCAAATTGACGGCACGTTCACTGTCGGGCTCGGAGAAAACTTGATTCAAAAAATGCAAGTAGAAATTCTCCTCCGCGACGGCATAGTCGAAGAAATTCGAGGTGATATTTAGAAATTGGTAAGTGGTAATTGGCGATCGGTATTGGGCAATTGATTTTGAGTCAACATTCACACATCAAGAATGCGAGAAACTGGCATAATAATAAGTATTGCCGGTGGCCGATCGCCAATTATCAATTGCCAAATACCGATTACCTATTACCAACACAAAAGGACTTTTTACAGATGATTCGCGAAGTTTTCATGCCAGCCCTGAGTTCGACAATGACAGAGGGCAAAATTGTTTCCTGGGTCAAATCCGCCGGAGACAAAGTAGAAAAAGGCGAAACGGTGGTAGTCGTTGAATCCGACAAAGCCGACATGGACGTGGAGTCTTTCTACGAAGGCTATTTAGCAATAATTATCGTACCTGCCGGCGAAGTTGCTCCGGTGGGGGCGGCAATCGCCCTCGTAGCAGAAACAGAAGCCGAAATCGCCGTCGCTCAGCAGCAAGGAGCCGCCGCCCCAACCGCAGCCGCCGCCCCCGCTCCCAGCCCCGCTCCTGTCAGCGCAGCTACATCGTCAGCAGGTTTGCAGCAAAATGTCAGCCGCCAAAACGGCCGCAGCGTCGTTTCTCCCCGCGCTCGCAAGTTAGCCAAAGAGTTTAAAGTAGATTTGAATTCTATCAAAGGCAGCGGGCCCAACGGTCGCATTGTCGCAGAGGATGTGGAAGCAGCAGCCGGCAAAGCCCAACCCGTTCCGGTTCAGCAACAGGTAACAGTCCCCGCAGCACCCGCACCAGTCCCTGCGGCACCCGCCCCCGCCGCAGCAAAACCCGCACCCGCACCAGTCCCGGCGATCGCACTTTCGGGCCAAACAGTACCGATGAACGCGCTGCAAAATGCGGTGGTGCGGAATATGGAAGCAAGTTTGAGCGTGCCGTCTTTCCGCGTCGGTTACACAATTACTACTGATAATCTGGACAAACTCTACAAACAAATTAAGTCCAAGGGCGTCACGATGACGGGTATGCTGGCGAAGGCTGTAGCAGTAACTTTACAAAAACATCCTCTGCTGAATGCTTGTTATGTGGAGTCGGGAATTCAATACCGCGCTGATATTAATGTGGCGGTAGCGGTGGCGATGGACGGCGGCGGTTTGATTACGCCGGTGCTGCAAAATGCCGATCGCCTCGATATTTATTCGCTCTCGCGCACTTGGAAGGATTTAGTCGATCGCGCCCGCACCAAGCAGTTGAAGCCTGATGAATACAGCACGGGAACTTTTACTCTTTCCAATCTGGGAATGTTTGGAGTAGACAAGTTTGACGCGATTTTGCCGCCGAATCAAGGCTCGATTTTGGCGATCGGCTCTTCGCGGCCGCAAGTAGTGGCAAACGAGGAAGGTTTGATGGGAGTGAAGCGCCAAATGCAGGTGAATATTACTTGCGATCACCGGATTATTTACGGTGCTGACGCTGCGGCATTCTTGCAAGATTTAGCAAAATTGCTTGAGACAAATCCTCAGTCTTTGACGCTTTAGTCACGAGTCAGTTGACAGTTGACAGTTGACAGTTGTCAGTTGTCAGTTATCAGTTGACAGCTTGTTCGCTGTGCCGGTTGTTGGGTTGTCAGTTGTCAGTTGTCATTAGTTTTTAGCTAAGAGTTAAGGCATGATAATTTTGCGAGTTCAATCAGAGCGGGGACGCTCGAATTCGGTATCATTGAACTCGCGAGCGCGGACTCTCGCACTTAAATATCATTCCGATGTCAACCCATTTGATATCACAACAACTCATAACCAATGTCAACCGTCAACCGTCAACCGTCAACCGTCAACCGTCAACTGACTAATTACTCGATCGCACAGTCAAAACTTGCGGCGGCGTCGCATCCGGCGGATACAAGAAATCCACCTGCACCAAACGGCGTTCCCCCGGCTTCATATTCACATTCACCAAAGGTTCCCCTTGCTGTCCCCGGCGCTGCACGATGTGAATGTAGCGCGTCAAAGTCTTGCCCGTATCATCATTAAACATCACCCGCACCGTCCCTCGGAAAAAGATCCGATTTTCTGGAGGATCGTAAAACATCAATCCCCCCAATTCTGTATTTGCTTTAATCGGTGTTTGCATTTTAATACTAACAGATTGGGACTCGCGAGATTTGTTGTAAAGCGGAAAAGTTAAGTTGTATTGAATCCCGTAATTACCGTTAGCTAAGTAAGCAGTATCGGGATAGCGAGCTAACATTTTAGCGCTTTGAACTTGACCAGTTCCAAAAGTACCCGTATCGGTTGTGCTCAAAGCATAAGAAAAGGACTCGCCCCGCTTGGGAATAGTTAAATAATCGGTTCTCGAATTGTCCGTAATTTTAGCTTGCCACTGGGAACCTTCAGCTACTCCCGCCACGCGGCCGTAAATTTTTTGCACCGGATTTTCGCCTCTGGGAGTTGGTGCTAAATCTCTCGGCCCCGCTAAACCTTGGGTATTTAAAATATTTTCCCACTGTTCTAATGTGGGAGATTGCTCGACTCCTCCTGGATTTGTGGGAGCAAACATTGCTAACGACGCTACATAAACCGAATTGCTGCTCGACATTCGCATCAAGGTCGATCGACCGTTGGAAGAAGGCGCGACATTCCCCACAGGTATCGGCAAATTCATCAGCATTCGGCTTTCATTCGCCGGAATCTCGATCGCAGCCGGCAAAATGGCTTGTCTGTATCCCCGCAGCACATCGCTCGTGATGCGGCTTCCAGGCCCCGCAAACACAGTGCCGAATCGATTTTCTAAATACGACGGCAAATCAACAAACAAGGCATCGGGCCGAGTTAAATAAGTCGCTCCTTGCAATACTTTTAAAGTAACAGGTTCCGAGTTGGGATTGTGGACAATTATTCCTTGAAATAAGGTGCGAGTTTCGGCGCGATTTTTAGCTTTAGCGATGTGGTGGGCAAAGATGTCAAATCGGCCTTTGAAGGGAAAGTTTAAGTGTGCAGAAGGTACTTGTTTTCCTTCCGGGGGAAATGTGGAGAGCAAAATGCCTTCGGTTTGCACGACTTCGGGGCTGTTGCTGTTGAAAACCGGGATGTTGTCGAGTTTTCCGGGCAAAACCCGCACTTGCTGAGGCACCATCAGGGTTTTCAGCGGGCTGCGGCTTGGCTGTGGCGGCAAGTCCAGTTCGTTTTCGGGTACGGGGACTTCTGGGTCTACGATCAGTTGTTGTTGGGCGGGAGGTGCGGGGATTGTTTGAGCTAAGGGGAAAATTGGCAAAAACATTGCTGAGAGAGCGTTTAACTGAACTTGCAGAGATTGCCACATAGCAACCGACAAAAAACCTTACCACAAGTTGGTTGATATTTTCTGGGGATTGGGGGATTTTAGGTCAATTTTTGCGGAAATTCGGGCATCGCAAATTTTTTGTTTTTCACCTTGACAAAATCTACATTTTGTAATTCCAAAGCAAAAATAAGAGCCAGAGGCGGGATAGCTGCCCTGGCTCTTATGAGTTGATACTAGAAGTTAACCTGAATTCACTCGAAATGCTACAAGCTTTTCTGCCGATGGATGGCCTGCACCCCTGAGAAAATTTAAGCAAGAGCTTTTTTTGCCTGCTTGCGGCGGGCTGCTACTAAGCTTCCCAACCCCATCACCATACCTGCGATAGTAGTTGGTTCGGGTACTGGCTCAGCATCAGCCGCAACTCCGGCCATAACTTTGTCGCTGGTACCAACACTAGACCCAGCTACCTGTTGGAAGCGAACTCCTGCCTTGAGCGTACCATTCTGGAATCCCGTCAAGAAAGCATTTTCTGCCTGAGCCGCACTCAGACTGCTGCCAGTTAGCAAAAAGCTAACCAAAGTAGACTGATTTTTATATAAGCCTCCATTAGCGTTGCCACCATTAAAGCTATTGCGCGGAGTGCTAATGCCATAGTCGAAACCGTTGGACAAACCGCTAATATCAACGTTTTGCCAAAACTTTGTAAAAGTGCTGCCAGCAGTCGATTTAACCGATGCACTAACGCCGCTCAATACGTCAAATGCCACGGCAACGAGAGAAGAGTTTGTGGCACCACCGGCTGTAGCCTGAGTGCCAGTGGTATTGGTGATGCCCAAATTCAGGAGCAAATCGGCTCCACTTTGGACAAAGTTGAAGTCCAATGTTGCAGTAGCGCCGGTACCGATGCCGTTGGTGGTACCGTACTGAGGATCGACGGATAAAGCGAATGCTTGGGCTTGCGTTGCAGTTAGTAATGAAGAAGCAATGGCTAAACCAGCGGTAGCTATACAGGCAGTTAGTGGTTGGGCGAAGTTGGTTTTCATAAGAGTAATACCTTGTTTATATCGTGGGGGGGATTGACTTTATTGATTTCTTCTGGTAGCTATTTACAACATCGCTCATTTAAAAGTGTTTGTCTATACATTTTTGATACCTTTACCAAAACAATATGCTTCCAGGTTTATTCTTAAAGTTTTCGTAAACTCGGTTGTACCGCAAACGCTAGGATGACTGTTGCTGAGGCATTCCACGGCTAACTATCCGTTATTGCAACTTTCGGTACCATCCGCTGTTACAACCCGTATTTACGTAATTTTACTAATGTAAAAGTTTGTTTTTATACAAATAGATGGCAAATCTGTTTGCCGATCGCACTTTCCTGAGTCCGCGCACCATTGCCAAAATTGTTGAGCGTGAAGTCGGTTTCGACTGATATCTTGCACCATTGTCAAGAACGGGCTCTGGGGCCCGTGAAGCGAAGAATGAGTTTTCTCGCTTCACAGCCCGGAAAGCCTGTTCCTAAAAAAGTAATTGAGAATGGTGCAAGATGTGAGTTTCGATCGTCGGACGTTCAAACAATTTACCAATTACCAATTACCAATTACCAACTTGCGTTATTTCTGTTTTAGGACTACCAACGTAATGTCGTCAAAAACTTTATGTTTGTCAATATGTTGCCGCAGATGATCGATTACTGCTTGTCGAATTTCTTCAGCCGTTTTGTGGCGATTTTCTTTGGCCACTTGGCACAATCTTTCTATGCCGTAATACACTTTATTTATATTTACAGCTTCGGTAATTCCATCTGTGTAAATCACTACTACATCCCCTGGATTAAGATGCACTTGAACTTGGGAAACAAAATCAGCAATATCTTCCTCTAATCCCACAGGAAAGCCGAGTTCCATTGTATCGATCCGTTCGATGTTACCATCAGTACGGACTACTATTATTTCTTCATGTTGACCGCTGATGGTAAAGTTACTATCTTGATAATCTAACAAAGCCAAGGTCATGTTTTTAGACGAGTCGATGCGCTCGATATTGGCATAAAGGGTGCGGTTTAACACATCAAGAAACTTCACCGGATCGGTTTCGTTCATTTGTTGGAGAGTGCGGACTGCGGTTTGCGCCATAATCATCAATACGCCACTTTCTAAACCATGTCCCGTAACATCGCCGATGCTAATTTTTACCTTATCATTTTGGGTTAGCACGTCGTAGTAGTCGCCACCAACTTCATCGGCAGGTTGCATATATCCAGCTATTTCTAATCCTTTAATTTTATCGAGTTCTGATTGTTTGGGCAAGATCATTTGTTGCAGTCGTTTCGTGACTTCTAACTCAGCACTGAGGCGGATGTTTTCGGCTTTAAGTTTGTTATTGAGGCTGCTAATTTCCTGGTTTGCTTGGGCGAGTTGGGCGGTGCGCTCTTCTACTTTTTGTTCCTGCGTGTGGTAAAGGAAGGCATTTTCTAGCGAGATTGCTGCTTGAGAAGAGATCAGTTTTAAAACTTCCAGCCGCGTCGGAGTGAAAGCGCTAGTTGCCAAATTATTTTCAAAGTAAAGTAAACCCATCATTTTGCCTTGATTGATGATGGGAATACATAAGACTGACTTGGGTTGATGCGTCCTGATATAAGGGTCGGTTCTAAAAGCTCCTTCAGCCTTAGCATTATTTAAAACGACAGTTGTGAGAGTCTTTTCCACATAATAAATAACGCTTAAGGGAACAACTTGCTCTAGTTCAATCTGGGGAGATAACAACACATTAATATCGCTGTCCTCAACTTCCCCAGCGGCTGCGATCGCAAAACCTTCTGACTGATTCAAAATCAGAAATCCTTTTTGAGCGCCAGCATTATGGAACGCAATTTTCATAAATTGTAAAATCAGTTCGCTTAAAACAATTTCCCCAGAGATGATTTTGGAAAATTTAAGCACAGAAAGTAGCTCTAATCCTTCCAAGCTACCTCCTATTGTTAATGTCGTGGTATTAAAATCAAGACCGAGATTTTTTTGAGCTGTTATTCTCCCAAATATTTTTGGATACCTTGACTCTAAATCTTGGGCTTTTGCCGTAGCTCCCCAGCGAATATAAGCGTAGTAGGATTCGTTCAGATAGAACCGACTCATATGTTCGCGACCGCAAGCAAAATGAAATTCTCCAGCCAGTTCTTTAGCAATAGCTTCATCTTCCCGGCGTTCGTACTCTATCGCTCCCGATATCGCTCTTTCGTACAAGTTAATTGCTTGCTCATTTTGCCCTAAAATCCGCGCTTTTTCTGCCTCGATCAGGTCGTACTTGTGCTGATAGTTCATCGGCGCGTCTTGCGCCCAGCGTTTCATTTTTTCCTGATGAGATTCTACTAATTCCAGATATTGCTGTTGCTCCCTCGGCGCAGCGGTGTTGTAATTAGCGAGCAGGATCAGCGAATAATAGAAGTGGTGAGCGGGAAACGTCATCATGCCGCTATCGCCTCTGAGGTGTTCGTGAGCTGCCAAAATGCAGGCAAGAGCCTGGGAATAATCTTTAAATAAATAACAGAGAAAGGCTTTGGCCTGGTAAACTAATAACAGCGTTGTTGCATTTTTGGTTTCCTGCAAATATACCAGCATCGCTGCTTCATCAAAACTTTTGCCTTGCAGCAGCATTTTATCTGATGATAATCCTTGCAAATTTAAGGTCAGTTGATGCCATACCTTAATGAAATTGAGCGGAAATTCCTGTTTGATTTTATTTAAAAGTTTGATATATTCCCTAATGTTTACATCGACAATTTCTAAGCATTCGCCGCTCAATAATAGGTTGGTACAATAGTGGAGTACGCAATAGCCTGCATATTGGTAATCTCCCGTTTCCAAACCGGCTTGAATCGCCTCTTCTAACGGTGCAATACTTTCCTTAGCCTGCTCTTTCCAATGGGATATCAAACCGTAAAATGGCGCATAAACTCGACATTTGAGTTTGTTGTCAGGAAAAATATCTAGGAGTTTAATCGCCAACTGCCCGCAGTAATATCCCGCGTCCAAGTCTGCCATCGGCCCGCACAAAATTATGCCGTAATTTGCGTAAGCGATCGCTGCCAGAGCTGAATAACCCTGTTCCACACAAAGATTGACCTTCGTTAAAACTATCTGAACAAAGGTTGAAGGCGCTGAGATCGAAGCCGCTGCCGTTGCCGTTATCAAGATTCGCAGAGCTGCTAGCAAATAGGGATCGGTCATTTCGGGAAGGTTTTCTAACTCTTCTAATCTCGGCATCTGCACGGAACTGCTGCCCTCGCTGGGAAGAGGAGCTAGGGAAACTCCGAGCATCTCTACCGCTTGCAGTCCGGTTTCAAGGGCTTTGGATAGCTGGTTTTGAGCGATATAAAATTCAACTTTTAGCTCGTAAACTTTCACCTTTTCGAGCAGGGTTGTTGCCTGTTGCAGCGCTATTTCTGCCAGTGCAGCAGCTCTCTCGAAGTTGGTACACAAGTATTCTGCTTCTACAGCTTCTATATAGAGGTTGAGCGTGAGTTCGTAATTGCTTTGCCAGCTAGAAGCTGCCAGGAGTTCCATGCCCGCATTAAAATAATTGGCAGCCGCTTCGGAGGCTGTTGCTGCTTTAGCTTTCCGACCTGCGGCGAGATTCAGGGCAGCGAGTTGGTTTTTTTCTGACTGCTCGGTGATGAACTCGCTGCCGATATTCAGTTGATTGACGATCGCAAAAATGTTTTCTTCTTGCTGAGATGGGGTCGTATTTTTCAGCAGCAGTTGACCAATTTTGAGGTGAGTTAATTTTTTTTGGTCTTCGGCAATGAGAGAATAAGCTGCTTGCTGTACGCGATCGTGCAAAAACTTGTAAGGAATTTGCACAGATGCAGTTTGACGGCTGGCGATATCGTCAAGGTGCAAATTCTCTGCCAGTTCGCGGTCAAAAAAGAGCGGAATTTTGTAGGCGTCGTTCAAGGGGAGAATCAAACCTGCCTTTAGGGCAGACCACAGTTGATTTGCCGTTTCTATAGGAGATTCTTCATTGACGATCGCCAAAACATCTAAATAAAATCTGCTGCCGATACAAGCTGCTAACTGCAAAATCTTTTGACTTGCTTCCGGCAGCCTTTGAATCTGCTTTACCATTAACTCGACAACGTTATAATCCGCAATTCCTACCGCTTGAATTTCATCTATTTCCCACTCCCATTGGCGACTATTAAAATTGTAAGCTAACAGCTTTTCTTCATAAATATATTTTAGCAGTTGATTTAAAAAGAAAGGATTGCCTTGAGTTTTGTTAAATAGCAGAGCGGATAGACTTTGGGATTTTTGGCTTTCCTTGAGAGTGTCGGCAACTATTTGATTGACATCTGTACTACTCAAAGGTGCGAGAGTAATTGTTGTTAAATTAGCTGAATTTTCTTGATTATTTTTCAAAGTTTGCATCAAAGGATGCGTCGGACTAACTTCATTATCTCGATAAGCACCAATCATCAGTAGATATTGGCTGTCGGGGTTAGTCACTAGCAGTTGAATTAACTTGAGCGACGATAAATCAGCCCACTGCAAATCATCTAGAAAAATAACCAGCGGGTGTTCTGGTTGAGTAAAAACTTGAATAAAGCTGGCAAACACCCGATTAAATCGATTTTGAGCTTCAGTTGCTCCCACTTCTGGCACGGGCGGCTGTTCGCCAACGATCAGTTCAACTTCGGGAATAACTTCTGTAATAATTCGGCCTTGCTGGCCTAACGCGTATAAGAGTTTTTGTTTCCAATTCTCTATCTGTTGCGGACTATCAGTTAATAGTTGGCGCATCAGATCCGAGAAAGCTTCTATCAGAGAAGCGTAGGGAATGTTGCGCTTAAATTGGTCAAATTTACCCGAAATGAAATAGCCATGCTGCCGGACAATCGGTTTGTGAACTTCATTAACTACAGCAGTTTTCCCAATGCCTGAATAGCCCGCTACTAGCATCATTTCCGCTGTCCCATTACTGATGCGGTCGAAGGCGGCTAGGAGTGTCTGAACTTGTTCAAATCGACCGTAGAGTTTCTGCGGAATTTGCAATTGACTTGATAAATCTTCTTGACCAATTTGAAAGTTGTCAATTTTCCCTGTAGTTTCTAATTGAGTTAAACACTGTTCTAGATCGAATTTCAAACCTTCAGCACTTTGATAGCGTTCTTCAGCAGTTTTAGCCATCAATTTCATCACAATTTCAGAAATTGCTTGAGGAATCTGGCTGTTAATTTTTGCTGGTGGTACGGGTTGAATGGCAATGTGGGAGTAAATTAATTCGAGGACGTCAGTGGTCGGAAAGGGCAGTTTCCCTGTTAGCATTTCATAAAACGTGACGCCTAAAGAGTAGAAATCCGTTCGGTAGTCGATTGCTCGATTCATCCGACCTGTTTGTTCTGGGGATAGATAGGCAAGAGTTCCTTCTAATAAGTTGGGGTGGCTGAGGGATTGATTCTCTTTAGACAGGCGGGTGGCAATCCCAAAATCGGTAATTTTTACTTGATTTGTGGTAAAATTGACGATGATATTTTGGGGTTTGATATCTTTGTGAATAATGCAAAGATCGTGCAACTGAGCGAGGGTAGATGCTAGCTGAATCGCGATCGCTAGAAAATCTCGTATTTGTGGCTGCTTAAATTTTTCGCTATCTGAGAGAGCAATTCCGCCAAAATCTTCCACAATTAGGATAAATTTGCGGTTCCCCAATTCTTGTAGTTCTAAAGGTTTAACTATACCCTCTATATTAAGGTTTTTGGAAACTTCATATTCCTGTCTTAAACGGGTAATTTCTTCTAGATGAGGATACTCGTTTTTGAGGATTTTAAATATCGCTGGCTGTCCGTCTGACTCTTTGATCCCTCGATAAATAACAGTATTAAACCCTTGGTAAATTTGTGAAGTAATTTTATATCCGCGAATTGCTAACATAGGTGTCTTAATCTTGAAGTGATATCAGTGCCATCATATATAAAATACAATATAGCGATCGCGCCAACTGCTAGTCAGTTGAAACAGCGATCGCTTTTGAGTTAGCAATCTGACTTGCGGAGCTAACTAACGCTACAGTCACCGCTGTCTTTTGGTTCTCGCTTCGGATATACCCACTCGTTAAAGAACTCCTGAATTTCTTGAGGTTGCTGTTTGACTAAATATTCGTAATCTTGTTTCACCGGAATATTATAACTAGCCGTCCGTTTGCCAATCTTGGACAACCAAGTCGTGTGTACGGAAATCCCAAAATTAAGTTGTGGATGCCAGAGTTTGCATAGGGGGCCGCTCTTCAAATCCGCAGCGTCGAAAATCCAGATTTCATTGCCGTTGTCAGGTTGCTCATCTGTACCATTATAAACTACACATACAATATAGCCGTCTGTTGAGCCGCCTGTTGAACCCGCGCGGGGGACAAATTGCGGCGAGTTGCCGAAATAACCTGTGTCAAATTCGTATGCGTCTTGAATCTGCAACCGATTTTCATTTGCTTCAAGGGTATCCAGATCTGCTATGTGCAGTCGTAACAAGTTAGATTTGATGCCTTTTTTGGTCAACAGGCGCACTTCATCGGCTGGTATTTCCCGATATTTATAGTTTTGATACATTTTGAATCCTTGTTCGGTGAAAATATCTTCCCAGCATCCAAAAAAGCTCCAGTAGATATTGTCAAAGTGTCCAGAAGGCGGATTTTCACGGTAAGCATAAAGTGCTGGTCCCCAAGTGTATTTGCAATATTCTTTACCGTTGCTCTGAGTGTCCTGGCAATATTTGTTAGGCTGGTTGTCTGCATAAACTCCGGTCAAATCGCTTCTGACAACTTCGATTAGTTTGGCATCCTTAGCATCGAGTACGTAGCATCCTATGCGACTAATATCTAATGGCCCTACTGTCATCCCAAACATATGGGGTAAGCCTCCATTGTTGTCTGAGTTGCTGAAATCGATCTTGCGAATCCATTCAGCTACATCCCAAGCGCATACGTGCGCTAAGTGCAGCGTGATTTGATCGTTCGGATTTTTATAGTCTGTGAGAAAGTGCGTGGTTTCGCGGGGAATGACAACCTGTCGCGCTACCACTTTCTTGACATCTGATTTCAGGTCAGTGCGGCGGACAATGTAGATGGTACTGTCGGGTAATTGCGGGCGATCGATTAAGTTTCTCAGCCATTTTTCTATTTCTTCATATTTTGGCTCGTTTGGCGCCGGAAGTATTTCTTCTAGTAAGAATTTAAAGGCCGTGTCCATCAGCACCACGTAGTCTTCAGTCAATCCTATCTGGTGCATACTCTGTTTAATTGCGATCGGGCAACCATTGGGGTGCGTTACCTGCCATTTATTAATCTTTTCTTTGCCATCCCAGGAAATCACATAGACAAAGTTGGCAAATATATCGCGTTTCTCAAGTAGATGAGGTGCAGATTGAGGACTGAAATCCTTGCTCCGCAAGACCTGTCTGTACCTCACTCGCACGAGAACCGCTATATTAAATCTTTGCAGCAGACTCCAGAATAAATGAATTGTTTTTTTCAAGGCGTCTGCTAATTTTTGGAAAAAGTTTTTTTGGTCGGGAACTTGCTGAAATCGTCGCTGGGATCGATTTCTGATGCTGTCAATTAAACCAAAAGCCCAATAGAGGACTGGACACAATTGAGCAATAAAAGTGGAGAGCGATCGCCCGCTGTTGACAGTAAACATTTCCCCTGTGTTCTCGTCAAAACAAGGATGGGCTGAAGTCTGAACTAATTTAAACGGAAAAGGCGGTTGTAAGGGAAGCTTAGCTAATAGCGGATTAAAGGCTCTCCAATCTCGATCCCAACCCACGGGCGTGACTGCTTCCAGCGTTTTTGTATCAATTTCGTAGGGACGCCCTATATCCCAAGTTATCAGCAGTCTTTCGTTGTCTTCCTGAAGAAATTTCATGGGCAGAAAGCCGGTGTTTAGCTGATTGCGAATCCCTAACTGGTCAGACATTCGCATGATGCCGCGATTTTTAAATCTCAGGTTAGGCTTGCACTTATTTGTGGCTGCGTCGGCATAGTAACAGGGGGTTTTAGCAATTCTAGTTGTGAGAAATACTCCTTCCTCAAGATTGTCAAAATCAAAGCGATAAACCATCCCGTCGCCGTTGTAGAATGGCGTGAAACCATCACTGGAAGGAAATACAATATCTTTGTTATCATCGCGAGATTTAGAGTCTACAGAGCCTGTAGCTGAAATAATAAATACGTGGCCTTGCAATCCTGACGGTATTTGTTTTCCGTCCTTTACTAGCAGTTTTAGCGGGGGATACTTGGCTTCTGGATTATCTTGTTTTAGCCCAAATTCTACTCGACTAACTGACAATATTGATCTGGGAAAACTACTATTTTTTTTCAACCTTATCCTCGTTTTGTACAGATTGGTTCATAGTTTTTATAGGGGTTAAATTTGAGATGAATAACACCTGCACTAATTGCTCTTAACTTAAGTTGCTAGTTATCTCAAACAGGCTGCTAATGGCTAATTCGAGTCAAAAACTTGATTAGCAAGCTGGCAATTAGCAACACCGCAGTTTATAACTAGAAACTTGCGTTATTAGTCACCGTAAGCGATTCAGCGAAAATCAACTCGACTTAAATAGTGAATTATAATTATATCATATATTTTCTTCTCCAGTGTGGCTCTCTCGTACTTATGGTGATAACGTAAGCTAATAATTTAGCACGATCGAGGGTTTCAACGTTCAGTCTCAGATAGTTAGTATCATCTGCTACTTTTAACACCAAGCATCGGGGAGAGCCGAGGAAAAAATTATGTGATTAATTGATGTTTGCATCGACACTGATGTCATGAATGCTGCACTGGGACAAGCGTAACAAGTCGCTTTAGCTGTCATATCAAGGTGCGACTCGGCTAAAATGTGGGGCGCCACATTTCTGCGGCAACTGTTCAATTAATGCCATGATATAAATGTGTGGCAATGCTCATACTGACGATCGCCACCAACTAACAACCAATTTGGGCTAGAGCTACCAGAAGGTTGCCAGCATCTGCGCTCTCAAATCGGTTCTATAAAACCGACACATTTTTAATGACGATAATTTTAACCAACGACGACGGCATCGATGCTCCGGGCATTCAAGCACTTTTGCAAGCAGTAAGCGGCAAAACAATTATGGTGGCTCCGCAGGGGCAATTGTCCGGCTGCGGGCATCAAGTGACGGCTCACAGTCGGATTCATGTCGATCGGCGATCGTCCGTGGAATATGCTGTAGGGGGAACACCGGCCGATTGCGTGCGTATTGCTCTTCATCACGTTTGTGCGAAGCCGGATTTGGTGCTTTCGGGTATTAACGCGGGCGGCAATTTGGGGGTTGACGTTTATATTTCGGGTACGGTGGCGGCTGTGCGCGAAGCAGCCATGCACGGTATTCCGGGAATCGCAATTTCCCACCGGATTAAAAGGCCGCTTGAAATAGACTGGGATGTCGCTACTCGCTGGACATCGCGAGTGTTGGCCCATTTGCTGAACCGGGAACCAAAGTCGGGGTGTTTCTGGAATGTGAATTTGCCGCATTTAGCGCCCGGAAGTGCGGAACCGGAAATTGTGTTTTGCCAGCCTTCGACGCAGCCGCTGCCAGTCGTTTACCGGAGGTCGGGAGAATACTTTTATTATGCCGGAGAATATGGCTCGCGCGATCGGGCGCCTGGGACTGATGTGGACGTGTGTTTTGAGGGTAATATTGCAGTGACTGAGATATCGCTGTGATGGGATTTGATGGATTTGGTGGATTTGGGCGATCGAACTATATTTTTTTTCAATAAAGTCTAAATAGACGGTCTTAAATTCGATCGGCGACAGAATGTTTCATATTCATGACTAAAAACAGATTTCATTATACTTTGGGTTTAGCACTGCATATTCCCTAGATATAATAAACCTGTTTTCGGATAATCCCAAAATAGGATAGTTAAAGATGTTAAAAATCGATAGTAATGACAATTAAACAAAATTAATCGCAATTCCGAGAGTGGCAGCTATCTCTACTTGCGGCCCTCGGTGCTACCATAATTTTTTTTGTCATCCTTCGGCTTAGCAACACCATCAGGTTGTTTCTTTGGCTTTTTGATTTCTTTATTGCTTTTTCTTTCTTTTGACATGATTATTCCTCAATTTTGACTCAGCATAACATAGATTGACACATTTGCCTAACTGCCAGTAGAGGGGGTGATTTTATACAGATATTACTCGCTGTTAGTTTTGTACAATCTGCAATATATTATCCACTAGGTTTTGAACGAATCCCCTCTACCGTTAGGCATATCGATAAATTCCTCAGAAGTACAATGTCTGAAATTACTTTTCACCCCGATCGACTCAAGGAAATATGCAAAAGCGCGATCGTCTAACTGCTGCGAGACAATCGAGAAAAATTATCGCTGATTAAGCTGTTGTTCCACATCTAATTTTCATGAAAAATGACAGTAGATAAAATATGCAGCTATGACCATGCCAGCCTTCGGGACACCGGGCGCAAAAACAACAACAAATTTGCAGTCTCGGTTTAAAAAAGCTGTTAACCACAGTGGACAATAAGAATATTGATTTTACTATTAATCACCACTTCGGACAGTGTTTGATGGCTTACCTACCGAGAATAACGGTTTCACTGATCTCAGTACGATCGCAACGGTTGCCGAAGCCCACTAGAGACCCACGATAAATCAAGGGTTTCAGACTATGATCTCAAAACGATCGGGACTATGGAAAAAGCACAAAGTATATGTATAAATATAAAGTTGATTCTCAGCTTTCTTGAAAGTGCGATCCAGTCCGCTCCGTTTGAGATAAAATACTTATAAAGAGTGTTTATTTCTAGATTAATTTCCGCTATAAGGAATGTGACCCGTATGGAAGTAACCGAGCTGCTCAAAGAATACGAAAATGGAAACAGAGACTTTGCTGACGCAAACCTCAGCGGAGCAAACCTCAGCGGAGCTATATTAGTTGGCGTAAACCTTTCGAGGGCTAACCTGTCGGGAGCTAACCTGAGTCGGGCGCATCTGACCAAAGCAGAACTCAACGGCGCAAACCTTTACAGGGCAAATCTGAGTTTTGCCAAAATGGGCCAAGCCAGACTAGCCGACGCAGAACTGACAAAAGCCAATCTCAGCGGAGCTTTCCTCGTCAAAGCAAAACTGCCGAGGGCAAAGTTGAGCGGCGCCCAACTCATCGGTAGCAACCTGCGGAGCGCCATCCTCTGGAACGCCAATTTGTGTACAGCCGACATGCAATTCATCAACCTGCGGGGCGCCAACCTCACGGGAGCCAACCTCAACTGGGCAAACTGTGGAGGGGCAAAACTCAGCGGTGCAAAGCTTTTTGGCACTCAACTAACAGGCATCTATCTCAGGAAAGCTTACATCAACGGCATCGACCTGAGCAGGACGGATCTCAATGGCGTCAACCTGAGCGAAGCCAAACTGAACGGGGTAAACCTGGAAGGCTCGAACTTGTTAGCTGCCAATCTCAGCGGGGCTCAGTTGCGGGGCGTCAAGTTGATGGGAGCAGATTTAACCAGGGCAAATCTGGTGGGAGTTTCTTTGGTGCAGGCAAACCTCGATTGGGCTAGGCTGTGCTATGCAGACTTGAGCGAAGCCGACTTGAGCGGGGCAACATTGACGGGAACCAACTTTGAGGGTACTCAGTTAGCCGGATCGACAATGCCACCATCTTTGAGCAATGATGTCTACTTAACTGCAGCAGGTGGTGTCGCAGCTTAGGCAACGCCAAAAATTAATGTCGCATCCGAGTGGACGACTCTCGCATTGGTTTAACTTTTGATGCAGACATCATTACTTTTGTGAGAGTGCTGCACCGGCAAGAAATTTACTGATATTTGCGAGAGTTTGTAGCATCACAATTGAACTTACCCGATTAATTTCGCGACTCGCAAAGCAGAGGTAATTGCTCCTTCGTGCAAACCATCCCCCAAATAAGCTCCCGCATGATAAGTGTTGTTCTCGCCATTAGTCTCTATAACTTCATCTCGATATCGAAAAGACTCGACAGTGTACAGCGGCGTGTGATGTTTCTGAATGTGAATAATGTGCTTTTTGTCGATCGACTCCTCCAGTTGAAAAGCTAAACTGTACTCTCGTGGCGAGGAGATGCCGCAAAGCTGATTCAAGCTCGCATTATATCCCCATCCCTTGTCCGTCTCGAAAAAATCAAATTCTGATAACTTGCGGATACCGTAGCGATCGTACATTGATGTATCAGAATGCAGTACAGTGGTTGCATAATTGGCTTTCCACGCCGAAAACCGCTTCCTTTCCGCATCAGTCGGATCTGACAGTAACCTCATAACTCGATCTGGTGGCATCGCAAAAACCACCTTATCAAATTCCTGGATTTCCCCATCAGAAAGCACAATTTTTACAGAATCCGCACTTCTAGAAATATTGGCAATCTCCACATTCAGCAGTATATTGCCCTTAAACCGTTCCAAAATCTTTTCAATGTAAGAATACACCCCGCCTTTAATCCTCACCCAGTTGACCGAGGCATATTCGCGCAAAACAGGCATCGCTAATTCCGCCGGAAAATTGTCGAGCAATTCAAACGGTATCGAGTAGCTGTACATCGTCAGCAACTTCAGCCAATAATTGCGGACGCACGAGCTTTTCAAAGACTCAGAAAGCGACACATCGTAGAAATCGTGCTGTTTAGCAAACCGCATCTTTAAAATAAATCCAGCCGAACGAGCGTAGAGACTATCCAGCCGCAAATACTCGAGCAGGCGTTGGATTCCGGTGAAATTTTTTCGGATAGATACCGCAGACAAAAAGTGAGTGCCATCTTTAAAAAACAGCGCGGAACCAATCTGCACAGGTTCTAATTCAACGCCGAGTTCCTGCATCAAAGCCACGAAATTGTAAAATACAGTGGGAAATTCCAGCACCCCATTTTCTAATATTTCATTGCACTCAGATTGATTGGGTACAACATTTTTGTTCAGCGTCCGAATGTGTCCGCCTAAAATTGGCTGACTTTCCAACACAGTGACGTGATGCCCCTGTTTATTGAGCCAGTAGGCTGCTGCCATACCACTGGCTCCGCCCCCAACAATTGCAATTCTCATAGTTCACTCCTAGATTGATAGAATGGAACATTAATCATCGAATGCTTAAGAGCTGTTGGAGAAACGATCCGATCCCCCCTAACCCCCCTTAATAAGGGGGGGACAAGAACCTTTTTCTAGCTTTCTCTCGTTGCCAGGTTGGATGTGATGCCCTTTTTATTTTTTAGTCTGCGGAGGCAGACTTCGTTTCTGTAGTAGCGATTTCAATCGCCGAGTAACCAATTCCTCCTAGCCTAAAATCGCATCGCCGGATAAACGTTGATAAAGCAGCGCCCCCGTCCAAAATGTCGGCGCAAAGCCTGGATAGCCCGAGGAGGCGTTGCAGAAATAGAAATTGTTGAGGGATGTTTCATGATTTAGCCGATCGACCCCCATGTTGCGCGGCGTCAGGCTGGAACCGTAGGAATTACCGTTAGGACACCAGCAGAAGCGCTCGTTAGTCGTCGGACTTCCGGTAATATGAAAGACCATGTGTTTGCGGAAATTCGGAACATAGTCTTTTTCAACAACATCTAAAATCGAGTCCAGAATCTCTTGTTTCTTCTGTCTGTAAGCTTTGCGATCGCTCTCCCAAAGTTGTTTAAAATAGCTGTAATTAGCAACTGTCAGAAATTCTACAATTTGACAATCTTCTGGACAATCCCGCCGCGCTTCCGTCAGTAAAGTTGGCGTTGTAATTGCAAAACTAGGACGAGAAAAATCATTTCGATCGTACATTTGAGCAAAGGCTTCATTCAGATCCAGATGTTCGGAATGAAACGTATTCCACTTGCCAAATCCATAGTCTCGGAGATCGATATCTTTGACAACGCAGTACACCATGTAGTTAGATGCAGAATACTCATAGTTGAGTTTCCGCCGCACTTTTTTAGAGAACAGTTCCTCTCCAATCATCTTGGCCGCTCTTTTCGGGTCGAGGTTGCAAATCACCGTGTCGCCCGTGAATTCACGGGTTTGATGGGTGGTCAAATCCATCGCTTCAACACCAGTTACTGTTCTGTTTGTCACCCTAAAATTCGTGACTTCATGGTTTAATAGAACTTTCCCCCCGTTGGATTCAATGACATTAACTAAAGAATTGATGACATCTTCAAAATGCTGCGTCGGGTAAAATGCGCCTTCTTGATAGCCTCTAAACAAGGCAATCCAAGCATAGAAAGAAAGCTGATTTGGGGGCAGCAAAAAGTCCGGCCATTGCAGGGCTAATAGGGTTTGGGCGGCTTGCGGGAGTTGGAACTTGTCGAAAACGTCCTGAAGTGTACTGTTGAGGTGTTGGACGGCACAGAATACGTCACCGAAATTTTTGAGCAATTCAATTGGTTTGACGGGAGGAGCGAGTTTTCTGAGTCCCTCGCCTGTTTTCTCGACTTCGTTGACGAATTGGCGAATTCTCTCGCCCGCTTCGGGAAACAGCGCCGACAATCTGCGGATCAGTTCCTCTGGTTCCGAGGGAATATCCAGTGCATATCCAGGCATTCTCATGTGGTCGTAGCCATTCGGATCGTACCGTTCAAAGGTGACATCTCGATCGAGGCCGAGTTTTTTGAGAACTCGATTGACTGTATGTCCTTCGCCGCAGTCCCAAACGTAGTGGAATTGGGCATTAAAGGTGTATTTGTCGGCCATCGTAAAGGTGTGACCAAAGCCTCCGGGATGCTCGTGAGCTTCGAGGATGTGTACGGTTTTGCCGGAGTTTGCCATCAAAGCTCCGAAAACCAGTGCTGATAAACCACTGCCGACGATGAGGTAATCTGTTTGCATGGGAAATTTCCTCGATCGATTGAATCGGGCGATCGTTGTCTATTTAAACTAACTCTCAATTCTGAGAAAATTCTGAAGTCCACCAACAATTTTTTGAGGCGCGCTGGTTTAATGACTGTATTAAAGTCTGATTCCGGTTGCTGTTAAGGTTAATTAACCTGTTGCCGATCGAACTTACAGCTTCGGAGGCGGACTGGAAAGCCCGCCCCACAAGGGAAGAAACCGGATTTCTACCTTTCTACTTAGTCTTTAGGTATAGAGTCGCCTACCTAATTAGGAGTATGTTAATTTGAGTGCGATGCTTATTTGTGCGGCACAATCACATCAAAAAAAGCATCCTCCAAATCATAACCAAACATCTGCGACATCGCCATCAACTTCGATTTACTGGGAATTCCCTGCTGATTCAACCAATCAGTCAACACAAAAATTTTGTTCATCAAAAACATTTCCAAAGCTTCAGGATTGTACTGAATACCTTGGGTGGGGTGAAACTGGTGCGGCACCAACATGGCGGCATAGCGCGCCAATTCTCCCGCTTTCCAATCCAGCAAAAATGGCAGCCAAGGATAACAAGCATCCAAGCGAATAAACCACAGCCGCACTTCGGGAATTTCCGAAATTTCTCGCGGATCTAACTCTTCGCGCGGATACTCAATTTCAAATTTTAGCTGTTGTTCGTTTTGGGCGATCGCTCCTTCGGCCAGCCACTTTTCAATCGCAGTCCGCACCGGAGACAAATCTAAACTGTTTATGCGATCGGCATCTATCGATATCATAATACTCATAAAAAGTCAACCCTATAGCAGTAATTTATATCAAATCCGGTCGATCGACCGCGATTTACCGTTGGGCAGCAGGGGCGGGTTTATGAGACTATCGATCTCAACCAAATATTGTTGGAAAAACCCGCCCCTACAGGTTATTGAGAATGGTATCACATCTCATATATATCCCACCTATAATATCACTACCAATGTCCAATTATCAATATTATCAATTAGCAATGCCCGATGCCCTGTTTGGCCGATGCCCAATTCCCAATTACCCATTTTTCCCAAACTTGCTATCCTGCAAAGAATTGCCAATCCCCTGGATAATTCCCCGCCCGATCAAACCAATTCCCCGCCCTATAACCTGCGTCAAAACGTAAACAACAGCAGTCCCCAACAGCGAAATAACCGCGCGCACTCTAGGTGCGATCGCATCTCTGGTTTCCAGCACCAACGTCAAGGCTAACTGCCACCCAGACAACTGTGCTAGCTCCAGATTTCTCGGAGCATAAATAGAAATTCTCTTAATTCCAGAATCGCCCAAAACAAACAGCCAAAACCTGCTTTCAAAAATAGCTTTCGGTTCCACAAAATATCTATCCCAGCTATATCTCCACGACAAATCATTCCGAAACCGCTCAATTTCTCGCGTCGAAATCAACTTACCATCGTAAAAAATTTGCTTGATTTCCTCAATATTAGCCAAATTATTTAGCAGAGGCTGTACAACTCCGCTAGCAACTTGAATTGCTAAATTTTCTAACAAAGCTTCAGCTCGCTGCATCGCTTCCGGGCTGCCAGCAACACAAGAAATATTGTCAACTGTTAGCGGAATTTCAAATAGCAAATGTGCAAAAAAATCAACTGTCATCGGTATTTTGTCAAGGATTTCTGCTGCAACTACATCAGCATCTGCCAGCAGCATCGGCACAACTTCGACGCCGCTGCCTGCCAAGATATAAGCAGCGCTTCCCCCTTGACTTTCTCCCAAGTTCAAGCTTGTTTGACTGCCCTCAAAAACCAGATTTTCTCCCGTTTGCAGTGTATAGTATCTGCCAAAAAAATCTATGATTGTCGCCTCCCACAAATCCCGTAAAATAGCAGGCATTTTTTGCGACAATTGAGTTTGCTGCACTTGCGAAAAGCGCAATTCCTCCAGCAAATCCTTTAACTTCCGCAGGATGGAACTCATCAACTCGCGCTTTTTGGGCGATCGCAAAATATCGATTTCCAAAGGCAAACCAGTCACATTCACCAACTCAAACTGCAATTTAGCCGCCACCGAGTCAAACAAGCTACCTTGCCAATTAGTTGCAACCACCAAAGATTCAGCCGAAACTTGGGAATTCGCTAACTGCGATTGAGAATTATTTAACAAATTCTCCCCTCTAATTTCTTCTTTCTCCCCTCGGCCTTCTCCCCTTTCTTCTCTGCCTTCTGCCTTCTGCCTTCTGCCTTCAAATAATAACTGACTGACAATCCAGCGAGCTGCCAGCAATTCTCTGCGGCGCCCGCTGAGTACAACGCCATCTAAAATAGAGGGCAAATCAGTCGGATCTGTGGCTCTGAGTGCTTGTAAATCACCTTGAACAACCGCCAAAGCTGCATCTATTTCCCGCAGTCCAGAAACACAAAAATAAGCCAGCATTTTTTTGTGTACTGGCGTATCAACTGTCGGCTCATCTGCATTTTTATCTGCAATTGCTGCGGAGTTTTCTACTGTTTGAACCCCCGCTGCATTTATTTCTATTCCGGAGTTAGCTGCCGTATCTGCCGCCCAATAAGTGCAACCAGATGCCACCGCGCGAATAGCTTCGATGGTCACGGAAATATCTCTACCTTTAGGACAATAGCCATTAGCGCCCGCAGCCTGTAATTCCGCCAACAGCTCCGGTGTCAGCGGCCCGCCTAGCAGCAACAGGGGCAGATTGGGGTACAAACTTTTGAGTTCGCGACAAAATGCCAGCGCCTCTATTTGACCCGATCGCCAATTTAAGGTCTCAACAGCCAAAATGACCAAATCAGAAGGCTTCTTGGCTGTTTCAGAGCCGATCGAGCGAGCCTCTAGAACCCGCAAAGCCTCGTTTCCCGTTGAAACCTCTGCAACAACTTGCAAGTCTGGATACTGCTCGCAAGCGACTCTCAGCCCCAGCCGGAAAATGGGGTCGGCATCGATCGACAGCAGTTGAAAGTTACTCACTCGATTTTAGATTGGAGATTTTAGAGCTCGATCGCGCGAAAACCCAATTACTCGGGGATCAAATTAGCATCAGGAGGCCCAGCCGATTCAGGAATCGAGGGGGGTGCGGGTTCCGGAGCCGGAGCCGGAGGAGGAGCAGGTTCCGGAGCCGGAGCCGGGGCCTCTTCTCTCGCGGGCGGATTGTAAGGTTCCGGTTCCCTCGCGGGCGGATAGTAAGGTTCCGGTTCCCTCGCGGGCGGATTGTAAGGTTCCGGCTCCCTAGCAGGCGGATAGTAAGGTTCCGGAGCCGGGGCCTCTTGTCTCGCAGGCGGATAGTAAGGCTCGGGAGCTGGCGCGTAATCCTCCTGTCTGGGAGCTGGCGCGTACTCCTCCTGTCTGGGAGCTGGCGCGTACTCCTCCTGTCTGGGAGCTGGCGCGTAATCGCGAGCGGGTTCCGGCGCATATTCGCGAGCGGGTTCCGGCGGCGGCGCACTGTTTGCTCTGAGTTCAGCACTCCAGCGCCCGATCGCACCTGCGGCCTCTGAATACAGCGCCCTACCGTAACCGATTTGGGAAGCCGTATCGATCGCCGCTCCTAGACTGCCTTGAGATGCCAATTCCGCAGCTCGATCGAGAATCGGTCGGTCTTGAGCCACTTGCAGTTCGCTCACCCACTGATAAACATTATCCTGAGCTTTCGCGTACAAAGTCCTACCGCTCTTAATTGCCGAAGCTTTTTCAATAGCAGCACTAAGTTTTCCTTGCTTCGCCAGCGCGATCGCTTCATCTAAAAAAGGCTGATCTTCAATAACTTCTATGCGTTTCGTCCACTGAGCCAAGAGAGTTTGCGCTTCTATCCTGCGGGGGCGGTTTTGAGCAATCAAAACTACCTGAGCGATGCCCGCCTTCAGTCCTTCAACGGTTTGCGGTTCTGCCAACTGCTTGGCCAGAGTCAGAAAAGATTCGTCTTCGATCCGCTGAATTTCCCGGCGCCAAGAAGCCACCAAAGTTTGAGCGTGAATCCGCCGCGGCTGCTTGAGTCCGATGGTTTGCGCTTGCTCGATCGCGAGTCTAAACGTCCCTATCTGACCGAAACTAGCGATCGTACTCGCCACTTGCAGCCGCACGAGATCTTGAAACTGCACCTGCAAATTTTCAATTTGAACTTGAGCTTGCTTGTACAGAGGGCGACCCGGAGCAATTTGGCTAGCCGCCCCCTGCCCTTCAAGCAAGCTAAAAATGTGTTGCGGCAGCGGAGTTGATATCGACTGGTTCCACGTCACTGCCTGAGCCCTACCCAACTGCATCAAATCTTGAGCTTCCGCAAACAGTAGCGAATCCTGCGGCACAACAGAAGCAGCCTCGATCGCCCCCGGCAGGTCTTTCGCCCCCAACCGCTTAGTAGCCATTGCCAGCAAAGTCCGGCTCCAGCCCTCAATTTCCTTCTCAGCTTTAGCACGGGCAAAAAGCTGCGAGTCTATTTTACGAGCCAGGACGATCGCCTCAGCGAACTTTTGCGGAGTTCCGTCCTTCGCCAAATCTCTAGCCTCTTGCAAGCGCTGCCAGCCGTTTCTTTCCAAAGAAATCTGCTGGATCAGCTCGTTGTAACGCTTCTGACTCCAGAAAATATTTTCCAGCTTAAATAGAGCTTGAGCATAATCCCAGGCTTTCCTTAAATCCTCACTTTTCAAAGCTGCTAGGGCTGTATCGTAGAGTTTTTGGCCCTCCTGCCAATTTTTTTCCCAAGCAGTCACAGCCTCTTCTACCTCGGGGTAAGACGGACTGGTTTTCGGAATTTTCGCCACAATCTCCAGAGCGCCTTTCAAATCGCCCAGTTCAATTTTTGCCCTCGCAAATGCCAGAATGGCTTTCGACCATTCCCCTATCAAATGTTGACCTTGCGAGTATAGCGGATGTTCTTTCGGCCAAGCCTGCACCAATGCCATTGCCGATTCTAGCTGTTCTAGCTTGCCCGACTTAGCAGCTTGTTGAGCGCAGTAAAGTCGCTCTCCATCCGCCGCCAGCGGCGACAGTTGCTGGCAATTCGGCGGTGGCGGCATCGTCAGCAACCACAGAAATGCAGCGGCACCGGTTACTCCAAATCCCACCAGGAGACTCAGCCAGATAAGCTGCCACTGCCAAAAAGTTCTTTTTCCCTCGGTCGGCCCGGCCGTTACGAAGGAACTCGCATCGCCTGTCGCCTCTGCACTGAACTGTGCCGTCGGTTTGGGGGATGGGTTGTATTGCGGTGGTGTGTGGAATTGGTCAGATTGTCGTCTCGCCATTACTTCAGCCTGTCCTGTAATGCGCACTCTTCACGTGACACTCCCACATCAAATCATAGATTGTGATGTCGGCTTCTAACTCCTGTTAAGGAGATCGAGAACTTCCTTCAAGGTACTGGCAATCTTTCCCTCTACGGCGTTTTATAGTGAGGTTTGTGTCTGGCCCCACTGGTTGCTTCCGAGTATTTTAGGCTCTCGAAGCACGTAAATCATACCAGTTATCAAACAGTTATTGACAGATCCCGGGGCCGTTTAGCAGAAAAAACAGTATAAAGCCCCGTCTGTCGATCGATTTTAGATTTTAGATTTTAGATTTTAGATTTTAGAATTGACTCTGCACATGAATTGGGGGAGGGATTCAACTAAGCTCTCCTATTAAATCCGGGTCTGAAATTCCCCGATCGGACTCAGCGGTTGAAACCCCAATTACACAAACTTTGCTCCACTCCAAGCCGATTAAAAAATAAAGGGGGTATTAAAGCCGGATTTGGTCTACACTTTGTACCTGGAGGGGGTAGGATTGATTTTTTGGGTTTAGTCGTAAATTTTATTCCCGATCGCCAAACTTGCCGATCGAGTTTCATTTTTCTGTTTTCATTTTTTTAGACTGTGCCGAATTCCGGCTGGCGACGGCAAAAAAACCGATCGAGCGCAGCTAAATACTTAAATCATTTTATACGACCGACAGGCCGAGCGCAAAGATCGGTTTTGCTTCCAACAGCCGGTGCTGTATCCGTTACGAAGCCTTTGGCGCATCGCTGACACTCGATGCTTCTTGCGTGGCGGACTCTGCCGCTCGATATCCGTAGAAATCTATCCGGTAGTCTACAATTTTGACACCTGTTTGCTCTTGGATGAGCTCGATCAAGTCGATCGGCAGTTCCACATGAACGTCCAGAATCTGAGCCGTATCAAGACAATTGACGTGAGAGTGAGAGTCGCTGACATTGCCGTACAAGCGTCCCTCCGAGCGTTCTATGCACTCAATAATCCTTTCTCTCGACAAAGCTTCTAGATTTTGATACACAGAAGTATGACCGATCGAATGCGCTTGTTTGTTGAGGCGATCGTAAATTTCGCGAGCGGAGAGGTGTTCTTTTGCCTCCCACAAAAGTTCTAGAATCAATCGACGCTGGCGGCTCAAGCGCATTCCTATCGCCTGACAGCGGTTTAAAGCATCTTCTAATGAACGAATTTGTTTCACAGCTACCGCCTTATAAAGCCTGCTCGATTTTTAATTCTGGTACAATATTGCACGCCTACATATCCACTAATTCTAACGCAGGGTTGCCCAACAGTAGAAGGTAGAGGGCAAAAATCTCGAATGAGTGAATTTTTTCGAGTTGCTGCGAGGGCGGGCGGCTGCCAGCACCCACCATAAATTTCTCCCCCTCAGAAATATTGCTTTGACCAAAAAATGGGTTTCAAGCCTCGCCCATAAGCGGGCGACTTTTTTGTGCTAGACTATTGCCGTAGAGTTTTTCCACGTCAAACGATCGTTCTGGAATTTAAAGTCAAAGGAAAAACAACTCAATACGCTGCAATAGATGAGGCGATTAGAACGGCTCAGTTTGTCCGCGTGCGACGTGAAAGTCGTGTGTAGGTGCATCAGCACTAAAGACTGAGGAGCCGTCTCCTCTATGGGACTCCTTCCCCATATTCCCATGTAAAAGGGTCAAGTACCCCGCCTACCGAGATAGTAAGTAATGAAACTAAGGGAATGCAAGGCACAAAAGCTGGAATACGGACAGCTCGTTTGATATATCCGGCAAGGGAAAGGGAGGTAAGGGTTAACGAAAGTGAATCATCGTAAGCTCCGTGAAATGACAATGGCGAAATGAGCTGATACGCCATGCCAAAAGGCAAGCAGGTAAGTCGTTGAAGTTCGGACATCAACGATGAAGGAGTAAAACCCCTGTCGGAGTATAGATGGAACCCGAACCTCTCGCAGGTCACATACACGAAACACGGTAAACCCCACTAGCTCTTGGGTAAGGTCGAAAGCCCAAGTAGGTCAACCGTAAGGAAGACGGAACTGCCGAGGGGGTAAAGGATGCCAGAAAAAGCGAAAGCCAAGGGTAACGCCCTGGATAGGGGTTCAAAATTTGCCTCTCACCAAAAGGTGGCAGACTTCTGGTAGGTCTTCAGCGATAAATCAAAGTAAAGGAATTGAACCGACGTGAAAGATAGGGTCAGTAATGACATCGGAACGAAGGAACCGTTGAGAACATGGGAATCCATCAACTGGAAACTTGTGAATAGACGGATTAAAAACCTGAGACGGAGAATTTATCGAGCAACCCAGAACGGACAGTGGAATAAGGTTCGCAGCCTTATGAAACTGATGATATGTAGCTACTCCAACCTACTACTGTCAGTGCGGAGAGTAACTCAAGAAAACGAGGGGAAAAAGACGGCTGGCATAGACGGTCAGACGGCAACCACCCCCTCCGAAAGAGTAAAACTCGTCAAAGAAATGAAGGATTACACCCTGTGGAAAGCTCAACCCGCTAGAAGGGTATATATTCCAAAAGCCAATGGAAAACAAAGACCATTAGGGATTCCAACAGTTAAAAACCGTATAGCACAAGCAGTAATCAAGAATGCACTGGAACCTAGTTGGGAAGCCCGAATGGAGGGTAGCAGCTACGGTTTCAGACCAGGTAGAAGCTGTCATGATGCCATAGAACACTCTTGGATTCGCCTTAATAAACAAGGGAATGACAGGTGGGTATTAGACGCAGATATCAAAGGCGCATTCGACAACATCAGCCACAACTTCATACTCAAAACTATTGGAGAAATACCAGGCAGAGAGTTAATTAAACAGTGGCTGAAAGCAGGTTATGTAGAATCTGAGATATTCCACGAAACGAAAAGCGGAACACCACAAGGGGGGATAATCTCACCCCTTTTAGCTAATATAGCGCTGGACGGAATAGAACAATTCCTAAGTCAATTTAAGAAAAGGCAAGGGAAGAACAAGTCTCCTAGAGCGCCTAAATATGGATTTGTCAGATACGCTGACGACTTAATTATCACCGCCGAAACAAAAGAGGATATTGAGGAAATAATTCCCTCGGTAAAGGAACTCCTCAAGACAAGAGGACTGGAATTAAATGAGGACAAAACCAATATTGTTCATATAGAACAAGGATTCAACTTTCTGGGATTTAATGTCCGACACTTCCAGGAAAGCTGTCTAGTAAAACCTCAAAAGGAAAAAGTCAAACTATTCCTTAGAGAAATTCGGGAATGGCTAAAAACCAATAAACACGCCAGCCCGGAAGCAGTTATCCAATACCTAAACCCCCGAATCAGGGGGTGGGGAAACTACTATAAGCACGGGGTAAGTAGCGAAGTGTTCAGCTATGTTGACCACCAAATTTTTCAGGCAATCTGGAAATGGTCACTAAGCAGACATCCAAACAAGGGGAAGAAGTGGGTGGCAGGAAAGTATTTCATCACTGTCAATGGCAGGAAATGGAACTTTCATGCAGCAGTTGAAGACAGAAATGGGAGGAAGAAAAACCTAATCCTAACGAAACTCGGAGACTTACCAATAACCCGCCACGTCAAAATCAAAGGAACGGCGTCCCCTGATGACCCCAACCTTACCGAATACTGGGAAAAACGTAGAACTAACTACGGAAAAACATATTTTGCCAAAGGTTCAAAGCTATTCAATGTAGCCCAGAGCCAAAGCTGGAGATGCCCCGTATGCGGTGAACACCTGTTCAATGGAGAAAAGCTACACACCCACCACAAAATGCAAGTGAAAGATGGGGGAACTAATAGGGAAAACAACCTAGTCCACCTACACCTCACCTGCCACAAGCACGTACATACGGGTAAAAGTTCTGAGGTTCTGGAGGCTTGAGCCGTATGATGCGAAAGTGTCAAGTACGGTTCTTAGGGGGGAGAGATGCGGCGACGTATGCTCTCCTACCCGACAACAAGTGCATCCGTTACTGGATGGACAACAGAGGCATTGGGCAGAAAGAGCTTTATCGCTACAATACAGCGCTGAGGGCTGAATTTCCGTTTGTCAAAACTTTGAATTCCCATGCTTGTCAAGCCTCGGTTGAGCGGGCTTATAATTCAATTGCTCGGTTTTACGACAATTGCAAGCGCCAGGTTCCCGGTCAAAAAGGCTATCCAAAGTTTAAGAAAAACTTTCGTTCAGTTGAGTACAAAACTTCGGGGTGGGCGCTTTCTGAGACGCGCAAGCAAATTACCTTTACCGACAAAAAGGGTATTGGCAAGTTGAAACTGAAAGGGACTTGGGATTTAAACTTCTACCAAATAGACCAAATCAAGAGGGTGAGATTAGTTCGCCGTGCTGACGGTTACTACGTCCAATTTGTAATAAGGCTCGATTTCCAGGTCGATACAAATTCCACAGGTAGAACAATCGGTTTAGATGTTGGACTCAAAGAATTCTATACCGATAGCAACGGTCATAGCGAACCGAACCCTAGATTTTACAGAAAAAGTGAGAAGCGGTTGAAGTCTCGACAGCGCCGGGTTTCTCGCAAAAAGAAAGGTTCTACCAATCGAAAGAAAGCCATTAATCGATTAGGGCGAGCACACCTCAAAATAAGTAGGCAGCGTCAAGAACACGCTAAGAAAATAGCGCGTTGCGTAATCCAATCTAACGATTTGGTCGCCTAGGTCGACTTGAGGATTAGAAACCTGGTTAAAAACCATTGTCTTGCCAAGTCGATTAATGATGCAGGTTGGTATCAATTCAGGAAATGGTTAGAGCATTTTGGAATTAAACTTGGGAAAATAACGGTAGCTGTTAACCCTGCGTACACTACTCAAAACTGCTCTAACTGTGGCACGGTCGTAAAAAAATCTCTATCTACTAGAACCCACATTTGCGAATGTGGACTTGAATTAGATAGAGATTGGAATGCGGCTAGAAATATCCTGAATCTAGCCTTGGGTACTACAGGTCATGTAGGAACCTGGATTTTAAATCCGAACGCTTCGGGAGATTCGACCTCTACTCAGGCTGGAGAAATCTTGTCTGGGCAAGTTGAGTCAATGAACGAAGAATCCTCACGCCTTTAGGCCCAGGAGTGTCAATCTATCTTCTACTGCCAAAACTCCTAGTTCGAGGATTTGATGGCGTTAACCAGTAACTTGGCGATTTCCGAGAGTTGCTTTTTGTTGAAAGTTTTGAGCAAAAGCTTGACTACCGCCTTCGGTTCGGCGGGAAGTGCTACTTGCTTCGACGCTGCGGCTGGGGCTGCTGCGGGGCTTGCCTCTGCTGGTTTTGGGCTTGCTGCCAAAAGTAGCAAATTTTTACTCGGAACGATCGTCTTGACTTTCCCCACTTGTACTAAATCGCCAGCTTCCTTGAGTTCTTTGATAATCAGCGGAGCTAAGACTTTATAAGAGTTTTTGGGATTGACGATCGCCGCTCTAGCGGTTTTTACTAAATTTTGCCAAGTCTCTATTTTACCTCCCAACTTATAGAGGCGAACGCACACAGCCGTCAACTCAGAGCGACTAGCAGCCGATTCTTTCTGCTTGAACACCTGCAACATTTCTTTGAGTAAAGTCATCACTTCAACAGCAAAATTCGCCGGTACGGCGCCCGCTGTTGGAGCGGCGGGGGTACCAGACCCAGCAGCCTGCACTTTGCCCGACGCCAATTTATTGAGGTGAGTTTCCAGTTGAGCAAAAACAGGCATAACCTGGTGCACGAGTTTTTCTCCCTCCTCATTCCTCAAGCCGAAAGGCCCCTCCAGTCGCCCCAGCAAGTCCTTAAGCGTATCAACTCCCTTTAAAAATAGGGATTCTGCCGTTTGGTCAACCTGCTTGACGGGCCCGTCCTTGAGCACCTTAAAACAATCTTCCAAGCGGTGAGCGGTTGTTTTAATACTATCTAAGCCGAGCATAGCCGCCCCTCCTTTCACGGAATGGGCGGCTCGAAACATCTCTTGGACGCTTTCGGGGTCTTTCATCGTGGACTTCAAATCCACTAAACCATTTTCTAGAGTATCGAGGTGCTCCTTAGCCTCCTCTATAAACAAACGCATAATTCGGTCTTGCTGATCTGACACGACAGTCCTCCTAACAATCTGTGCACCCTCCAGAAAGCACCCTGTTCGCGGGAGAAAACGCGACTCCTGCCCAGAGTCGGAAGCTCCCATGCAAAACATTCTAGCCTGCCTCAGCTAGCAGACTCAAAATACGGGTCTCAGGGCAATCTTAGCTCTAAAACTGGTGCGGTGGAGATTGAGGCTAGAGTTCTGAGGGAGTATCTGGAGCGATTTCAATGCCCATTCCTTGTTTCATCATCTGCTGATTCGTAATCAAGTCGTTTAACTCCTTGACTTCGACGCCGATGTCTTGGCAAGCCTGTTTCAGTTCCCGCTCGAAGGTGTTGAGGTCGCCTCCGTAGCCGCAAAACTTCGCGGCTGTGGCGATTCCTTGTTGGGCGTTTGCTTTGGCGCAGTCGATCAATTCAATGCCTTTGAGGGGTTGGGAGGATGCCATAATTTCAAACCGCAATTTATCTTTTCTCCCACTTTACCTAGAAGGTTGAGGTCGATCGATCTATCGAAAGGCATGAAAAATCCTGCCTGTGCTGAGTGTTGCCAATTCATAGCTATTTCTATGGAATTTCCTGCGAAGATGGCAGTAGTTGAGATTTTCTAACCCTGACTGTGCCTAAATTACACTAGATTACTGTGAAAAATGTTTCCCAACCTAAAATGCACTGGATCTGGAGCGTCCGGCACCGCCTGTTTGTCTCTGTTCTGTTTGCTATGGCAGTTGCTGTGTTGCTGCCGCCTGATTATCTCCCCCTGACTCGGACGCTGTGCATTTGGAACGCGGGCGCGGTCAGTTTTCTGATTTTGACTTGGATGCTGATGCTGCAAGGCACTCCCGAAATGATGCGCCACCACGCTCAGCAGTTGGATGCTGGCCGCTTAACAATCTTAAGTACGATCGTGGCAGCCGCTTGTGCTAGCTTGTTAGCTATCTTCTTCCTGCTGCGCGACACCAAAGGCCTGTCGCCTAATTTGCTTTTTCTGCACTTGGGGCTTTCTGTCCTCACAATTGTTGGGTCTTGGATGCAGGTACACACTATCTTCACCATGCACTATGCCCGCAGCTACTACAAAAACCGCAGCAAGCAGCACGGCAGCTACTCGCAGGCGGGGGGTTTGGATTTTCCGGGCGACGAGGAACCAGATTACAAAGATTTTTTATATTTCTCTTTTGGTATTGGCATGACTTGCCAAGTTGCAGACGTGCAGATCACTTCTCGTTCCACGAGGTATCTCGTGCTTTTTCACAGCGTGCTGTCGTTTTTTTTTAACACCGCTATTCTGGCTATGAGCGTCAATATTATTGCGGGATTGAGTTGAGATGATTCTGTCGCAGCGGAAAGTTTCACGCTAATAATAGTTCGACTGCTTAGATTAGATCGGGGCGGTCTATCCAAGTTATCTGTCCGAGTTGAGTATTTTAATAAAGTCCTGCTATCATTGGGATGGAGAACTAAGTATCATGGTTTAGGTGAGTTTTACAGTGAGTAAGAAGAAACGGAAGAAAGAGAAAACCTCTGCCCAAGCCAATAATAAAAACCAGTCTAAAGGTTTTGCCACTCGTCGCGTCGAAAAAGAATTTACTGGATTCACTTATCACAAGATGTCATCACCGTTGGAGGGAATGACTGAAGACGAAAGAGTTGAATTTATTAAGAAATTAGGTGAAAACTTCGAGCAACAATTTGAGACCTCTTTTGAAACATTGCAAAAACAAATTTTTCAGGTTGAGCCTTGTTCTTTACTATCGTTTTTTGCCTACTACGATTTAACTACTTCACCCGGTATAAATCGTGAATGGACTGAAAAAAATCCAATCCTTCAACATCATGTAGAATTTCTACAAGGTCTTCTTCTTCAGCATTCACAAGATTCATTTGATTTCAGACCGGCTCTACCACAAGACTTTGTTGAATTTCGCCAACTGGTTCAGGATGTCACACGGGGATTTAACATGAAATCTTTATCCCTAGCAGATCCATCGACAACCATAGAGCAGCATCAGAAGCTTATCACAGTAGAAGGGATCAGGGCAGATACTCAAGCTGTACGTAACTGGGGATATCCGCAACAAGTTAAGCGGATTGTTTCGGATTTATTCTCAAGCCTGGATGATACGATCGAGCAAAGAATTGGAGTTCGAGTTGGTTGTTTAGTTGAAATGTGGTTCCAAATACTCGATATTGTTGAGTACAGAATTAATCAGCATCGGAATTTAACTCTGCCTTCACTCCGAGCCAAAAGTATCAAAATTGCTATCAAAAAATATTATCAAGCTTTTCCCGATCTTACTTCATCTCCAGAAGACCTCTCAGCCTATGTTCAAGAGGAAGGTTTAACTCTTGACGGCTTAAGAGCTATGATTTTCAGTCAAAGTGATCTACGACTAAAACATATTTACACATTAACACTCGATACGTTTGTAGATGCTTACCCAAAAGCTGTTAATCCAGAAGCATTAAAAGATGTCCTGAATGCATGGTCGCTATCTTTCGGAGATTTATCAGACTGGAATCCAGAACATTTATTTCTTGGCAATCCTGTTTGGCATAAACCTCTCATCAAGCTTGAGGTTGGAACTTATTTCTGCCCAATTATAACACTATTCTTAAATTATTTCATAGATATTATGGAAGCTATTATTAAACCTCATGCTGACATTTATAAAAAATATGAAGAGCGTAGGGGAAATTTTTTGGAGCAAGAGATTTATCAGCTTTTCCAAAAAGCTTTCCCATCTGCCAAGGTTTATCAAGGTAGCGAATGGTTCGATCCTACAACCAAGCAGACTTTTGAAACTGACCTTCTGGTTTTACTCGACTCCTATTTGCTAGTTGTGGAGGCTAAATCAGGTAGAGTGACTGAAGCGACAAAGCGTGGGGCATTTGAGAGCCTAAAGAAGATTGTCAAAAAATTAATGGTAGAACCCTCCATTCAATCGAAAAGATTTTGTGATTACCTGATAAAAAATCCAGGTTTGCATCAGTTGAAGAATCGCAAAGGCGAATTAAATGAAGTTGACTGTTCCCAAGTACGTGAGGTGGTTCGATTGAGTATTACTTTAGAGTCATTAGGTACTCTTTTTTGTCGTTCAACCGACCTGAAACAAGCGGGTTTAATTGCATCTGATCTTGAAATGTCTCCAACTATGTCTCTTGCTGATCTCGAAATTATCTTTGAAATTTTAGAGGGAAATTGCGACAAACTACACTACTTAGGGCAGCGTACAGAATTTGAGAAAAATTCTAATTATAGTGGTGAGGAGATTGATTTACTTGCCTTCTATCTTGATACAGGGTTTAATATCTTAAATACTGAGTTCGCTCAACAGCGTCTTCGCTTACGTGGACTGTCAAACATTTTTAATCCATTTTTTCTGAGAGAATTACCTAAAAGTGAAACTCCTAAACCGAAGCCTAAATTAACACATTGGTGGAGAAGCATTATCCAGCATATTGAAGCACAGCAGCCTGAGCGTTGGACTGAAATTGGTTGTGTACTTCTCAATTTTACTCATGATGAGCAAATAAAGTTTGAAGAACAGTTCAAACGAATTAAAAAAATTGTCAATAAGTTTTGGCAACTACCCGATCACAATAATACTTGTATATTCATTAGTGAAGCAAGTCCCGAGCGCGCCGTAGTGGCTGGCTTCGCCTATAAGCGTATTGATGAAGAAAAAAGAAATCGAACAATGGAAAATGCTGTGGATGAAGCTAGGAGCATTTCTCATGTGAGCCGAGTTGTGGTTATTGGGGTAGATGTTGAGCAAAATGATTATCCATACAGTGTAGCTGCCTGGCATCTCAATGAAGATGAGAACGCTTTTTAGTCAATAGACAATTGACAAGGGAAAATATAGTTTGAAAGCTCGAAAATTGAAAAGTGTAGACCGCATTTTCATGCCGTCAGTCTTGGGAAATCGGTACGTCGTGCAGCAAACAGTAAGCAAGCTTGAATATCTGCAAGCTCCAAGTCCGGGAAATCTTCTAAAATCTCAGTAACGCTGACGTTCTCAGCCAGCATTTCTAAGATGTCGGTGACTCGAATTCGCATTCCTCGAATGCAGGGACGACCACCACACTGACCGGGGGTTTGGGTAATGCGAGTTAACAAGCCAGTCGTTGAGTTCATCAGGGGTTGCCTGTAAGTTGCTTTGTTCGTCTCCATCTTACTGAGTAATCATCTCGAAAGCAGGTTTTTGCGTAATTCCTAATTTTTGTTGCCAAGTCGAAGTCATTACGAGTATGATTTAATAAGAAGCAAAACAGACCAACGCCATGAGGATTGAAGAAATACCCCTCAACCAGATTCGCCGCCCCCTGCCGCGAGTCAACGACCAAACTAAAGTAGCCGCCCTCATGGAATCCATCCGCGAGGTAGGTTTAAACGAACCCATCGACGTGCTAGAAGTAGATGGTCGGTATTACGGATTTTCGGGCTGCCACCGATACGAAGCTTGCCAGCGTCTCGGTTTAGAAACTATCCGCTGTAAAGTACGCCGAGCTACCCGTGCCGTGTTGCAGATGCACTTAGCCTGAGCCTCTCAACAGAAATTCACGACAGGCAAAGATATTCGATCGACAATCACTAATAACAAGCTAAAAACCTATGACTGCCAACAACCACAAACAACATCTTTACCCCACCCGCATCGATATGTCAGCCGCCACCCGCTCTCAAGTAGTCGGGCTGCTCAACGCCACGCTGGCAACGACTCTGGACTTAAAAACTCAAGTCAAGCAAGCTCACTGGAACGTTAAAGGCATGGACTTCTACCAGTTGCACTTGCTGTTTGACGAAATGGCAACAGAACTCGAAGAATACGTTGATACGGTTGCCGAACGGGTTACAGCTTTGGGCGGTTTGGCTGTAGGAACAGCCCGCACAGCCGCCGCAGATTCGATTTTGCCAGAATTTCCTTTCGACATTTTAGACGGGAAAGAATACGTGACGGCTTTAGCCGATCGCTACGCACCCTACGCCCAACACCTGCGAGTCGCCATCAACAAAACAGGCGAACTCGGCGATGCCGATACAGCGGATCTGTACACCGAAATTTCGCGGACAATTGACAAGCGTTTGTGGTTCCTAGAAGCCCATTTGCAAGCTTCTGCGACAACTGCAACAGCCGCAGCCGAAAAAGTTGCCGTCAAATAGCCACATAAAAAGTTGTGGGGTGGGCGCCCGAGCCCGCCCCACAGATGTATTTCCTTAAGGCTCGTGACAGTTTACGATCGAGAATATGTCCATTTATTAATTTGGATGAATTTTTCGTGACTGCCAATACTCCAGATTATGCTCCTCAACTGCAACGCCTGATGCAACAGGCGGGGCTTTCGAGCGATCGAGAACTCAGCAACAAAGCAGGAGTTTCCGAGATCCAGCTAAGTCGCCTGCGTCGCGGTTTAGCCCTGCAAACCAGAGCCGACATCCTCCTCAAAATTAGTCAAGCTTTGCAAATTTCCTTACCCGAACTGCTCGCAACCTTGGCGCCAAATTATGTAGAGTTAGAAAAGACACCACCGACAGCCCTAGAACAAGAATATCAGCGCCTGCAAGCTTCGATCGAACAGCAGCGAGAATCTTTGATGCAGGAATTCCAGCTATCTAGCGTGCAAATTTTAGAATCTTGGATGTTGCAGTGGCCGACTGCTGCGAGCAAAGCTCAGGAAAATCACAACTTGCGGGCTCAGAAACTACTGCCCTTGCTGCGGCCCGTCGAGCAGTTATTAGAGCATTGGGGAGTGGAGTCGATCGCCCCAGTCGGAGCCCAGATTCCCTACAACCCCCAACAGCACCAGCTCATGGAAGGAACAGCCGATCCCGGAGAACCCGTCAAAGTCCGCTACACAGGCTACAGACAAGGCGACAAACTGCTCTACCGCGCCAAAGTTAGCCCAGTTTGATGAATACCAGAAGGCATTCGGCAGAACAAATATTGTCCCTCTCTCAAAATTCACTCCCGGCGAAGCGCTGCGACTGCGATCGGCGTTACGATCCGCGACGATCGCCATCTTTTGCACTCAAAACAATTCTCCCGCTCTCAGGCTCTGGCACTTTCCCCCTCTCTTATTTGGCTCGGAGTCCATCTCGCAGCTATACTAGCCTAGTCTGGCTAGAAATTCTGACATTCCCACCGCAAAATATGAGTCCTGTAGTTAAAATTATTCAGCCCTCTGGCATTTTAGACGGCACCAAGGCAAGTCAATTCCGCCAAGAGATTAGCGACCTAGTGGAAGCGGGAGCCGATGTGGTATTGATAGACTTCACTGATGTGACATTTATGGATAGTTCTGGTTTGGGCGCTTTAGTCTTGGCACTCAAAACAGTCCGGGCCGCTGGGAGTCAATTAGTTGTCTGTTCTATCAACGAGCAAATCCGCATCTTATTTGAACTCACCAGCATGGATCGAGTTTTCGAGATATTTCAAACCCGCGATGCTTTTAATAGCAAAATTCTCTCAACTAACTAAATCTTTTGGCGGCTGCCTTCTTGCTATTTTGTCGCAGATGTGCTGCAAGAGGTCAGCTAGCCAAAGTTTACCTTCAGTAAAGACCAATCATCATCAAAAACTGCTTTAGCGTTCAACTTTTGAATGTAGTTCAAAACCAGCTCTAACTGGTCGGCACTTGCACCGTTGTAAGCTGCTAACAGGTCGATGAAAGGGTCAAGCCCCCAGATATTGCCGTCAGGTTGGTGGATCTCGTATACCCCGTCGCTAAAGATGTAGAGAGTGCTCAAATCCTCGACATCGCAGCAATTATCGACATAGGGGGCGTCGGGGAACATCCCGACCGGCATTCCGGGGGTTTTTAATCGCTGGATTTTAGCGGTGCTCGCAGGGGACTGGGAAATCAACACGGCCGGTGGATGACCGGCGCTAGCATAAACTAGCTGGCGAGAAATGCGGTTGTAAACGCCATACCAGATGGTGAAATACTTGTCGTTTTGGTAGCTCATCTGGAAGGTGGTGTTCAGGGCTCGCAAAACGTCGCTGGGTTTGTAGTAGTCTATGTTGGGGAGCGCGCGCGATCGCAGCAAATTCAAAACTGCCACCGAAGGCAGCGCCGCCCGCAAACCGTGACCGGCTACGTCGAGCAAGTAAATCGCCAAATAATCGGCATCCAGCCAGTTGTAGTCAAAGCAATCTCCCCCCAACTGCCGGGAGGGAATGAATTTTGCTTCGATGCTGATAGGTTCCGTCATCGGATCTGGCAGCAGCGATTGTACGTACTCGGCGGCCTCGGCTAACTCTGCTTCCAGACTTTGCTTGGCTATTTTCAAATCTCGGCTGAGTTGGTGCAGCCGCAATCCGGCGCGTACTCTCGCTTGTAATTCGTTGAGTTCGATCGGCTTGGAGATAAAGTCGTCGGCACCGGCGTCGAGCCCTTTGACTCGATCGGCGATCGAACCCAAAGAAGTCAACAAAAAGAATTGTGTAGTTGACAGATCCGGATCTGCCTTAACTCGACGGCAGACATCTATGCCGGTCAAGCGCGGCATGATCCAATCGCAAATTATCAGGGCCGGACGCAATTTTTGCGCCTGGGCTACACCGTCTTCGCCATTGCTTGCTACTGTTACTTCGTAACCCTGTTTTTTCAGGGTTCTTCTCAGCAGTTCTTGAACAGCCGTATCATCGTCAATAACCAGAATTTGAAACATGGGCACTTAGGTACTACAAGTTTTTCAAGGTCTGGGGGCCATTTAAAATATATCCTGTCAGCGCCCTTGTCTGAGATTGAGTATAGTTTATTGACATCGCTTTCGAGGTAATTGCTTTTGAGGGCGGGTCGTTGAGTTCAATTTACGTTAAAATTTGATGGAAATTTGGCGCGATCGAACTTCACTCAGTTTATACTCAGAATATAAATTTTTATAGACTTTTATTTGCCACAGGCGCTGGTTGACATGGAAGTGCTATTTATGGTATAGTGGCTAACCGATTAGTGGATTAGACATCGATCCACGGCCCTCCAAAGCTAGTATCCTCAAACTACCGTTCAATTTTGCCGCAGTTATACTTGGCTTCGTTGTATTTTATCTGCTTGTATTGTGTCTCGTTGTATTTTGCCCGCTGGCCGATGAAGAACTTCTGTGGTGAGCGTGATTGAATTAAAGGGTTCCGAAAAGTTGCCGATGCTAAAAAAAGCGGATCTTCAAGTCAATACAGGTCTGAATGGATTAAGCTGGGTTTTGTCGTGGTTTGCACAATTGTACGACTCGCGAATTCCTACAAGTGTGTGGATACGGTGTCAGTTAGCTTTGGCTGAGGGCTTTACGAATGCGGTGCGTCACGCCCACAAGGGCAAACCAGCGGATTTGCCTGTTGACATTCAGGTGGCGGTGTTAGCTGAATCTTTAGAGATTAAAATTTGGGACTGGGGCGATCCGTTTGATTTAGAGAAAAAAATCCAAGATATTTCGGAAAAAGTCGATATTCATTCTCCGGGCGGGCGGGGTCTAAAATTGATCAAAGACATCGCAGACAGTATTAGTTACGAGAGAACGGCTGATGGACGGAACTGTTTGTCGATGGTCAAAAATTATTCGCCCTGTATCGACGATCGAAAATAACACTAATATTTTTAGCGGGGAAGGGTTGAGGGTAGCCCATCTTCCCGCCCCCTAAGAACAGTGCGCGACTTTAAAGCTGCGTAGCACTTGATTATATTTTGATTTGACTCCTTCCCTAGATACTGGCAATTCCCATAGCATCGGTATTTCCGGTTCTTCCGTACTTAGTGTGCTAAAACATTATGGTTCTGCCGTCCGAAGCAGATTAACTCGCAAATGAGGTAATCTCGGTGAGAATTTATATTGGTCTAGATGTTCTCAAACGTTTCAGAGGCGGGGATGAGGCAGAAGTCTGATTTTTTATTTTAGCAAATTAGTTGGCTTCTAATATGGGTAACATTAACGAGAGAGTGGATTAGCTGGAGAACCAATGCGAAAAAGGATCGTAAAAACATTATCATTCAATAATAAACGATTCCCAAAAACATCATCACCATAATCATATTGCTTATTTTGCCAATTGAGGGATAGGGTAGGACTGTTGTAGTTATTTTCCAGTTGCCAACTTACACTAGCACCGTAGAGAGAGCGAGTTGAGTTTTTATCGATGGGGGCGATATAACCAGACAGAGTGAGAGTGCTTAGAGGACGGATGGTTAATTCAGCCAGTAACCGATCGTCGTAGGAATTGGGTAGGATATCACCAAAATAGTTGGTCAAACCCAGAGAAAAAATTCCCCAATTCAGGCGAGCGCTAAGGGCTACTTCACTAGCTGGTGAAATACTAACTACATCACCAATTCTTGTTTCTCGATCGAGAGCATAATTGAAGCCAGTTGATAAGGTTAAATTTGCCCGCCTACTGAAGCGAAAGGTTTTGGCGACACTCCCCCAAAGTTGGCTGTAATAATCGCGATCGGGGTTGAGATAACCAATCGCACCGCCCCGAAAACTCCAATTGTTTAGCGTGTTTCTCGTGTAATCAGCACCGAGGTAGAGTTTGGGCTTTTCTGAAGCAATCACACCCGTATAGTATCGCAGGATATCTTCACCTCCCGTCCAGTTTCCGGTAAAGCTGAGATGAGGATAGTAACGGCTTTTTTCCCGATAGATACTTTCTCTAACAAAATTGACATCTTGCTGTAAAAAACCTAAATAAACTTGGGCATAAAAATTCTGCAAATTGGCAGTAGAATACTGATTTTGGTTAACCGCAGAGAATAACTGTACATTGGTATTTGCTCCACCTTCTGCACCAGCATCCACAAGGGTGACTTGTGGCCCTGTTGGATCGTAAAAGATTCGACCATCTTCAATATTGCGATCGATCACGGGAGAAAGACCGAGCCAAAGGCTGTTATAATTGGCTCTAGGAACTTGATTTAAGCTGGTGACATTAGGCGTTAAACTTTCTGCCCGTCCGACTCCGGCGGAATATATCGTAAAACTACTGCTGGGTAAACGAGTATTATTAGCCGCTAGAAATAAGTTGCGGTTGATATTAGTATTGACCGGATTTTTACTGCCTTGTAGGTTAGGAATGACATCGGGTAAAATTTGCGCCCCCGCTTGAATTGCCGTATTGAGCCAGCGATTTTCATCATCAACAAAGAGAGTAAAGCCTCGAATCGTTCGTCCTAAAACGGCTTCTCGATCGTTGGCTTTAACAACTTGACGAACTCGGGAAACAGTACCTGCAATCGTATAGTCAACTTCTTCTTTTCTCTCAACTTTTGTTTTTTGGGATTGGCTGTTTCCCGGATAAGCACCAGAATTGGGAAAATAAAAATCGACGCCAATCGGTTGACTGCTGGTTCCCCCTTGAAAGCCTGGAAGCTGCATAAAAGCCAAAGTTTCCGGTTTGACAACCTCCCCAACCTGAGACGTTTGAAAGACGCGGGTAGGTACGAAAAACTCTGGATCTATACTATTGCGATCGATAACTAAACCTGGGGTATAAGTACATTGTTGGTCACTGGGAGTATTGGGAAAAATACAAGCCCCCGTTAAACTCATTTGAATTTCTAACCCCGTCATGGTTTGGGGTGCGGTAGTTGTGGTTGTAATTGTTCGTTCTAGGGGAACAGTCCGCAGTTGAAAATAAGTGCCTTTTTGGTCTACTCTATAAATATTATTTCGGCTTAAGCTTTCACTGACTCGACTGTTAAGTTTGAGAGTGCCATTAAAAAAAATATCGCTGTCTGTGGTGTCAGCAAAAGTATGGAAACCACTAAACTCCCATTCAGTTAGATGGCTGATAGGAATGTCATTGAGAGGTAAAGTAGTCGTGAATGGGCTAATTTTTTCGTCTGGAGCGATTCGAGGTGGAATAATGTAATCGGGGTCAGTAGATGGCGCAGAAGGTTGGGGCAATCCGTTAGGATTATTAGTTGATGAGGGTTTTGTGGGTTCAGGTTCAGAGGCTAAATTTGGGGATGAGGGTTCTAGGTTTGTAGCAGAAGTAGACCAGTTTGGTGTTTCTGATAAAGGGGTGGCTTGTGGAAGGTCGGAAACACTTGGAGCGATTCGAGGTGGAATAATGTAATCGGGGTCAGTAGATGGCGCAGAAGGTTGGGGCAATCCGGTAGGATTGTTAGTTGATTGGAGTTCTTTGGGTTCAGGTTCAGGGGCTAAATTTGGGGATGAGGGTTCCAGGTTTGTCGCATCAGTAGACCTGTTGGGTGTTTCTGATAAAGGGCTGGCTTCTGGAAGGTGGGAAACACTGGGAGCAATTCGTGGTGGAATAATGTAATCGGAGTCAGTAGATGGCGCTGAATGTTGGGGCAATCCGCTAGGATTGTTAGTTGATTGGGGTTCTGTGGGTTGAGGTTCAGAGGCTAAATTTTGGGATGAGGGTTCCAATTTTGTAGCAGAAGTAAACCAGTTGGGTATTTCTGATAAAGGGCTGGTTTCTGGAAGGTCGGAAACACTCGCAGCAGAGGACTCCAGTTGATTGGATGTGTCGAGTAAATTGGAGCGAGTTTCTGCTATAGCTGGGGTTGAGTAAGCGATGCTCAGGAGAGTCAAACCGACAATACTACCATTGTATGCTGTTGAGAGGAGCGCAGTAGGGTTAACGATAAATTTGAGGAGGTTAATCATCATTAAAAGCGCGGCAAGTAGGGATGAAATATATGAGTTAATACAGTGATTTAACTCTGAGATCCTGATGATTTAATAACAATTAAATTTCTGGCTTTAATATTGTTATAGTGCATCTAAATCATTGGTACAAATATGTAGGCGTAGCGCCCCCGTGCCTACCCACCGATCGGGGCAACCACGGGGGGTTTGCCCCTACAAGAATTACACAATTTATTTAGGCTCGCTATAGATGCAATAAAAAAATGTTTATTGCATGAATATTTTGAATTTTTAATAATTCTAAAATTATAATCAAAGGTGCGCTAACGGAAGTTAACGCACCTGATAATTTCAGAATAGAGACAATTAGGTAACGTCTATCGCGCTAGCGCTGCTAAAATCAGCCGCCCCAATCAAGGCGGAATTCGTGTTAATTAAAGAAGCGAGGGTTTCTCCTGTTGATGCAATTTTAATTAAGGTGGAAGTGCCACTTTGGGCAATCTGTAAAGCGCCGAAAGTTAAACCTCCATCTAATCGGATTCTGTCTACGCCATCTTGGAAATTGTAGATGGAATCCAGACCCATTCCCGATGCCAAAACAAAGGTATCAAACCCTGCATTACCATAAAGCCGATCGCTTCCTGCACCGCCATTGAGGATATCATTTCCATCACCCCCATAGAGGATGTCATCACCGTCACCACCGAGGAGTTCGTCATTACCGGCATCTCCATAAAGGCGATCGCTGCCATTACCCCCCAACAGCACATCGTTATCATTGCCACCATAGACAATATCGTTGCCGTCGCCGCCATCAATGGCATCGTTTCCGGCGTTACCATAGAGGGCATCGCTCCCTGCAAAACCGTCGATTTGGTCATCAGTCGCAGTACCCCGCAGAATGTCGTTATTGGGTGTACCGGAGATTGGATTATAAAAGGGGTGCTTGATTATTGGGTCTAGTGAGCCGCTATTGCCTTCCATGAAATAATTTCTCCTGAAAATAGTGAATTTGCGTCAAAGTAGCGAAGAGATAATTTACCTCCATACACACCTGAAAACTTGGCGGTGAAATAGTTACAGAGGTCAGCGTGCAAAAAAGTCGCAGAAGTTGCCGCCGTGGCCGCCAATTGCTGAATTGTTACGGAAGCTAATACCGTTCGTCCTCACCACAGCGCTATTGAGCAACAGACGATCGCCGAGTCCTGCGGCACTGCCAATGGGTAGGGCAGAGGCAGCGATTTGAGCGCCTGTTAGTTTGTGGAGTCGTGCGATGAACTCTTGGCCAGCATCTCCGGCTGCAACCTTACAGCCATAGAAGACGAGGTTGGCAACATTCCACTGTTGCAGTTGAGTCGCGTAGCCGTTGAGGGTATCTAAACTCAGTTGGCTATTTCCCAGATACAAGCAACCGGGGGAACCGTGGGAAATAATATGAACGGCATCGATATTCTGACGGTGTTGTAAAACCAGGCTAATTTGCTCCATGCCATCGGCCGTCCCATCTAGGACAAAAACTTCAGTAGTGGAAATGACACCCTCAATGAGTAGATCGGCGTTTTCTACTCCGGCATCGATAAAAACAATTCTGGTGGCTGGATTGATAGTTTTTGAAGTATTGAGCATGGGGTTTCCTCTGGGGAGTGTCCTGTTATTCATCACAAGGTATTGCGGATAAAAACACCCTATTAATAATAAGGATCTCGGCTGACTAACTGGCTGGAGGGTCGCTGAGATCCTGATCAGATATCTGAAACGAGATCAAATTGATTGATGGGCGAGGTTAGCTAGCCTGCTAACCTTTCACAACCGTTCTAGGGAGTGGGAGACTTAACAACAGCATTGCCAGTAGCGGTACCAAGCTGCACGGTGACAGTTCCAGCACTAAATGTATTGGTTTGTGCAAGACCTCTGTTGCCGTCAGCATTGGGCGTAACGTTGAAACCATTCGGGTCGCCGACAGCCTGAAAATTCTGTGTCCCTGCACTACCCAGAGCCCAAGCTGAGTTCTGTAGATTACTATTACCAAAGAAGTTATTACCATAGTTGAAAGCAGCAGCAGAAGCGTTTTCTTTACCGACAGCAGCCGAGACAGCCACACCTGTAACCGCATTGTTGGTAACAGTGAAAGCCGCAGAACCTGCCACACCACCTTCACCGGCACGGGCTACGGTAGCGAAACCAAAAGCATTGAGAATAACGAGACCACTAACGAAAGCAATACGACGAATCATCATTTTTCAACTCCAGGGTTGGTTTTTTGTGTTCTATTAGTTAGACGTTTCCCGAAGGCGATTTGTGAATAATTCAGTCTTTAGATAGATGACATATCTGACTTTTGGGAGGTGACGCGGTTCGAGGGAGGATTTGACCAATTCCTGCTACGCAGTCGATCTCTCAATACGGTTCAGTTAAGCTCGATCCCCCTGGCGCCTAGGGCGGGCACGGGGGCACCGCCCCTACAAAGGGGGGGACAAGAACTTACTCTTGCGTCCCCGCAACGATTCGGGGGATTTAAGGGGATCTCCGAGCAATAAATAGTTTTAACCCAAGCGTATTGGTCTATCTCTTCCTGAAAATCTAGATTGACGAAACCAGGGATGCCGAATTTTTCCATGCCAAATTCTGCCTAGCGCCATATCGCGCCCAGCGCCAGTCAATCGATTTTAGATTTTAGATTTTAGATTTTAGATTTACCCCACAGATAAATCTGGGATCTTGAACTAGGGTCTAAAATTTTTATGTTTCCAGGACTTAAGTACGTGGCACGGTATCAGTTTTTGGGCTGGGTCATAGAGAAAGCGGGAATATAGGGGATTGCAGCTCGCGGCAGCATTAATGCCCAATACGCTTGGGTTAAGGAAAATGTTGGGCGGAGTGAAACGGAGGGTTCGTTCCACGGGCCCAACCTACGCACTACTGATTTAAAGCGATTTTCTGCCTGCCTATTTTTCAGATGGAACAAAGCCAGCAGCCGCCACTGTCTGCCCACATCCTCCAGTACAGTAGAAAAAGCGATACATAAGAGGCAACGCTGCGCGATATGCCTCCTGCACGCTGGCCCGATCGCATTTCTGGCGATCGAACATCGGTCAAGTATGGGTTTTCTCTGTTAAGAAACTGGGAATACAGCGGATTGCAGTCGCTGATGGTACAACAGCCCTGTGAGGGCTGCATTAATGATGCCTGCACACCAAGAGCTTTTTGGCTTTCCCAAGACTCCGAAAGCAATCCGCTGTAGGCGTTAGGCGCGATCGATTTTTCGCTGTCATCCCCCAGACTATTTGCCAAGATACGTAGCGGCGAATCATCGTTCGCACCTAGATGCAAAACACACACCGCCGCTTCTAGAACTTCCCCGCCGGCAACAATTTCTCTTTCTCCTATGTCCCCATCTGATTGAGCATTCACTAAAACCGGCTCTTGAATTTCCCGACCGGCAACAATTTCTCTTTCTTCAATCTCCTCTGTAACCGGTTTTTTTTCAACAATATTCTGAGACTTTTTCCCTTTTATGGACTGAGGAGAAACCCTCGACTTAGGATTAGACAAATTAGAGTCAGTCCCATTTTCCCCGAAATTTTCATGGAACCGCTGACGCAAAATTGCCCGCGCTTGGGAAATGCGCTTGCGGACGTTATCGTAAGATATACCAAGCTGTTCGGCAATATCTTGATAAGATAGCCCTGATTCAAAATGGAGAATAAAAGTCTCGCGCAATCTATCAGACAACTCATCTATTGCGGCGCGAAAAAATAATTCGACTTCTCTCCGCATAGCAGCGCGAACAGGTGTTTCCTCTTGGCTAATTAATTCGGTCTCGTTTCCTATAGCAATGGTGTCTAAACTGTCAACTCCTAGTGTACCCCTGTTGCGCTCTCGATGGATATCGGCGCACAGGTTATAAGTCAGTTTGGTTAACCAAGCCTTAAAGTTTTTGATATCATCCGTACCATCTCTTGCTTTCTCCCAAGCTTTCAGCATCGCCCGACTGAGGGCATCTTCAGCATCGGTTGGGTTGCCCATCCACTTGCGACAGCAACGGTAAAGATAATCTTGATTATCCTGCCATTTTTTCCAAAAAGCTGAATCTATATCTTGAGTGCCTGAGCAAGGAATTGATGCAGAACTACAATTTAACATCAGTGGAGCCTGAAACTCTAAGTGGACAAACTACTTGCGATTAATTTAGGCAGTAATTTACCTAGCCTCAGATGCACCTATCGCTATGTTGACTCACCACTCAGGCTCAAGTCAGTCGGAAAAGTCGGATCTTTCTAGTCGGAAAAGTCGGAAAAGTAGGATCGTCGCCGCTATGAGTGCATAGCTGAGACATCCCTTGGCAGTTTTAGGACTTACGCCAACGAATTTTAAACACTATTGGTAGCGACTAGGTAAAACCTAAGCACTACAAATAGTGTTTATGCGTAATTGTTCAATTTAATGTCACCAAGCTAAAATCTGAACTTTAAGATTTAAAATCCTTTGACAGAGGATTAAGCCACAGCAGAATTGTCCGTTTTAATTGATTTAATTCTCGATACACTTCTTGTTTGACCCATTGCCCGATCGCGTCGAAGGGTGTAAAAATTTGACCCACAGGCCAGCTAACATCTTGCCCCAAGGGCGTTTGATGGTTGCCAGTCAGAGTCTGAACTGTAATCATGTCGGGAAATCGTGCTTTTAGCAGTTTGGTCAACAGCAGGGTTTGGTCGATGTTGTCGCCGTTAAATTTGACTAAAAGATTGCGCCGAATTTGATAGCTATTTTGGACGAGGCGATTAGTCTCTTGCGGGGAAGGGGTAAACTCGACGTTAAAGACGGGGGAAATTTGCTCGACGATCGGGATGGCTTCGGATGCTGCATAATTGTTGAAAGAGATCAAAATATTGCCTGCCCTTTCTACGTCAAAAACAGAACCGATCAGCAAGTGAAGTTTGCATCCCATGCTGTGTCCCATGCCGTAAATGGGGAGATAGGAAGATTTGAGCAATTTAGTGGCCCGCAGGCGATCGAGGGCATTTTCAAATTTGTTGAGGACATCGCGGGCGATCGCAATATGATCCAAAGTATTGACAAACGGCGTTGCTACTACAACATATCCTTGATTCCCCAAAGCCTCTAACAGCCAGCGATAAGTGAGTTGCGGTGCTGTCGCCACAAATGCGCCGCCGAGAAAATGTACGATCGCGATGGGTTTAGAGGGAATGAATACCCAATTGCCAGAAATTTCTTGCCAGTCCATAAATTCAATCTAATTCAAAGTAAAAAGGCGATCGTCCTCGGAAGGTAGGAGGCAGAATGTTTTATAAATTTTTGCTTTTATTTTCTGCTTCAAAAAGGGGTTTGCTACCCATTTTTTCATTCAAAAAACTTTCCTTTTTACTTATACATTATTTATTCTAACTGTTGTGAAGGCAAATAGCACGGCTGGCGATCGCTGCTGTTTTCGCCCTGTATAGGGTTGAAGCTGGCGGCCGAATAAATCAAGGCTGACATCCGATCGCAGGTTTCAAAGATTTGTATATACTGTCCTACCGCACGGCTGCAAGCGGCTGTAGCTGGTTTTGCGGGTGATTGACCCGACAGAATATGAACAGTCAAATACCCCTCAAAACCACAATATCGCGTATTAATCCGCCCAAGGGCGATCGGCTTCGATTCGGCGTTATTGGCAGCACCTAATTTCTTGACTCAACCCGCATACAACTATAACATCCTTTAGGGCAGCCCCCCGATTTCAGACGATCGCTCGCGGTTTAATTGTGGCGAATGACTGATACCTTCTGCGGTTTGATGACTCAACTTTTCGTGAGTCTTCATCCATTTCCACTTGTGCACAGTAGCTTGAGGATTGAGCAACGTGGTAGCCACGCCGTAAACAATAGTAGGCAAAACCTCCCGATTTAACCAACTTTGTCCCAGCTTTCTCATGTAGTGCATTGCCAAAACTTCTCGAAATTTGTTAAGCCTTTGCAAAAGCGGCAAATTCTTAAAACATAACTCTTCGTACTCCTGGAGTGATAACTCTTTTTCTCCCCGCAAGCGCCGCAGTTGGTTTTCCTTGACACAATCTGAAGCTATGCGCTTCTTCAGCCAGTGCTTATCTGTGAGAGAGTTCCCTCTAATTCGATAATTTCCCAAAGGTTCTGTCGCCGCTAGCAAGCCATACTTTTGAGCAAGTTTGGTAAATAACTCTGTATCTTCTCCTACCTGCCAATCTTCTGCAAACCCGCCTTCTTCGACAAGAATGGAACGATCGACTACAACAGAAGACGGGAAAACCCAAGGGCTTTCGCCTGTCTCCTTAATCGCCTGCATTTCTGCTTTAGTTGTAGGATAGGTGGGAATATAACTCAACTTCTTACCGTGCTTGTCTAAATATCGCAAAGCGTGAGCGACAGCTTTGACTTCGGGATTGTCTGCGAGCATCTTCAAACAAACTTCTAACTTATTGGGTTCCCAGGTATCGTCGCTGTCGATAAACGCTACATACTCGCCTGTGGCGCGATATATCATTAAATTTCTCGACTTAGAAACCCCGTAATTTTGGGGATTCCTGAAGTATTGAATTCTCGAATCTTGCTCGACCAGCTTAGCAGCAACTTTTTCAGTAGCGTCAGTAGAGCAGTCATCAACAATTAAAATTTCTAGATTCTTGTGGGTGCCGTTGAGTACGGAGGCAACTGTCTCGGCCAGAGTGTCGGCAGCATTGAATGCAGGAATGATGACGCTGACTTTTTGGCTGTTCATAACTTGCATTAGGTGTGGTTTGGTAGTTGTTCGCCGAAGTACAGTCTCTAAGCAGACACTCTGACTCCTTTACGTGCAAGTACCTGCAGTCAGGAAACTTGCCTAAATACTGCCACTATAACAGGTTTACCGACCTCTGTGTTATCTACCGTAAGGAGGGGACAGCCGTTAGCAACCGGAGTGCAGACTATTATTTCGCGGGCAATTTTTATAAAACAAAGGCGACGGCTGCGAGGGATTGAGGGTTTTTTCCGGGGACTGGAGTTGTCCTAAATTCGATCGCATCTTTTTACTTAAATAGGACTTACCTAGAAAAACCCGGAATCACCCAAAATTATTGGTTCGATCGCTATACAGCTATAAAAAAATGGTTTGTGACTCAGTTCTCTTCCGGTTAATCGCTTATCATAAAATGGTTTTTAGTGCGCCAAAACCGTGGAGTGAGGAGTTTGATAATTTATGACAAACCTAATTATAATTATTTAATCAACCTCAATATTAAGAGTCAGTAAATCCTGTTCTATCGATCGACTAACCAGTCGAACAACTACCCAAAAAGGCAGGGCGGTTTAATTCTCACGAAAATCGCGAATTTGTAGGGGTAGTGCCCGTACCTACCCCCCACAGACGATTTCACAAGTTTCAGACATGGGGGCAGCCACGGGGGATTGCCCCTAGATCGAATGAAACCCCTGCCAAAAAACTTAATAAGTCTGCCATAGCAATCCTCGCATCATTGGTGAATTTCTTACGGACTCCGAGCGGGTTCGGGGAGGGTTGGGGTGGGGTAAAAAATTTACGGCTCCTGCAAGGATTGCTATATGTGTTGCATTACCATAGCCATCACCTAAAATACTGATTGTTTTGCTGTTGCTCGATCGGGCTATGAAACAAAAATAATGTGAAAATTCAGAAGCTTTGTGAATTTGGGTTTATATGATTTGCGTCTTTAGTTTTTCCTACCGTAGATCGGCAACACCGTTTTTCTGCGTTCATCAGCTTTTTTGAAATCTGTATTTTCTCAAAAAAGATGCTTTTTCAAACTTGTTTAATTATTAAATTGCCATAAGCTCTCCCTGATTTCTCTCTTGCTATTGTACCGCGAGAGCCTCTTAGGGTCAAATCGTTTTTTCGTCTGCCATAACAGGTAATTTATCTGCGGTTGAACTTAGTAGCGCTAGGTTTTAGGGAAGACGATCGTAAAATTATACTGTAAAAAATCCTCACCCGTAAAAAAATGTTGCCAAAGTTCTCGAGCAAAGTGCAAATTTCTACTTGTTGCCTAACAGTCTTGGTGTTGGGTGGCTGCCAGCAGCAGCTACAGCCAAATTTGCAACAGCAGCGCAGCAAACAGGGGATGGCAGTTTCGGCTCACCCTCTGGCGAGCGCTGCGGGGCTGGCCCTGCTGCAACAGGGGGGCAATGCAGTGGATGCGGCGGCTGCTACGGCTTTGGCGATTTCGGTGGTGGAGCCTTTTTCGGCGGGTATCGGCGGCGGGGGTTTTTTGCTGCTGCGGCGGGCGGAAACGGGTACTGTGCAAGCGCTGGATTTCCGCGAACGAGCTCCGAAACGGGCGGCGCGGGATATGTACCTCGACAAGCAAGGGAAGGTGCGCCCAAGGGCAAGTCTGGACGGGCATTTGGCGGCGGGTATTCCGGGTACTGTTGCTGGACTTTATACGGTGCACCGCGAGTATGGTAAGTTGCCTTGGGCTGCGGTGGTGGCGCCGGCGATCGCCCTGGCTGAAAAAGGCTTTCCGGTAAGTTCGCGCTTTACCACGGCTACCGGGCGACGACAGGATGTGTTCAAAAAAAACCGGGCGGCGCGGGAGGTTTTTACTCGCGGTGGCATTTTATACCAGCCGGGTGAGCTTTTGGTGCAGCGGGATTTGGCGCGGACTTTGCGGCAGATTGCACAAAATCCGCAAAGTTTTTATACCGGGGAAATTGCGCGGGCGATCGCCGCCGACATGGCTAAAAACGGCGGCATTATCACTCTCGAAGATTTGAAAAACTATACGCCGATTTGGCGAAATCCGGTTTGCGGCAACTTTCGCACCTACGAAATTTGCGCCATGTCGCCTCCTTCTTCCGGCGGCGTTCATTTGTTGCAAATCTTAAATATTTTGGGAGATACGGATCTCAAAAGGTTGGGGAGGCAAAGTCCAGATACTTTGCACTTGCTGGCGGAGAGCATGAGGATTGCTTATGCCGATCGGGCTGAGTATTTGGGCGACCCGGATTTTGTGAGTGTACCGGTCAAAGCTCTGACTAGCAGCAATTATGTCAAATTGAGACGATCGCAAATCCAAATGTCAAAAGCCAGACCTTCCAGCGAGGTAAAAGCTGTTGACGCTGAAACTTTGAGCCGTCTCCTGTGGGAGTCTCCCGAAACTACCCACCTCACGGTAGTTGACAAAGAGCGCAATGTGGTATCTTTGACGTTTACGGTGAATGGGGGTTTTGGGGCTGGAGTCGTGGCTGCGGGTACGGGAATTTTGCTCAACAACGAGATGGATGATTTTGCAGCGGCGCCGGGAGTGCCGAACTTGTTTGGTTTGGTGGGCTCTGAGGCAAATTCGATCGCCCCGGGGAAAACTCCTTTATCGAGCATGACGCCGGTCATCGTGACAGAAAATGGCAAATTTCGCCTCGCTGCGGGGGCTCCCGGAGGCAGCACGATTATTACCACGGTGTTGCAAATTGTACTGAACGTATTGGTTTACGACATGAATGTCGGCGATGCTGTGTCTGCACCTCGCGTACACCACCAGTGGCAGCCCGATCGCCTGATGGTGGAACGGGGGGGTTTTGAGGCTGCGACGCTTTCGGAGTTGCGGCGGCGGGGACACCTGATTGTCGAAGGTGACGGCTGGGGCAATGCCAATGCGATCGTCCTGACTGCAGACGGTTGGTTAGAAGCGGCTGCCGATCGGCGCGGCGAAGGAGAAGCAAGGGGGTTTTAGTCAACAGTCAGTCGATTAGAGATTTTAGATTTTAGACTTCGGCGATCCGTCGAGTCGCCCTCAGTCGAAAAATTTTAGATTTACTCCAGAGATGAATCTGGGATGTTGAACTAGGGTCAAAAATTTTGATCCCTCTACCACAGGAATCGGGGGTTTGTAGGGTTTTTTTGGGGTAGGTCATTAGTCATTAGTCATTAGTCATTAGTCGTTAGTCATTAGCTATTAGTCATTAGTCATTTTGGAGATGGCCAACGGTATCAAAACCCGGTTTATTTTGTCTCCACTGCGTAAGTCCTGAAATTATTAGTCTCTGTACGTGTATTTTTGCCTCCGTATTTTTGCGCTGAGGTTTATCGGCTGACTAATTGCCAAGAACTACCAAAAAAGTTAACCACAAAAAGCGTAGATACACTTATGTGTAAAGTTATTGTAAAGGCACTAGACATTAATAGTTATATCATGTAAAAATTAAGTTGTGCATAGAATCAGGTTTGTATCTTCCAGGAAAAATTTATGATAATTACTCACAAAAATGCTGCCTTAACAGCTACATTAACTACTGCTCTGAGTTTGTTGGCAGCGCCAGCAATGGCATTTTCGGTAGGGGCAACTAATAACATCGAGACTTTAAAAAATAATTTATTGGGTGCTAAAACAGCGGGGTTGAGTAATTTCTCTGTTTCAATTACGGGTAATTCTGCTGCTTTTGGTACTTTCACTAATGATCCCTTCGGTTTGAGCTCGGGTGTTGTTCTGAGCACTGGTAAAGTCGCCGATATACCGGGTAAAAATCGGAAAGATAACTTCACGACAAAGGACAGCGATTTAAACACGGACTTTGGGGCTAAGGGTGAACAGGGGGATTTGACTCAGCTAAATCTCAGCTTTTTTGCTGATAGCACGGTTCAAAAGTTGTTCTTTGAATATGTATTTGCTTCTGAGGAGTTTCCTGAGTTCGGCGGTTCTCAATATAATGACGATTTTGAACTGCTGCTGAACGGCACTAATTTGGCTAAATTGAGCGACGGAAAAACAGTTACGATTAATAATCTTGTTCCAGATCCATATAATCGCTCTAAGGATCACCCAGACTATATTGACAACCCCAGTTTGACAGGTATTGCTGCTAACATCGTTAAGCTCGACGGTTTTACTAAAGTTTTAGGTTTTGAGGGTTTGCTCAAGCAAAATCAGACGAATGTTCTCAGCATCCGCATTAAAGATGTGGGCGATGGCAATTTAGATTCTGCTGTATTTATTAAAGGCGGTTCTGTGGGGACAGTTCAACCTGAGCCAGTTCCCGAACCGATGACTGTGGGGGGTTTGATGGCGGGAGGCGCTATGCTGGCTGCTGGACGAAAGTTACGCACTCGCCATAGCGGCAGTAATTAATAACGACGGAAGGAAGAAGGAAGAAGGAAGAAGGAAGAAAGAAGAAGGAAGAAGGAAAAAACTGAACAGGAACCATTTGGGCCGTTGCTGTAGTAATATCAATCTCGCTTAGGCGTGTTGGAGACAGAAACGGGGTTTGATGAACGAAAAGACCTCGTTGCAGTTCTTGAACCGGGTAAAAAAACTAGGTTTGTGCGATCGCGATCGCGTAATATCATGTCAAGTAATTTAAGCATTATGGGTACGCAGCGAGGAATGCAAGTCCTCATAAAATTATGACGACGAACCGCCTCACTACGAACCAATTTTATGGCGGTTGTTCTAGCGGACAGAATATAAGTTTTTATCCCTAATTCGCAAAGGGCGGATTTTTTTGTATTTGGAATTGCAGCAAATATTGCGGGTAAAACCCGCGTCTACAACCACTGACTAAAAACTAAATAATTTAGCTATGAACAGTACCGTCGGGTAAGATTGTACCTGTTAATGTAGTCCGGGTAAGTTTGACCATAACTCGATCGCCGTAACCAATTTTCGCTCCTGTTAAGTCAGCACCGCTCAAGTCAGCACCGCTCAAATCGGCTCCGATTAAGTTACTTTCTCTCAAGTTGGCATTGATCAAACAAGCTCCTAACAAATTAGCCCTGAACAAGTTTGCTTGGTACAAATTCGCGCCTGTGAGATTGACGTTGTGTAGAAAAGCATCGCTTAAATCGGCTTCACTCAGGTTTGCATTGCTCAAGTTTCTTCCTGAAAAATCCTTTTCTTTTAAGGAAGCTCCTTTGAAGTTGGAACCGCTCAAATCGGGAGCTTGCGGCCCAGCTTGGCGGTAAGACTGAGATGGCGGTGGCTGCGATTGGTAGCGGGATGCGTCTGAATAGGGCCCGGCAGGGTTTCCCCCATAGTTTCCCGCATAATTTCCAGCATATTTTCCTGAAGAGGGTTCAGAAGAGTAGCGGGGTTCTTTTGGGTTGGCCGGTGGTGGCTGGCTGTTTTGGTGCTGGGTGTTTGGATACTGACTATTTCTGTACTGATTGTTTTGGTACTGAGTATAGGGTTGCTGAGTGTTTTGGTACTGAGTGTTTTGGTACTGAGTATGGGGTTGCTGAGTATGGGGTTGCTGGGTATGGGGTTGCTGGGTGTTTCTGTACTGAGTATGGGGTTGCTGGCTATTTTGTTGCTGGCTATTTTGTTGCTGGGTATTTTGTTGCTGAGTGTTTCTGTACTGAGCGTTTTGTTGCTGGGTATTTTGTTGCTGGGTATTTCTGTACTGGGTGTTTTGTTGCTGGGTGTTTTGTTGCTGGGTATTTCTGTACTGGGTGTTTTGTTGCTGGGTATTTCTGTACTGGGTGTTTTGTTGCTGGGTGTTTCTGTACTGAGCGTTTTGTTGCTGGGTGTTTTGGTGCTGGGTGTGTTTGTGCTGAGTATGTTTGTGCTGAACGTTCTGATTCTGACCTCTTGGTTGAATCGATCGCAATTGTTCGCGAGCTTGATTAATTTCCTTAATCTTTTCTTCAGCTTTCTGTAGTAGTCTGGGATTGTCTTTGGGGATGCGATCGGGGTGCCAAATGAACGCTAAATCCTTGTAGGCTTGGGTAATTTCTTCTCTGGAAGCTCCCGGCAACAGTCCCAGCACTTTATAGTATTGGTCGAGGTCGTTCATTGTACCACCTTTCGCTTTAAGAAATTAGGAATTAAAAATTAAGATCGGAGCCAAAGCCGTTCTCAAAGCTTGCTTCTCCGATCGTACATTAGATGAACAATAACTCAGCTAAGCCGCTGCTGGCAAAAATTCTCGAATTCGCTGCAAGTATGTTGCTGCATCCTCCAGCATCGGAAAGTGAGCCGTATTGGGAATTATAACAAATTCTACTTTTTTGCTCAGGGAGGCCGCTTGCTCTCCCATGATGGCGGGGATAATTTGGTCAAATTCTCCGGCCACCAGCAGTGTGGGAACACTCAGCCGCGCAAATTCTTGGGGCATTTCCTCGGCTGCTCTTTTGCTGACTGCCGTCACCATTGTACCTATAGCTGCTTGCTCGTCTGCCATTAAAAAATCCTTGAGAAACCCCAGACTGACCTCTCTGGGCAGGGAACGGCGCAAAAATCGGGCCATAAACAGCCGATCGGCAAACGGGATGGATGCCAGCCAAGAAGGTCTAAATTTTACCACATAGCCGCCGAATTTGTGAAAAGTTGTAAAGGCTTTTTCATCGTATTCAAAAATCCCGCTGCAAGTGAGAATTGCTTTTTCTACTTTTTCGGGGTAAAGGTTGAGAAATAAAGTAGCAATTGAGGCACCTGTGGAGTGAGCATTGAGAAAGACGCGGCTTAAATTCAGAGATTCTAATAATTCAGCTAAGTCGCGGGCGTAGGTTTCGAGTTCGTAGCTGGACTCAGGAGGCTCTTTTGGCAAAGGCGATCGACCAAAACCTCTCATATCGTAAAGCAAACAATCAAAATCATCAGCAATAGCCCGTGCCGTGCTTTCCCAGTAGCGCGCCGAGCCCGCCCAGCCGTGCAGGAATACCATCACTGGTTTCCCGCTGTGCCCAGCGCTGTTATCTGCCGTTATCCACTCGTAATAATGTTCTACACCGCGAATAGAAATGAAAGACATGATATTGATTTGGGATTCTTAGATTTTAGATTTTAGATTTTAACTCATAATTGTTCACTAAATACCCAAATTCCCGACTTCTTAAAAAAGTCGGGAATCTCAAGACTACATCCATCCAAAAAATCTGCGTTAATCTGCGCCAATCCGCCCGCATCTGCGGTCAAAAATTACCAACATAGGAACCAATCATAAATCTTAAGCCGCAGAAGCAGCCAGCCAAAATAAACCATCTACCAAAAGCGTGCTTAACACCGCGCCGCTGAAAGCGCGCCAGTGCAGTTCTCGATCGCGCAAACTCAGCAAACCGACTGTTAGCAACACAGCGATTAAAACTAGAGCGCAACCTATGCCCCAAGGAGTTTCGATTTGACCGATCGCACTTTGAAAAATCGGCATAGCTAATTCCGGTTCCGCGTGCATAACTTGCCGCCAGTAGGGCATCAACCCTGTTAAATAAAAATATAAATCGGTAATAGCAGTACCCAATAGAGAACCTAAATAAAAATAGCTGCCAACTTTTCCCCAAGATTTGCCCAAGCACCAAATAGCAAAAGGCAAGCCAATTGCTTCTATAGGTAGATGTAAAATAGGTTCCCATCTAAACCAGCCCCAATAGATAGAACCTGCCAGCCAGCATCCGGCAAATCCTAATAATAAATCTCCCCAAAGTTGGGTTTTGGGGCGGAAAATTAGAATTAAACTCAGAACAAACCAGGGGATAGTTGACAGCAAACTGATGGTTGGATATAAACGCACTAACGGTGCTTGCACGAAGACTGGAATAGAGACTAAAAATGCTGAGGCGCTAAATATCAACCACTGTTTGATGCTGTTTGTTGTGCCTGAAGTGACAGGATTGTCGAGGCGGGCGATGGTGGCAATAGGTGCGATCGCTGAGGATACTAAATTTAGATTAAACAACTGATTGGACTCCGTATTGTTTCAATAGGTGGACTAAAAATTTTGCTGCAGTTGCGGGTGCGACAGTCTCAACCCCGGCTACGGTTTGGCTGACGTGCCAGCCTTTTGCCGTTTGGGGATCTCGCCACAAATCCAAATGTTCGATCGCGGGATCTGCATAAAAGCTTTCTCCACCGCCACCGAGAATTGCCGAACTCCAGTGCGTAAAGCGATCGTGGCTGATGCGGTGGATGGGAAAATTGCCTCCCAGGGGTACTCCCCAACCGTCTAAGGCAAAAAATGCCCCGACTTTGCCGCCGAGTTGCTGCCACATCCAAGCCGCCCCGATCGCCCCGGCTACTCCTGCCGAAAAGCTGACAAATACTAGACTTTCTCCTGCCAACTCTTCGCTGCACAAAAAATGCCAGATGTCAAGAGCTGAAAAAGGCGGATATTTATGAGCGGGAAAAATCTTGACACGATCGACTATTTGCTGGTTTGGGCGATCGGCTGCCAGTCCCCAAACCGCCGAAAGTCCCGCCAGGAAACAGTCGGTTAGCTTTGGTTCGTGGACTCCGGGGCATATTACCAGTCTCATAGTTCGTCAAGAAAGTTAATATAGTTCGCAACATAACTTTATCATATGCCTACTATATCATATACTACCCCTGGGGATAGGGTGTTAAACTTATAATAGAGTGAAGTTTGAAGAGTATCCCCCCAAGTTAAAAGCTGGGAACGCTCCAAACCCTATTAATCTGAGGCAAGGTGAGGGAGTCTTAAGAAAACATAAAACTTATCCCCCCCGGCCCCATTCCCTGTCAAGCTTAGCAAAGCCTGATTCTAGTTTTAAGCAGTTCTGTATTTAGATTTAACTTTTCTGGCGGCGTCGAAGCCGACCCCACAAAAGCTTAAAGAAACAGGACTGTGAAAATTAGAGACCTGCCAGCTTAGCTGCCCGACGAATTTCCGGTCAGGGTCAATCGATTTTAGATTTGAGATTTTAGATTTTAGATTGACCCCACGGATAAATGCTCTTTCTTGAGGATTTTCGATTTGGGATTGATTCCACGGATCGATCGCGTGGCGGGTACCATCAAGAAATTCTTGGTCAAAAAACCCACTTAGGACTGATGCTCATCAATCCGGTTTCTAGGATAAATAAGAGGTTTGACCGGGAAGTATGGGCGCACAAACCGGGAATCAGCCCCGCGCACGTCAGTCGTGCGATCGCAAACAATGAAAAATCTCCCTTTCACCCTTCATCCTGTCTGGATCTCTTAGAATAAATAAAATTGAGGAATACAAAGTGGTTGCTTCTCCAGAAAAAATCGATTTCAAAACATCTGCGGCACCCGCAAGTAACGATCGGGTTGCTGTATTGCTGATGGGTTACGGCGAAGTTGAAAGCTACGACGATTTTGCCAACTACAACGAACAAGCTTTAAACTTGCTTACGGCAAAGTTTGCGCCAGTACCGCTTTGGATTTATCCGCCGCTGGCGAAGATTTTAGCAATCTTTGACTTGCACGAGTGGAGTCACCAACACGGTCAATTCGTTTCGCCGCACAATGCAATTTTTGAACAGCAGCGCGCCGGGATTGAAAAGAATTTACAGGAGAAATGGGGCGATAAAGTAAAAGTGTTCAAAGCTTTTAACTTTTGCGCGCCGTTTTTGCCGGAACAAGTAATTCCGCAAATTAAAGCAGAAGGATTTGACAAAATTCTGATTTATCCCTTGCTGGTAGTTGATTCTGTTTTCACCAGCGGCATTGCAGTCGAACAGGTGAATAAGGCTTTAGCACAAACCTTTGATGGTAAGGAACATTGGGTAAAAGGACAGCGCTACATTCCTTCTTTTTACGATGAACCTGCTTACATCCAGCTAATGGCGGATTTGGTGGAAGAGGAAATTAAGAACGATTTAGCTGTAGCGCATTTGCCTTCTCAGATTGGAATTGTGCTGATGAATCACGGTTGTCCGCACAAAGCGAAGGGCTTTACTTCGGGGATTGTGGAAAGTCAAGCTTTGTACGATCGCGTGCGGGAACGTTTGATGTATCGCTATCCTTTGATTTCGGTGGGTTGGCTGAATCACGACACGCCGCTGATTGAATGGACGCAGCCGGATGCGACGTTGGCTGCGAAGAATTTGATCGATTTGGGTGCAACTGCGATCGTCTTTATGCCGATCGGATTTGCGACAGAAAATCACGAAACATTGTTAGATGTTGACCACGTGATTGAGTCTTTGCAGAAACAGCGTAAAGGAGTTACTTACCGCAAATTGCCTTGCGTTAACGACCATCCAGAGTTTCTGAAAATGGCGGCCGAGTGGGCAAATCCGCAGATTGAAGCGTTGTTGAGTGAGACTGCGGTTGCTGTTAATCCGAGTTTGGCTTCCGCGCACCGCGAGCACAGCCATTCTCACGGGGAACACGGTCATTCTCACGGGGAACACGGGCATTCTCATGGCGGGCACGGTCATTCTCACGGGCACGGTCATTCTCATGGCGGGCACGGGCATTCTCACGAAGGGCACGGGCATTCTCACGGGGGGCACGGGCACAGTCACTAATTGAGTCGTTGGGTGGGGGCGGGTTTATTATATTGTTGGTTTCCAACATAGATGGCTGGTAAAACCCGCCCCTACGATGCCCTGTAGGGGCGGGTTTTACAGATAATATTTGAGCCTCACAAACAATCTAGATAAACCCGCCCCGGCTATACTAATTGAGTGCGTCAGTTCAGATTAATTGAGGTCAAAAGTCGATCGTCCTTTGGTGTTTTTAGGGAAAGGGCGATGGCGTCCCGCCCCGCAAGCTACGGCTTTTTTATCAAATTTTCTGTGCTTGTCAAACATCCGCTCAGTCGCTACACTGTATATACTCTGTATATACATTCTCTGAGAAAGAGTAAATTCCTCAGAGTGATATCACTAACTAGAGGTTCAGGCTATGGTTGGGACGATCGCAAAATGGGGAAACAGTCTTGCTATTCGGATTCCACAGAATTTAGCTAAAAAGATTAACTTGGTTGAGGGTTCCGAAGTGAAGCTTATCTTGATAGATGGCAAGCTGACAATCGAGCCTATCGTTCGTCGGCGGTATTCGCTTGAGGAGCTGATCGAAGCAATGACGCCAGAGAATCTTCATACTGAGATTGATACTGGAGTTGCTGTGGGGAACGAAGTTTGGTGACACAATCAAATCCCTACATTCCGAGTCGAGGCGATATCGTTTATTTAGACTTTGACCCAACTAAGGGACACGAGCAAAAAGGACTTAGACCTGCTTTTGTGCTGTCGCCTCGCTCCTACAACGAGAAAAGCTCCTTAGCTCTATTTATGCCGATTACAAAACAACAAAAAGGGTATCCTTTTGAAGTTATCCTACCCACTGGATTAACAGTTCAGGGCGTAATTCTTGCAGATCAAATTAAGTGTTTAGACTGGAAAGCTCGCGGTATTCGATTGGTTGAGTCGGTATCTCAAGATGTAATTGAAGAGGTGCAAGCTAAAATAGAGCCGTTGTTATTCTAAAAGCATGGAGTTCACGGGGCTGCGGAAATCAGACGATCGCGCTTTTCCTGAAATTACCTATGTGCGCGGCGCTAGCGGCGAACTCGTACCCGTTTTGCGCGGCACTCGCTTGCGCGTGCAAACAGTAGTCATTGCAGCCCATAAATGGGGTTTTTCGCCAAACCAAATTGCCACTGAGTATGATTTAAGTGAAGCTCAAGTGAACGATGTTTTCGCTTTTTATGCAGCCCACTCTCAGGAAATAGATGCCTCTATTGCTGCTGAGCGAATTATCGAAGCTGCCAATTTGTAAATCGCTATTGCATCTGGATATCGATTATGACCATCAAAGAACAACTTCTCCAAACCATTGAAACACTGCCGGATGACTTGCTAGCACAAACGCTGCAATTCGTCCAAACCCTTCAACATCCCATTCACAAAACTCCAGGAATTTGTGGCGGTGCAGCGCGAATTCGCGATACCCGCATTCCCGTCTGGACGATTATAGCCTACCAACAACAGGGCGCAACTGAAGCCGAACTTCTCTATAATTATCCAGGACTCACCCTTCAAGATTTGCAAGCGGTTGCGAACTATTACGAACAAAACCGAGAAGAAATCGAGCTGTGGCTTGCTGAAAATGAATAACTGCCGATGCTAAAGTTTTACTCAAATGAAAACTTCGCTATGGCGATCGCCCCAACCAACTTATCAATCTCCGCCTCAGTTGTAAAATAGTGAACACAAGCCCGCACACAGTCAGGATTAAGAATAGTCCTTACCATAATTCCCTGTTTCTCCAACAAATTGACAAGCTTGTTGTGCGGCATCCCATTAGTTAATCGAAACGAAACTAAACCCGCTTCCGGCGCAGATTTCCGCAAACATTCCACATCGGGAAGTACCGACAAACGCTCCCAGAGATACTTACTTAAACGGCAAATTTCTGCATACCTTTCCTCGATCGTACCCCATTCGTGCTGCAGGGCGATCGCGCTCCGCAAACCCCCATACAAAGGATAAGCCGAAGTCGCAATTTCATAGCGCTGCGATCCAGGCTTCCAGCCAAGGACTTTAGCATTAGCATCCGTCACAATTCCCCGCCAACCGATAAACACCGGATGCAAATCTGCCAAAGCTTCAGCACTCACATAAAGCCCCCCCAAACCTTCCGGGCCGCACCACCATTTATGACCCGTAAAAGCATAAAAGTCAACCCCCGATTCAATCAAATTTAAAGGCAAAACCCCCACAGATTGAGCCGCATCAACTAATACCCTAACTTTGTGATTCTTTGCAGGCAATTCTTCTTGTCCCCCCCCTTTAATCAGGGAAAACTCCTCTTGTCCCCCCCCTTGGCAAGGGGGGGTTAGGGGGGGTTCATGACACACTTTCACAATCTCAGCCAGAGGCAAAACTTGGCCAGTATTCCACAAAATGTGACTGATAACCAACAAGCGAGTATTTGGCCGCAAACTATCAGCAATCACCGCCACCGGATCGCCCTCATTCAAAGTTGCCGCCAACGGACAAATCGAAACCTCAATGTTGAAACGGCGCTGAAGTTCCATTACACTAGCTACAATGCCGTGGTGTTCGCAGTCAGAAAGCAGCAAATGGTCGCCTGCTTTCCAGTCAATGCCCCACAGCGCAATATTGCAGCCGACGGTGACATCTTCAGTTAGGGCGATGGTTTCAGGAGGTACCGTCAACTCAGATGCGATCGCACGTCGCGTCAGCATCGCCTCCTGAACCACCCAAGCCCCCACCTCCCCCGAAAACGGCCCCCCAAGCTGCACCCGTTTGTAAGCCTGATAAATCGCGTCTAAAGCAGGCTCAGGCAGCGGCCCTTGTCCGCCGTAGTTAAAATAAGCTTTATTGGCCAAAGCTGGGAATTGTTGCCGGTGATTGTCCTTTGTCATTTTTTTTGGGGAATTATTGATAGCGTTAATATTGAATAACTAATGCTGTGAATTTTATACCTTTTGCCTGATACTCTATGCCTTGCGAATACTAAATGTTAATAACTGACAAACTGCTACTTTCCTATCAGCGATGCCATCTCCGAGCATTTTTAGACACCTGCGGAGACTGGAAACAACTAGATCCCCCCAGCGACTTTTTGCTGAAACTGATGCGCGACAGCGCGACATACCAGCAGCAAGCTTTGGAACACGAGACTTACCAACAACCATATTATCCTAGAGGGGATTGGGAAGCTGGCGCGGCCGCTACATTGAGTTTAATGCAGCAAGGGGTCGATCGCATTTACCGAGGAGTTCTGATCCGGAGCGAATTCGGCAAAACCAACGCCGCCACAACTTCTCTGGTAGGAATTGACAGTCAATATTTCCCAGAATTTGGCGAAATCCCCGAAACTCCCGTTGATTTTTCATCCTCCAATCTTCCCTCTTCAAACATTACCCTGATTAGCCGCCCCCATTTATTAATCAAACAGCCGGGACAATCAAAATTTGGCAATTGGAGTTATACTACTGCGGATATTTGGCTTAGCAAGCGACCAAAACTAGAGTATCAAATTATCGCAGCTTTTCACGCCCAAGTTTTAGCTTCCGTACAGGAAACAATGCCCGATACTGCGTGGCTGATGCTGCGAAAAAAAGGGCTGTGCTCGGTGAATCTCGGCCAGCGAAATCCTCAGATGTTCGAGATTTTAGATGATTGCATTCAGATGATAGAACATCGGGATAAACCAGAGGTGTTCATTTCCCGGCAAAAGTGCAATCTTTGCGGTTGGTATACTATCTGTCACGCCGAAGCCGAATCTATTAAACATCTTTCGTTATTGCCGGGAGTTACTGCCAGCCGCTATGCTAGACTAAAAAGTCTCGAAATTACTGATGTAGAAGCTCTCGCTAATGCTAGTTCCGAACTGCTTTCAGAGTATCCCGAATTTCCGGATCGAGTTGCTTTTGATGTGGTGCAGCAAGCTAAATCGCACTTGCTAAATCAACCGCTGTTGCGGGAAGAAGGAAGTTCGGCAACGAGCAATGTACGGGATTTAACGGATAGCAGTTCGGCAGCTAACACTGTACGGGATTTAACAAAATTAACAGATGTAGGTGTGAGGAAAGAAGGAATAAGGGAAGAGGCAGAAGTTAATGAATTTATAACCATACTAGAAGTTCCCCAGAAGAGTTTAGCAACAGTTAATCTTGTTCAGGGAAAGACTACAGAAAATAAACCTGCTACATCTTCTATACCTGCGCCAATTCTTCGCAAGAAACCAATTCCCTATTCTCAATCAGTCTTTTTGCCGATCGCCCCAATCGAACTCTACTTTGACATTGAAGCGGAACCCGAGTTAAACTTAGATTACCTCCACGGAGTCTTAGTTGTTGACCGATGCAACAATACGGAAAATTTTCACGGTTTTTTAGCAGAATCAGCAGCAGAGGAAGGTGTCATCTGGCAGCAGTTTTTAGAATTAATGTGGGCTTATCCCATTGCTCCGATTTTTCACTTTTGCGACTACGAAGTCAAGACTTTTAAGCGACTGGCTAAACTTTACAATACTCCTGCTTATTTGTGGAAACCCGTGCTGAAACGGTTTGTAGATATTCACAAACAAGTGACGCAAAAAGCGATTATGCCGGTGGAAAGTTACGCACTCAAGCCAATTGCCCGCTGGCTGGGTTTTGACTGGCGAGATGCTAAGGCTAATGGTGCTCAGTGCGTCTGCTGGTACGAGGATTGGCTCAAAACCGGCGATCGATCGCTCTTGGAGGCGATCGTCCGCTACAATGAGGACGACTGTCGTGCTACTTATGTGGTTAAAGATTGGTTGACCAATTTTTTGTTAAGTCAGAAACAGTGAATTTATGATTTAACGAACCGCGAAGGCGCAAAGGCCGCGAAGGAGGAAAGGGAAGAGGAAGGTAGATAATAATGTATTTATTGGTAAAATGCGAAGGCTAGCAAAAGCAATTATATTTATTGTCTGTTTTTTGATGGCAGCAAGTCTTGCTATTTGGGTAAATCAATCAGCTCAATCTTTCGCTGTTACGAAAATTGATTTTATCGGCAGAGCAATATTTCCTACAGGTTCTCCGTTTCAGGGGACGGAAATTGGCGGACTTTCGGGCATTACTTATGATGCCGAAAAACAAGTTTATTATGCCATTTCTGATGACCGCAGCAGCAAGGCTCCGGCGCGCTTCTATACTCTAAAAATTAACTTGCAATCTGGTAAACTGGAAAAAGAGAAAATTACTTTTACTGGTGTCACTACTTTATTAGATGAAAACGGCAAAGGTTTTCCTGAATTAAGTTTAGATCCGGAAGGGATAGCTTTTACGGGCAATAGCGTGTTTGTTTCTTCAGAGGGAGATGTCGATCGCCAAATAAATCCTTTTATCAAAGAGTTCTCCCTCGATGGTAAACTCCTGAAAACGCTGCCAATCCCAGAACTATTTTTGCCGGATGACAAAGGCACTAAAGGCATCCGCAACAATCTATCATTTGAAAGTTTAACTTTAACGCCCGATCGCAAATATCTATTCACCGCTACCGAAAACGCTATAGTTCAAGATGGCGCCGCAGCTTCCCTGGAAACCGGGAGTCCGTGCCGGATTTTGCGCTACGATGCGGTGAGCGGCAATCCTGAAGCATCGTTTCTCTACATCACCGAACCGCTACCCGCTGGTGCGAATCCTGTGGGAAAATTAACTAGCAACGGTTTAGTGGATTTGTTGGCGATCGACGATCGCCGCTTGCTGAGTTTAGAGCGCGGTTTTTCCCTGGAAACCGGCACAACTATCAGAATTTTTGAGATTTCTCTGGACAAGGGCGATCGTATTGATGCCCTCGAAAGCCTCAAAAGCCGTCTGGGCGAGGTTTCTCCCGCTCAAAAACGCCTGCTGCTGGATTTGGAAACCCTGAAAATCCCCCTAGACAACATTGAGGGGTTGACATTGGGTCCCGACCTGGCGGATGCTAGCAAAGGTCTGATTTTGGTGAGCGACAACAACTTCAGTCCCCTGCAAGAGACTCAAATTTTGGGCTTCCAAATAAAAGTTCAAAAAACCTCTTGACAAAAGGTGAAGTTATAGGCATAATAGAAATTGTGCCTGAAAAAACGGCAAAACGAGGGACAGTAGTTCAATTGGTTAGAGCACCGCCCTGTCACGGCGGAAGTTGCGGGTTCGAGCCCCGTCTGTCCCGTTCTCTCGTAAATAGAAAGTTTAAAATACAAATTTTAAGCTTTTGGTATTTTATTAATTGAGTAAGGAGGAGCGAAATATGACTGTTACGCTCATTAACCCCTCCCCAGAAAAAACTACACAACGGGTGGTATTATCTAATATCAGTTGGCAGACTTACCAAACTTTATTAGCAGAAGCGGGAGACAAGAGATCCTCGCGTTTTTCGTATTGTCACGAAGTATTAGAAATTATCATGCCATCAGATTTGCATGAAACAGTTAATTGTTTGTTGAAACAGTTTGTGACTACTTTAAGTGACGAATTAAAATTGAAACGCAAGGGATTTGGTTCAACGACTCTAAACCGTGAAGATTTAAAACAAGGTGCAGAACCGGATTCCTGTTTTTATATCCAAAATGTCGATCGCATTCGCGGCCGAAAAATTAACTTGTCAATCGACCCGCCACCTGATTTAATCATCGAAGTCGATCTCACCAGTCCATCTACTAATCGCTTTACTATCTACAAAAACTTAGGAGTTCCTGAAATTTGGAGATATGTCGGAGAGACTGTACAATTTTTTCAACTTCAGAACGGAGAATATGCGATCTGTGAATACAGTGGCGCTTTTCCGATTGTTTCTTCAGGAATAATCAATCAATTTTTGCAGATGGCCGAGACGGAGGATGATACGACTATCATTGAGGCTTTGCGAGTATGGGTGAGGCACCAGTTGCGATCGCCCGAAAACGAGCAATAATACTAAAATTGATTTAACTAATTCCTTTCTTCCACGGACGACCGACTCCCTGCAGCACTCAAAGGTGCGAAGAAATAAAGGGTCGGGCGATCTGATATGTCAAAACCAGGACGATGGGGACGAGAATAGGAATAGCAACTAGCAATCCCCATTTGCCAAACCTAAGTTTTTGACCGTCCGATTTGAACAGGAAAATCACAGCGGCAATTCCCATAAGTATCCAGAGACCACCGAAACCCATGAAGACTGTATAGCCTGCATCTTGCATTTTTTTTGACCTTTAATTTTTTTTGAGCTTTAATAGTAGTCCATCTTGAATCTTAGTTGCAGTCTGTTTCTGCTGATATCTTCTGATAGACCGATCGAACTTACTGAAAATTTCCCAAATATTACTCATTTCGAGTTGGGTTGGCAGCGGTCTTGACTTTCGCACTCGATCCGCACAGTTCGATCGCTCATAATTGTTGCTAAATCCGGTCTTCCCGTCAGCTTCAGCCGCCAGTCTGCCCAAATTCCGTACAACCAATTGGCGATCGCCCCGATCGCTGGTAACTCAGTCACAGCATAAACCCATCCCATACCTAAAATCTCGTAGGTGCGGCGAAAAACCTCCACATTTTTAATTGCCGTACCGTCGGGTAATATCGCGTGAATCCGACCCATCGCCGTTTCGTAGTCGATTCCGCCGTGGGCCTCCGGGTTGTAGCCATCATCCGCGATATCCACAAACGACACTAAACCTCGCCCCGCGTCCTGTTTTTTTAAGAAATTAACCTCCCGCAAGCACAGAGGACATTCACCGTCGTACAGCAACTCAATCTGCCAAGCAGGCGCAACAGACTCGGGTGAGGGCGCAACAGATTCGGAAAACTCAGTTTTAGCAGCAGACATAGGGAAATATATTTTAAGGTCGTCGATCGCACACAAACATTTTACAAGGATAAATAGTTATCAGGTGCGCCTTGGGTACTCCTAAACCAGTTATTTGTGCTGTGAAAAATAGTCCCAAAGGTGAATCCTGTCTTGGCCGCGCGCAATGCTAATATCATCAAGATGCCTTCTCGTGCCTTGCCGGAGACTTTCGCCCGATCGCCCGATCGTCTATTATCAAGCAATTCGAGGCAAAGCACCTGCCAAGCACAACTATTAAGTCGGCAATAAAATATAATAAAATTTGAAGTCTCAAACATCAGCTATTCCCCCAACCCGTAAATCGCCCCCAATCTAAAAGCAAAAATCTACATGAATGTCAGAGTCCGTCTAGCCCCCAGTCCCACCGGAAACCTACACATCGGTACCGCCAGAACCGCCGTATTCAACTGGCTGTTTGCCCGCAACCAAGGCGGCCAATTTATCCTGCGGGTAGAAGACACAGACGTAGAACGTTCTAAAAGCGAATACACCGATAACATCCTCGAAGGACTCACCTGGCTGGGTATGAACTGGGACGAAGGCCCGAGTTTTCAGTCGCAGCGTCTGGAAATATACCGCCAAGCAGTCCAAACCCTCCTAGACAAAGGACTCGCCTACCGCTGCTACACCACGTCGGAAGAACTCGACCAGATGCGGGAAGAACAAAAAGCCAACAAACAGGCCCCCCGCTACGATAACCGCCACCGCAACCTGACTCCCGAACAGCGCGAAGCTTTTGAAGCCGAAGGGCGGCAAGCCGTGATTCGCTTTATCATTGAGGACGATCGCACGATCGCTTGGAACGACACGGTACGCGGCACCGTAACCTGGAAAGGTAGCGACCTCGGCGGCGATATGGTAATTGCCCGTGCATCCAGCGGCGGCGTCATCGGCCAACCCCTCTACAACCTCGCAGTAGTTGTCGATGACATCGACATGGGCATCACCCACGTCATCCGCGGCGAAGATCACATCGGCAATACTCCGAAACAAATATTGCTATACGAAGCTTTGGGCGCGACAATCCCAGAATTTGCTCACACGCCGCTGATTTTAAACTCGCAAGGGCAAAAACTTTCTAAACGCGACGGCGTAACCTCGATTTCTGACTTCAAAGATATGGGTTACGTCCCCGAAGCCTTGGTCAATTACATGACTTTGCTGGGCTGGACTCCCCCGGACTCAACGCAAGAAATATTTACACTCTCCGAAGCTGCGACAGTATTTACATTCGATCGAGTCAACAAAGCCGGTGCAAAATTTGATTGGGATAAACTCAATTGGCTCAACGGTCAATACCTGCACAAAATGCCAGTGCCGCAATTGACAGATTTGCTGATACCTTATTGGTGGCAGAAAGGCGGTTACGAGTTTGACTTGGAGGCAGACCGCCCCTGGCTCGAACAAATAGCTGCTTTAATCGGCCCGAGTCTGGTTCGCTTAACCGATGCTGTGGATATGTGCAAGTTATTCTTCTCCACCACGGTGGAATACGAAGAAGAAGCACTGGCACAGTTGCAGCAAACAGGGGCTGCACAGGCTTTACAAGCAGTTGTAGAAGCGATGGAAAGTCATTCATCCCTGACATCAGCGGAAGCTCAGAAAATCACTAAAAAGCTCAGTAAAGAGAAAAATCTTAACAAAGGGCTAATTATGCGATCGCTCAGAGCCGCTCTGACAGGTGCAATGCACGGCCCCGACCTGATAGAATCTTGGGTAATCCTTCACCAGCGAGGAACGGCTAAAACCCGTTTGCTTGATGCCATTAGCAACTTGAATTTGCCTGGTGTTGGTGTGGCGGCCGAAACTCCAACCCCAGAACAACCAAACGCAGAAACAGTCGCCGAAACTCCTGCTACAGAACAGCCAGCAGTCGAAACACCGACTGTGGAAACAGCAGCGGCCGAGGTGACAGCAGTCGAAATATCGCCTGTGGAAACAGTCGAAATATCGGCTACCGAAATACCCGGAACGGAGGTTTCAGCAGTCGAAATATTGCCTGTGGAAACAGCAGACACCGAGGTTTCAGCAGTCGATATTTCGGCAGTGGAAACAGCCGGCACCGAGGTTTCAGCAGTCGAAATATCGCCTGTGGAAACAGCCGCAGCAGCAGTTGAAATACCTGCAGCCAACCAGCAAAAAACTATTGCGAGTGGAGAAATGACTTCATCAAACGAACCAGAAACAACCGTTATCATCACCGAAATTCCTGCCGGAAATGAAGCAGACAGTTCCAGCGATACCACAAAAGTCATAATTACCGACGAACCGCCAAGTCAGGCCCAGCAGATCAAAGAACAAATTATCGCAATTTTGTCCGAGTTTCCCGCTTACATCGGCAGCTTTTACGAACAGTACAAAAGTCCCCTGACTGTTGTCGGTGTAATTTTAGCCTCGATTATCTCTTTGAAAGTGCTTTTGGGCGTAATAGACGAACTCAACGACATCCCCCTGCTAGCACCAACATTCGAGCTAATTGGTATCGGATACACCGTGTGGTTTGTCTACCGCTATTTGCTGCGATCGTCCAACCGGCAACAGTTAGCTCAAGAAATTCAAGCGTTGAAAGAACAAATTTTAGGCAAAAAATCCTAAATTTTTGCTGTAATTAGTTGAATTTTTACCCGACACTGACAACTTTAAATAAGTTGTTAGTGTCGGGTTTTTAAATGACTAATGACTAATGATATTAATTCCGGTAGCACCGTCAGGCGTAAAATCCAGTCAACAGTCAACCGCAGACGGTGCAACCGGACTCGATCTAATTCATCTGGGTTAATCTGTGTTGATCTGCCCTCATCTGCGGTGAAGAAAAGAGGTAAATATTCAGGACGATCGGGCAGGGGAGTCATTGACCAATCAGAATAGTCATGGGTGACAACAGCACTCAGGTTTTGAACTCAAACAGGTCAGACTATTTATAGAATTAAGCACAACTTGCTTTCTAATTATCTGATTCAGCAATTAAAACGTCCAGACGTTTGTATGTGTTTGGTCTGATTTAAAGTACCGTGTGGCGGGGCGAAGCCTCCCCCGCCCTTTGTGCCAGTTGCGTAAGTCATGTTTCTCTTTCTTTTGCCTTTGAACTTTTTACTTTTGCCTTGTTCACTATTTCTTGTTTAACAGGGCATTGGTAGATGCAAACGATCGCACCAGTTCAAGGTTTATCGGGGACTGACTGATAGACTTGGCGTAAGAAGCACTCAGGTAAAAACGGTAATCTGGTTGATTGGCAATGTGGGTTTCAAAGAACGCAACACTCAGAACTTTTGCATAAGAGTGAGCGATCGCCGGATTGGGGCCAATAAACTCTGGTGGAACGGGCAGCACTCCGCGTCCTGAATCCGTTTTAAGCAGCGAAAAGTGAGTTGCTTTGTCCATTAATACCAAATATTTATCGGATGCCGTTAGCCAGCTAAAGGGGCGAATTTGTTCGGGGACTGCCGGAGCAAAGATATCATCACTTCCTGAAACCAACATCACCGGGATTTTAATTTGCTCTAATCCCGACTGCCCAAATACGGTACTATCGAGGGGATTCATGGCAATCACAGCTTTGATGCGATCGTCTCTCAGGGAATAGTCTTTGGGGGGTAACTCGTCAACTCTGCACTGAATCAACAGCGATAAGTTCAGCGAGTTATTTGGATTACAATCCTTGTGTAGTTGCTGAAAATTAATGGCAGCACCCGCCAATGCCAGTACCGTATATCCGCCAAGAGATTGACCGATTGCGCCCACTCGATCGAGATTCAACCGTCCTCGAAACCTGGAGTCTGATTGGGAAAGCCGTTGTAGTTCATCCAATAAAAATTTCACATCCAACGGGCGATCGATTGCTGCCATTGCGCTGGGCGGACTTGCTAATCCCGAAAAATAATCCTGATACTTTTTCGCATTGGTGTCAGGGTGTTCGATGGCAGCAACCGCAAATCCATAGGATGCAAGATGCTCTGCCAGATAAGCAAAGCTCTGGCGATCGGATGCCATGCCGTGGGAAATCACAATGACTGGAACCGGGGTTGGATTAACATCCCCGTTTTTTGGTTGAGGTAGGTACAGATCCACTAGCAGTTGACGATTCCGGGATCGATCGTTTAGGTTCAGCGTTTCTTTTTGCCAGGTAAACGATCCACCTTTTCGCAAATCAGAGCGTTGGGAAAAATCAATGGGTGTCTGAGATGCCTCAGCGATCGCATCTTGCTGAATCGCGGCAATTAGGGAATCTCGCTGTTTCAAAATTTCTGACAGATTGCTAACGATTCCACGGACACGGGGCAAGTTAAACCAAATCGTATGGCTGGGATATTTCCGCAACACATTCACCAGCGTTAAGCCATCGGGGTCTGCTGCTGCCAAGATGAATGCCGATCGCAGTGCATAAAACCCATTTTGTTGAGAACCTGTTTGAAAATCATTTCCCAACCGCTTCATTACCGTTTCTCCTACCGGAGAGTAGGTAAACTGGGAGACTAAAGTTGGGGTGACATCAAAACGCCGTTGCAATAAATCTCGCAAACTTGCTAATTCCTCTGAATTTGCAAATTTGGCATAATAGGCAAAATCACTGTCGATTTTTCCCTTCTTAGCAAAGGTTTCTAATGAATTAACAGGCAGATCGAACTGCCCAAACGGTGCATAGTAAAACGAAATTCGTTCGGCTCCACAAGCAGGAATCGCAGATGCGATCGCAGAAACCATTCCCCCCAGAACTACTCCCAACTTTGCCAGTAGCTTTCTATCAGGATTGGCTATGATTTTTCGCTGCTTATGAATACATTTAGCTTGGGTCAGTAATTTCATATTCACCTTCAATCAGATTTAGGGCGTTGCATAAATGCGGGATGAATCAGTTAAACACGGGTAATGGTGCTATAAAAACATCTCTGTTAGGGAGCCAGCACCCACTCGTTTTAGGCGAACTGCCCTCACGCAGATGTCCAGCGCAGGGATACCTTTGAGGACTATTCAAAAAAGGTCACAGCGACCTGGGGACGTTGTAGCTTTATCTGGATGTCACGCCAGAGCAGAAGCGTAAGAGGGTGACCGCCGAAATACCTGCAAAAAGAAACACCTTGTAAATAAATATTGCAAACAATCCCTTGTTGATTTACGCGCCTTGCCCCAAAACGATCGAGGGCGAATCAAATTTTTGCACGGTAAAACCAAGCTTTCACCTCTTTTTGTCCCTGATACTTGCTCAAAAATGACCCTTTTAGGGAATGTTTTTATTTGAATAGTCAAGTAATGGTCGAGGCTGAAACGAAGGGAAATCAAGGGTTTTGACAATTGAGTTTACAACACTTTACAACGTGTCCCATTTTGCACATATCTCGGCGGATACCCATGAAGTCCTTACCTGAAGCAGGACTTTACAACTCTAACGTATCAATGCTTTGGGCAAGAGTAACATCATTCATGGTAATTCCACCTGCATCGTGGGTTGTCAGTTGAACTGTAACCTGGTTATAAACATTGAACCACTCTGGATGATGGCCTTGGGTTTCTGCAATCAGTGCAACGCGAGTCATAAAGCCAAATGCTGCGATAAATGAGGTGAATTCAAAGTGGCGGTAGAGTTTACCGTCTACAATCTTCCAATTATTTAGTCTTGCGATCGCGTGTTCCAGTTCATCTGGTGATAGCACAGCGCCATGTACCAATTGATTGCCAATCATACAATTTATGTCTCCAATCGATTTATCAGAATTGCGTCAAACTTGAAGGGCATCTGAGCCTGTTGGATGCCCTTCTCTAGTCCGATCGAGGGAAGATGATGTCCTCAACAGTTGACCAGTAGGCGGTTCACTGTGAGGGTAGGGCGATCGCATCCCGCAGATAAGGACGGCTATACCAACTCCAGAGTCCTTCGGTCACTGGCACAATGTTTAATTCGGCACGCCACTCGTCTATAGGACGTTCCAGTCCTTCTTCAAACTTCACCGGAAACAAGGGTTTCGCTTGCCGTGCAATGTGGATGCCTTGAGAAACCAGGTCAAAATTATATCTCAGAGGAGAATCGATGCCTTCGGGTGCTTGATTAGCCATGAACGCTAGCAACGAACCAACCAAATCAATGAACGTGAATGCGGGATAGCTAATTTGCCCAACCGTCACTGAAATCACTCCCAGTTCGCCGTAGTCATCAAAGCTAAAGCCCGTCAAAATATGATGCAGATCGTGAGTTTTGCGAACGCGATGGGTAATGTAATCGACATCTGATTCAATTTTTCGGAGGCGATAGAACCGTGGATCGTAGTTCATGGCACTGAGCACCCGAGCATAAGTCCAACCCAATGAGCCTTCCGGCAGCTTCAGCAAGATTTCCAGATCAAACTCTGGGCCCATATAACGCTCATCAACTAATTGTGCTGAGTCGGGATTTTGACGGACAACCTGCAAACATTTTTTCATTTGCTCACTGTCAGTCAAAGCATCCTCAATATCGAAGATGTTTTGCGTGTCAACTTTCCCCCCAGCAACCATGTCAACTAAAGACAGCAGTTTATCAACATTTTCAGGAGTTGCTAGTTCGTTGATATATTTGAATCCCATGATTGTTACCTCGCGGTGCGTTGTTTTTTGTCGATAACTGCATCTTACGGTGACTCCACAGGTAAGCAACAGGGGCTTTTTTTGATATAGGTCAAATTTGATCGAGATCAAATTTCCTGGGCTAGATGACGGCGGCGTTGCTGATTTCGATATCTGGCGCGGATGCGACTGAGGGTTTCTTGGGTTATTCCCAAATAGGAGGCAAGATGTCCTAGCTTGACGCGATCGAGGATATCAGGGTGTCTCTGAACGAGATCCTCATATCGTTCAAAAGCGGTTTGAGTTTTCATTAGAAAAGCCCATTCTGCTAACTCAATATAATAATGTTCTATCAATAATCGTCCAATCTTATTCCATGAAGGGTCGTTGTCGTAAAGATATTGCAACCCCTCATAAGTTGTCACAAAAAACTGGCAATTTGAAACTGATTTAATATTTTCTTTACTTGGTTTTCTCAAAATAAAGCTATGAGGTGAGTAAATAAAATCATCTTCAAATGAAAACCTTGATGTGATCTCCTTGTCTTCAACACAGTAAAATTGCCGAACTACCCCTTTAACCAGAAAATACAAATAGTTTGATATTTCACCTTCCTTCAGGAGTTGATAGTCTTTTGGGAACTCCTGGTACTTGAAAAATTTACGAACATTTTCCTGCTGTTGTTTACTGAGTATGACTGCTCGATCTAAAACTTGAAATAGCTTTTCGTATCGATCAATTTCTTGCTGCATATGCCTCCTGTATGTATGGGTGACTATAATCACTCTAAATTTTAGGCAAAATTCTGATAGTAATATAGCACTCTTCCATCGCATTAGTCAGAAAAAATTGCAGGTAAGCGCATCTAAAAAAGTAGCTATATATACAGGCACTTTCAACGATTAGTGCGTGGCAGAGGAGATAACAATTAGTTAATATTTCGTGATGAGGGCGATGCTTTTAGACGATATTTAAACCAGTCCTTCTCATCCCAACATTTCATCGTGTCAACTGGATTGGCTCCTGGTCGTTCGCCTAATGCCGTCCGCCCAAAACTACTGGAAGCCGCAGCCCTCAGTCAGCTTCTCCAATCTTGCAGGGTAAACGCATCTAGTTTGGGAAGAATAATCAGCGGCTGAAAGCCTTGCTCTACCGTTTGAATTTAATGAGATTCAGCCCAACGCATTCTCATCAATCAATGTTTATTGAGCATATTGTCATATCTAAACCCCACTTTAAGGAGAACTAGGGGTTTCAAATATTCTCTGGTAACTAGATGCGTTTACCCTGTCCAATCTTGTTTGAATTGGATTAAAGACCCGCGCGTTCCACGCACTCGCCTACATCAATTATCGGATATTTTAACGATCGCGATTTGTAAGGATTCAGGTGAAAAATAGTGAGAGTAAGAGCCGAGAAATATGGTAATGTAGTCAGATGAGCGAAAAATCAGAGTTGTTAGCACTAAAAATGGAAATAGTTGACCAGTAGAGCCGTGAGGAACTGGTCAAAATTGTGCTGCTGATTTGTTATCTGTGATTCAGACTTGTAGATTTCAAGGTAAAAGCGCAATGGCTTTTTTCCGTGATGCTATATCTGCCCATTCTTGTGACTTATTTATGCCTTCTTTAATTCCCCAATCTCAGACCTGAATCCTTACAACCCACATTCCGCACCCTCAACTGGCACACACGCAGTTGGGGTGCCCCGTCCGAGTCGATCAGTCGGCTCTAGATGAGTAGAAATACTCTCGCCTGCCGTGTCAGGTGATCGAGCAAGCGATCGATTCAGTTGGAAAATGTACGAGCGTGTAAATTAACAACAAAAACCAATTATCCCCCGTGCGACGCGGAGGATAAAAATAGTCTAAACTCAAGTAGCAAACAATTCGCTCGATCGAATGAAACCCGTGCATCAAGCAACTGAACTCGCCGTCTCTAACCTCGACCATCTTGGTTTAATAGCAGGTCTAGTTGATGAAATAGAAATTGTCCAAAAAATCAATGAGTTAGTAGGGGAACAACCGGGTGAGATTGTCAGTCCAGGTCTAGCAGTCAAAGCAATGATTATCAATGGGTTAGGGCTTGTTTCCGCTCCATTATACTTATTTCCTAAATTTTTTGAAGGCAAAGCGCTCGAACATTTAATGGGTGAAGGTATTCAAGCATCACACCTGAATGAATACCGTTTAGGTAGAGTATTAGACAAGCTATATTTAGCAGGCAGCAGCCAAATATTTACAACTATTGCCGCTTCAGCAGCTCAAAAATTTGAGCTCGATACAGAGACATCCCATTTAGATTCAACTTCCTTTCACCTGCATGGCAAATACGAATCCGAGCTACCATCTGTATCTGTTATCGAGCCAGAAACGGCGCTAGATAGCGAAGATAGCGAAGATAGCGAGTCAACTAAACCCGTGTCATCTGCCGTGCCAATTAAGATTACCTACGGCTACTCCCGCGATCGCAGACCCGACTTAAAACAATTCATTTTAGATTTAATTTGTAGTAGCGATGGAGATGTACCGCTATTTTTACGGGTGGGTTCGGGAAATGAATCAGATCGAGCCATATTCGCATCAATTTGTCAGGAGTTTAAACAACAGTTAAACCTTGACAGTTTAATGGTTGCAGATAGTGCATTATATTCAGCTCCTAACTTAGAAATGTTAACCAATTTAAGATGGTTAACCCGCGTACCGTTGAGTATCAAGCAAGCGCAGCAACTGGTATCTCAGTTAAATGAAGCAGAATTTACCCCCAGTTCTGTGAGTGGATATAGCTGGTCAGAACACAAAAGTAATTATGGTGGAATTGAACAAAGATGGCTAGTAGTAGAGAGCAGTTTGCGACGCGATTCAGACCGACAAAAACTCGAAAAAAAACTCAAAAAAGCCCAGGCTGAAGCTGAGAATAAACTGCAAGAACTCTCAAAAATTGAATTTGCTTGTGCCGCCGACGCTGCCGCCGCAGCTCATCGCTTATCCAAACAACTAAAATTTTACAATATCACCCAAGTTAGTAGCAAAGAAATTACAGTAAAGACTAATACTAACGATCCAAATGCTCGCGAGAAATCCAGCTCGAAACAGAGATTTAAAGTTCAAGCAAAACTGGAACCAGATACAGGTGCGATCGCCAAAGAAACCAAAGCCTGTGGCAGGTTTATTCTCGCCACTAATGTGCTGGAAACTCAGCAATTAGAGCCTGACGATATGATTGTGAAATACAAAGACAGCAGTCAGCAGAAAGAGGGTTTGGGTTCTTGAAAGATCCGCTGTTTTTTACGGACAGTGTATTTCTCAAGTCGCCGGAAAGAATCGAAGCTTTGGCATTGGTAATGGGTTTGTGTTTGTTAGTCTATACTTTAGGTCAAAGGTTACTGCGTCACAGTTTGCAACGCACTAATTCCCAATTGAAAAATCAGTTGGGCAAACAAACTAATCGACCGACGCTCCGTTGGATTTGCCAGATATTTCAATCAATTCATCTGGTGAGCCTACAAGGGATTCAACAAATTTCTAATTTAACAGCCGAGCGAATGGCTATATTGAACTTGCTGCCGCTCTCCTGTAAGTCTTATTATTTATTAATCTGAGATCGAGCAGTTTGTTTGATGAGCAAAACTGACAGAAATTTCATAAATATTTGATTCAGTAGTGATGTGTAATTATCAGGCTGCTGGAAATATCTGCTGTCGATTAATAGTTAATTATGACGGATGAAGGTGTTGTTAGATATCGAGAATCTAGGATTTGCCCGAAAGCAGTTAATTTTCAACTTGCCCCAACAGGTCGATGCGATTGTGACCCAACAGGTCGCGGGTATTTTTGATTATTATCTCGGACGAGAGACTCGGACGGAGCACCCCAACTGCGTGTGTGCCAGTTGAGGGTGCGGAATGTGGGTTACAAAAAGAGAATGTATTAACCGCAGATGATAAGGGATTGACGCCCATTCACGCAGAGGTCGAGAAGAGAGATAGGAATAATTCCGATGCTAACAGATTTGATCTGACTAATGACTAATAACTAATAACTAAACCCCAGCCGCAGTAAAAGCCGCCCAATAATAAGGATTGGCAAAAGGATAGGGTTTGCGGTTGCGGATTTGCTGCAAAGAAGCCTCCGCAATCAGGCGAGAACTTTGAGAAAGCCGATCGAACATTTGCGAAATTTGAGGTTGAAAATCCGCCAGCAACACCTCCAATTCCTCGCCAGTCAAATCCCGCAGCCACCTTTGAGCGTCCCCCAGCGCGATCGCCACATCTCCCACCTGCAACCGAGAAAACCGTCCCAGATTTTCATAAAACTTGCTCGTCAGCAGCAGCGTAGAAACATCGTTCACCTTCCAAAGACTGCTAACCACACTAGACGTGCCAGCATACAACAAACCCGCCGACAAACCCACAAAATCTCCTCCAGCACCGCTAACTCCGCCAGCGGCAATTTCGCAACCCGATAAAGTAACTAAAAAATATTGTCTAAAATCCAGATTAAAAATTTCCTCCAAACTCAGAGAATCATTCCTCAAAAACACGGCGGATTTCAGAGGCCAAGCCAAATTGAGCAAACTCAAACAAGCAAAGTGAGCGCATTTTTGCTGCTGGAACTGCCCTATTTGCTGGGGCAAATTCCCATGATTAGCAGACATTTCTTGGGAAAAAGCCTCTTTAATTGCCGACTTGTGGCGCACAACTTCTGTACTGGCAAAATACCGGGAAATATTGCCGATTTCAATGTTGCTGTAGAACGCATCTCTGGTGAAAGTTGGAATTGCCAAAAGCTGCTGCAAACCGGGTCTGTACCGACCAATAGCCGCTCCGCGTGCACTTTGTCTCAACAGCAATAGCTGACAGCTAGGAGCATAGCGAATTCCTCCGGCAAATCGATCGAGCAAATAAGCAGCAGGCGCTGCAACATCGCCAAAAGACGAACTTTGAGAAAAATCCGAAAGGTTGTAGGTTTCCAAATCAAAACCGCTGCGATCGCTCCACCCAGATCTAAAAATTCCCCCGCCATCCTCAAACCCGTCTCTCCCCGCCAAAGGCAAAGCGTGGAGTGGCAAAGCGTGCAAAAATCGGTGCGGCACAAAAATCAGCCGATCGCAATTATCGGGAATCAGCGCCACCACTCGATCGATTTCCAGCATCGCAGCCAAGCGTTTGAGGCGAGTCGGGAGATGATTGATCCAGCGACCTTTTTGTTCAGAATAAGCGGTGAGGTACTCCTGGGCCCAACTTTCGGCAGCCAAAGCATTTTCCGGCGAACACAAATGAACGGCGGGATATTGTGCAGTCTTTACCACCACAAAAGCAACCAGCAACTCCCCCAAACTCGCCCACACCACAGCAGCGCAATTGTCATCAGGCAACAATTGGCGAATTTGCTCGAAAGCGATCGGTTCAACTTTGTGAGCTAGGCTGAAGAAAGGGTCGTTTGCCTGCACCTCCCGCGCAATCAACCTATCAAACTGCTTCCACAATTGATTTAAGTGCATGAAGTCCAAGTTCGGCACCAGAGAACCGCTGTTCAAACCTTGACTATCGCCCTCAGAAATCAAGGTCGTGTTCGGCTCGGGTTCTCCCTGTTCTTGGTGCCGCTGTTCCCCCGCTATTTCCAGTTGCAGGGACTCCAACTCGCTTCGCACCGCTGCGGGAACTTCGGCTTTCGGAGTCAAGTGGCATTTAACCAGCAGTTCTACCAAATTCCGATTTTTGTGGCGTTCGGCGTATTCCAGAGCCTTAGCGTAATATTCAGGTTGGCTGGCGCCGAGTTCCAGGCAAACTTGCACCAGGCATTTATAGAGTCCAGCCCAGGTGCGGGTTAATTTGACTTTTGCGGTATTCGTCCGATCGCCAAAATCGACTGTATCAACCCCAACTTCGCAACGCAAAAATTCCACAGTATCGACAGCAGCAGTAAAAACCCCGTAGGCGCGAAGCAAGTCGCCTCGAACTCGGTAAGCTTGACCCAAATAAAATAAAATTTCAGCCCAGCGGTGGGGATAGGTTTCGCGAGTGTAGACTTGGGTGGCGTTTTGATAGCAGCCGATCGCGCTTTCCACGTGAGACAAGTTTTCCGCCTCCGTCAGTTGCGAATAAGCCCTGCCGAGATAAATTTGCAGCATTGCCCAGCGGTTGGGATAGGCCTGCCTGGTGTAGACTTCGCCCGCATTTTGATAGCAGGCGATCGCGCTTTTGAGATTGCGGTTTTTTTCTCCTTTCACGTGTTCGCAGAAAGCGCGGCCGAGGTAGGCACACAGCATTGCCCAGCGTTCGGGAGATTTTTGGCGGTTGCAAAAGAGCAAAGCATTTTGATAGCAGGCGATCGCCATTTCCATATTTTCGGCTTTTTCCCCTCTCACCCGCCGACTGTAGATCCTGCCGAGGTAAGTTTGGATGGAAGCCCAGGCTTCGGGAAATTTGATGCGGGTGTAGACTTGTAAAGCATTTTGATAGCAGACGATCGCCATTTCCAAATTTTCCACCGGATCGCCTTTGATGCGATCGACAAACACCCGGCCCAAATTCCTTTGAGTCGTCGCCCACTGCTGCGGAAAAGCTTCCCGAGTCCGCACCTGCAAAGCTCTCTGATAGCACGTAACAGCGTATTCGAGATTTTCAGCGCGGTTGCCCTGCGGCAACTCGCAGTAAGCATTTGCCAAATTATTTTGAGTTGTAGCCCAACGCCGGGGAAACACCTTGCGGTTGTAGACTTGCAAAGCATTGTGGTAGCAAGCGACTGCCAGTTCCAGATTTTGGGATCGGTTGCCCCGCAGCCGCCGGCTGTAAGCACGGCCGAGATTGTTTTGAGTGCTCGCCCACTCTTCCCCGAAAGTTTCGCGGGTGCGAACTCGCAGCGCGTTTTCAAAGCAGGCGATCGCGTGTTCTAGATTGTCTGCCGGATCTCCCCGGAGACGCTCGCTGTAAGCGTTGCCCAGATTGTTTTGCAGCGTCGCCCACTGTTCCGGGTACTGTTCGGGCGTGCGTACTTGTAGGGCATTTTCAAAGCAAGCGATCGCCTGTTCGATATTTTGAGCCTTATCACCTTTGGGACGATCGCTGTAAGCGTTGCCCAGATTGTTTTGCATCACCGCCCATTCTTGGGGAAAATCTTTGCGGGTAAACACCTTAGCAACTGTTTCGTAACCGGCAATTTCGATTTCCAAGTTATGAGCCTTGCTGCCGAGGGGAAACCGGCCAATTTTGTTGCTCAGATTGCCGATTAACGCTGCAATGCGCCTAGTCTCCGATTCTTTGGCAGCAGGGAGCACCAAAGTTGCCCAGTGGCGCAGCAGTTGTGCGAAATTCTGGTCGAGTTTGTCTAAATTGTTTCTCAGCAGCGAGTACAGGTGCTGCGAATCAGTGCCGCGCGCGACTGCCTGCAATACTTCTGCTAAAAAAGCCAGATATGCTGCCCCGGTTGCGGGCAATTCTAAATTGCCCTTTGCAGATTCTAAGGGTGCGATCGCCCTTTGGAAAAATTTTGCAGCTTTGAGCAAGCTTTCTCGCGTCAGCGCCACTTCTTCCAAATAAAGCGTTTGCACGAACCGAAAGTCGATCGACTTTGGGTTCGTCCTCAAAATCAAATCTATTCCTGAGTCCCCAGGATTTTCCAGCAGCGCTTGGAGCATATTAACATCAGTTTTGCGACGCTGTTCGTCCATCGTGCATTCCGCTAAACTATTAACCATAGGAGCGCTGCTTCCGTGCAACCAAGTGAACTACCCACCGCTAAATCGTAGTACCGAATATAGTAGGGGCTTCTGTACTCATAGGCGAGTGCCTTAGCTGAGACTTTCGTCCTAGCTTTGGTCTTACCTCGCCTCCCAAAGCAAAAACTGCTGAACCTTCCGCCTTTAGTATTTTGATACCTTCTGCTTTCATCTTTATCGCTGCGTTCCCCTCCCGATCTCGATCTGTAGCACAGTGAGGACAAGTCCCTTCCCTCCTATTTAATGGCATCTCCGTCATTTGATGGAAACAATTAGAACAGAGTTTGGAACTGAAATACCCTCTCTCAATCTCGACTAAGTTCCCGCCTTTGCGTTCCCACTTGTAGGCTAAAAAGTTTGTAAAACTTCCCAAAACCTCATCTAATATTGCTTTCGCAAAATTGGGATTGCGAATCATGCCCCATAACTGAAAGTTTTCTACTATGACCGCGAGGCGATCGCCGACCAACTTATAACTAAGTTTATGTAGAAAATCTTGCCAGGAATTCCTAAACCGATCGCATACTTTGGCCGCAGCTTTTCTATATTTGTATTCAGAATCACTTTTTTTCTGCTGTTCTGTTAACTGTTGCTGCTGGCGCTTCAATTTCTTTTCAGGCTTGGCAAAATGCTTAGCATTCAAGTCATATTTAGATACTTTTTCATCATTTTGGATAACAGCCAAGTATTTCAATACTAAATCACTACCCGCAATCCTACCTTCTTTTGTTGTCTGGTTCTCCGCTTTGATTTCAGTCAGTATAGATGCCCGATATTTCCCTGAATAATTTATTTTATTAATAACTGAATTATTAATTTTATCCTCACTTAATCTATGTCTATTTATTTTGGGCTTATTGATTCCCCTATACGGGGAAATCCTAGTCCCCGCTACAATTTTAACGTTTTGAGGATACTGAAATGACTGTTTTTTATCTGGAAATCGCAAGTTATAAAAGCCAGCAAATCCCTCAAAAAAAAATTTGTATGCCGTGGTTAACTCGATCGTAGTAAATTGCAAAAATTTGCTGTAAATATCGTCTGACCATCCACTTTCATCAGATTTTTTGAGAGTAGGTAAAAGTGTGTTGCACCCGAAGCAGCCAAGTCCTTTACCAGTTTTTTTATAAACTTCAATTGATTTATTTTGACCGTAATGAGACCACCAACGCGCACACCAAAAAGTTGAAGCTACTTCTATTTGTTGATTTTGGGTAGAATACAAACGAACTTGGATAGCCTGGTGTAGCAATCAAAATCACCTCCTTGGTTATTCTATTCTCTCACAATATACAGTTGATGAACAAAGCATTACGAAAAAATTTTGTTTGTGACGAGGATTACATTTTTTCTCTCTTGAAAGCGATACGCAAAATTACTTGAGGATGCAATCGTCCTCACCTGCCCTTCCCACTATAACGTTACTCGGTTTAGCGGGAAGGGCGCGAAACAGTTAAACCAGGATTCACAAGTCGCAACAGACACTCACATAGCGAAACTAGCACCTACGATCGCTAATAGTATGATTTTGCGCGTTGATCTTTAGTAAAATCGCAGTTCCAAGCGCCGTCAGTCTTGCGGGGCGGGTTTCACAGACAGTTCTAAATTTGACAAACCCGCCCTGACAGACTTGCAGCGGGGCGGGTTTACTTTTACGCCGATCGGACTTACGCTAAGAAACCCGGTTTCTGGGAAACTATTGGGTTTAGTAACGAGAAATCTCCTCAGAAACCGGGTTTCTGAGGAAGAGTGTGTCCTGGAGTAATTGAGTTATCTATGATATTGCGCGAACTTCAGCGCTACAGCTAATAAAAAGCAACTTCGTAGATTTTACTGTACCGCTTGAGAGCGCAGGGCTGATTCCACTGCCAGCAGAGCTCGATCGACTTCAGCGGCAGTGACAATCAGCGGCGGGACAAACCTCAGCACTTTCGGCCCTGCTGGAACCAACAACACTCCAGCGGCGATCGCAGATTTGACGATATCCGCCGATGTAAGTTCGATATCGGCTTGCAATTCCATCCCGACAATCAAACCCCAGCCGCGCACCTCAGCAATTAAATGCGGATATGCGGCCGCCAACTTGTTGAGCCCTGCTTTCAACTGTTCCCCGCGCTGCTGCACGTTTTCCAGAAGGTTTTCCCGTTCTAAAGTTTGGCACACGCACAAAGCTACAGCGCAAGCAAAAGGATTGCCGCCGAAAGTGCTGGCGTGACTTCCCGGTTCAAATACATCGCAGGAAGATTTGCACAGCATAGCGCCGATCGGGATACCGCCGCCCAATCCTTTGGCAGATGTAAAGATATCCGGTTCAATGCCGAGGTTTTCGTAGCCCCAGTATTTGCCGCTGCGTCCCATCCCGACTTGCACTTCGTCGAGAATGAGCAAAATGCCTTTTTCGTCGCAAATTTCCCGAATGCGCTGGAAGTAGGCGATATCTCCGGGGCGAACTCCGCCTTCGCCTTGCAGCGCTTCCAGCATAATTGCAGCTACTTGGCGTTCGTCTTTGTCGAGTTGCTCGATCGCACTTTCGATCGCACTAATATCGTTGTAGGGCACGTAGTGAAATCCGGGAACCAAAGGACTAAAACCCTTCTGGTATTTAGGCTGTCCCGTTGCCGTAATTGTCGCCAAAGTCCGCCCGTGGAAACTCGCAACAGCGGTAACGATTGTCGGATTCGAGATATTTAATTTTTCGTGGGCGTACTTGCGGGCGAGTTTAATTGCCGCTTCATTAGCTTCCGCGCCGGAGTTGCAAAAGAAGGCTCTGTCCGCGCAAGAATGGTCTACAAGCCACTTTGCCAGCTCGCCCTGTACGGGGATGTAATAAAGATTAGAAACGTGGTGTAGGGTTTGAATTTGCTGAGTTACCGCTGCAATCATTGCCGGGTGGGCGTGTCCCAGAGTGCAGGTAGCAATACCAGCCACAAAATCGAGATATTCGCGGCCCTCGGTATCCCAAACGCGGCAGCCGAGGCCCCGTTCTAGGGCGATCGCAAAACGCCCGTAAGTCGTCATTACATAGCTGTCGAAGCTTTCAGAACTGAAGGGACTGGCTTCGGCTTGCACGCTTGGTTCTTTTAGTAAGGTTTCTGGACTCACGAATCGCTCCTTAACACATAATATGCAGACCTCGATTGTACGGTAAAAATCCAGGTTAGCGGTGCAGGGTGTTAGTTTTGTCATAAAATCATAACAGTAACAACAATTAATCCCTCACAAATCTACTGATGAGTTATTACATTTCTCCTAACTTTCTCGATAAAGTTGCGGTGCACGTCACTAAAAACTTTTTAAATTTGCCCGGGGTAAGAGTTCCCCTAATTTTGGGAATTCACGGCCGTAAAGGAGAAGGCAAAACTTTTCAAACCGAACTGGTTTTTCGGCGGATGGGCTTTGAACCGGTGATGATATCTGGTGGGGAATTAGAAAGCCCGGATGCAGGAGATCCGGCGCGTTTAATTCGCTTGCGCTACCGGGAAGCAGCGGAACAAATTCGCGTGCGGGGCGAGATGTGCGCCATCTTTATTAACGATTTGGATGCCGGTGCGGGCAGGTTCGATACTACTACTCAATATACTGTCAATACTCAGATGGTCAATGCGACTCTGATGAATATTGCTGACAATCCAACTAACGTGCAGTTACCGGGAAGTTATGACAGTACGCCGCTGCACCGAGTGCCGATTATTGTCACCGGAAATGATTTTTCTACGCTGTACGCGCCGCTAATTCGCGACGGGCGGATGGAAAAGTTTTATTGGGAACCCAGCCGAGATGATAAAATTGGGATTGTCGGGGGAATTTTTGAGTCTGACAAATTGTCAAAAACCGAGATTGTGGGGTTAGTCGATCATTTTCCCGATCAGGCGATCGACTTTTTTAGCGCTTTGCGATCGCGCATTTACGACGAACAAGTTCGCGAATTCATTCACAAAGTAGGAATCGAGCGAGTTTCCAAACGTTTGGTAAACACTTTGGAAGCAGCGCCAGATTTCAAAAACCCGGATTTCAGCCTCGCTCATTTATTAGAAATGGGCAGTTTGATGGTGGGTCAACAAAAGCGGATTCAGGAAATGCGCTTAGTAGATGAATACAACCAATCGCGCCTGTTTAACGTTCAAGGAACCCCCAATGCCCCTGCTGGTGTGCCAACGCAAAGTCAATTAAACGACCCGTCATCCAAATATTATAAGGCTTACGATGAGCCAAGTTCTGAAGGTGGTAACGGTCATGCGGCGCGGCTGAGTTCCGAGGTATTGGAACAAGTGCAGCAGTTGTTAGCAAGAGGCTGCAAAATAGGCATAGAATATGCAGATAATCGCCGATTTAAGACTGGTTCTTGGCAAAGTTGCGCGACGATTCAAACTGCACAGGAAAAAGATGTGGTTTCATCTTTAGAAACTTGTTTGGCAGAACACGGCGGCGAATACGTGCGGCTGATCGGTATCGATCCAAAAGTCAAGCGGCGGGTAGTTGAAACAATTATTCAGAGACCAAAGTAGGGTAAGCTATTACAGATTTAAATTCTTACACAGTGGGGGCGGGCTAGAAGCCCACCCCACAAAAATTTGATTGTTTTTTACATAAAATAGACCTATTACGACCGTTCACTTTCATCTCTTGAAATTATCTGCGTGCATCTGTGTTTATCTGCTTGAAATCTGCGGTTAACCGGCTCTATCAAAGATTTATCCAATCACTCTATTGTGCAAAAAATTATCAAAAGTTGCCCGATCGCACATAGCACCTTGAGCACCCACTTTAGTCGTGCACAGAGCGCCCGCTGCTGCGCCCCACCGCACCGCCTCTGACAAGGACAGACCGGCATCTAATGCGGAGGCCAACCCGCCGTTAAAAGCATCGCCAGCGGCCACAGTGTCGATCGCCTCCACAGCAAAAGCCGGTACAAAAAAGGTTTCATCCGCAGTAACAGCAACAGCGCCGCGATCGCCCAATTTGACAATAACATTCTTGACCCCGCGCTCCTGCAACTGTTTGGCCGCTAAAATCGCTGTTTCCGTGTCATTCACCCGAAAACCGACTAACTGACCCGCTTCCACTTCATTCGGCGTGATAATGTCAATTAGCGGATAAAGTTCCAGTGGTAAATCTGCCCTAGCCGGTGCTGGATCGAGAATAACTCGCACCCCCGCTTGACGAGCAGCTTTCGCAGCTTTTTGGACAACTTCCAGGGGAATTTCTAACTGTAACAGCAAAGATGTAGCTGCTGTTAACAGTTTTTTGAGACGTTCTATATCTGCTTCACCGACATTGTTATTCGCGCCCGGAATCACAATAATATTATTTTGGCCTGTCTCGTCTACGGCGATAATTGCCACTCCTGAATGAGTGTTTTGGTCTATTAATACATTGTCTGTATTGACACCATAAGATTGTAAATTTGTCAATAATTCTTCAGCAAATTTATCGTTGCCGACGCGACCGATGATGTGGGTGGAAGTGCCGAGACGGGCGGCCGCGACGGCTTGATTTGCTCCTTTGCCGCCGCCGGCTGTGAAAAAATTGCTACCGATGATAGTTTCCCCTGGCTGCGGCAACCGGGGAGTTTTTGCTGCTAGGTCGATGTTGATACTGCCGAATACGATGATGGTCATAATTAAAATTTGTTATTTGTTATTTGTTATTTGTTACTTGGGTATGAGGTATGAGGTATGCGGTATGGCGCCAAAAGCATTGGAACGAACCAATAACCAATACCCAATAACCAATAACCAACAACCCTCAAACGTGCTACAACAGTTATGATCTACATCGGTCAATTCAATGGCTGCAATTACTATCGATCGCAATCCCTGTGTCTTGCTAGTTGAAACCGACGAAGTTCTCGCCGGACACTTGAGTCTCGACTTAAAATCCTCCGGCTACGAACCGGTAGTGGCTTCTAATACCGCCAGCGGCCAACATTTAGCCCGTGAATTGCAGCCAGCTTTGATTGTAATCGATCGCATACTTGGCCCTGAGTCGGGGCTGTCACTGTGTTCTTACCTGCGAAGTATTGGCAATCGGGTGCCGGTGCTGCTATTGGTCGGTCGCGATACAGTTGACGATCGTGTAGCTTGTCTGGAAGCTGGGGCGGATGATTATTTTCTCAAACCTTACCGCAGTGAGGAGTTTTTGCAGTTGGTGCGCTTGTATTTGCAGCCGGATAACACCAGCAACGAACAATTGAGGTTTGGCGATTTAGTTTTGGATTTGGCCTCTAGGCGGGCCCTACGCAACGGACGGGCGATCGACCTGACGATGAAGGAATTTGAGCTGCTAAAGTATTTGATGGAACATCCCCGCGAGGTTTTGACTCGGGAACAAATTCTGGAAAATGTTTGGGGTTACGACTTTCTGGGCGAGTCGAATGTGATTGAGGTTTACATCCGCTATCTGCGGCTCAAGATTGAAGATGAGGGCGAAAAGCGCTTGATTCAGACGGTGCGCGGTGTGGGCTATGTGATGCGGGAAGCTTGAAGAAGTCAGTTGACTGTTGACAGTTGACAGTTGTCATCACTCAAGGCAGTCATCACTCAACCCAGTCAACAATTTCCAATTCCCAATCTAAAATCTAAAATCTAAAATCTAAAATCATTATGAGTTATTTAACTAATTTGCTCGGTATTGGAGTAAGTATATTTTTGCTGGGATGTTCGCCGACTTTATCGATCGCGAATGCTGGTGCTACTGGTATTTTGGCGGATCGGTCTCCGACGGCGACAACATCGGGTCAACTGCTGCCTGTTTCTGCTAGAGCTCGGATAGCCGATCGCCCAATCGAACTCGAAGTGGCGAAAACAGTGGAACAGCAGGCTATGGGTTTAATGTACAGAACTTCTTTGCCGGATGACAGAGGAATGCTGTTTGAGTTTAAACCGGCGCGGCGGGTCAATTTTTGGATGAAAAATTGCCAGATTTCTCTGGATATGATTTTTCTGCGAGATGGGGTGGTTGAGGCGATCGAAGTTTCTGCACCTCCTTGTACTGCCGATCCTTGTCCTACCTACGGGCCCGATACTGTTGTCGATCGAGTTATTGAACTCCGGGGCGGGCGGGCTGCTGAACTCGGTGTCAAAGTGGGCGATCGTATTGAAATCGAGTTTTTTAACGAAAACCTCCATCAATAAACAATCCCCCGGTTTCCTTCTTCCTTCTTTTTCGCATCCCTTACATCCGTTACGGAATCCGTTGCCGAACCGCCCCCTGCCTTCGGAATACCCGATAAAATTTAGAAACTTTACAAAAATTGATAAAATCTATTAGAATATTAATGTAAGATTCAGTACAAACACCGAAAGATTTGCTACGATGTCGATCTCAGTCAGTCAGGACTTGAGCTTGTTTCCGGAAGCTGTAGATTGTTGGTCGCAGGTATGAGACGAGTCAGCGACTCCTTACCAATCCTGAGAGACGATACTCAGCCTCAAGGTGTAGCAACACGAAAAGAAATTCTCTGGAAGTTCTGGCGATCGAGCTAAATCTACTAAATCTATCTAAAGTAATATGCTACGAGCCAAGTTAATTGGCGGTAATTGGCAAACTTAACTTCTGGTAGCAGTTTCGGGTTTGATCGAAATATCTAACTAATTTTCCCGAAGTAGATTTGCGGATTCTGCATTTTGGCAGATGAAGTTAAACTCTGAACTTGGTTTAGTAGTTTTAGGTAGCAGAATAAATTCTGATTCGCGCTGCAAAGATGCCGAGGTATTCAGTTTAATTTCGATCGCGATTACCAGTCGATCGGGCAGACATCAGCCAAATTGCCAAACCTTTCACTTTTTGGGAAAGGTTAACTTTACAGTCGCACTCAGCATTACGTTTGGCAGTTCAACCGCTAATAGCTTTTAAAAAGCTATCGACGGTAACAAGACAAATTTAAAACTGGCTTATTACTCATCAAAAACATCAGGTTCACATCAGAAAATGGGGTCCTATACTTAGAGGTTAAATAACATGGCACCCGCTAAATACACTCGATTAATTCGATTTTTACAAGAAGATTTGGCAATTTCCCCCGCGTCCATTGCTGTCGCCGAACGTGTCGGCGATAACAAACAGCGGCAGCGCGATCGAGACCCGAATTCCTTGCCGATGGTTCTGTGGCAATACGGTTTAGTCACTCTCGAACAGTTGGATAAAATCTTTGATTGGTTATCCGAAGCATATTAAAAGGATTTTAGATTTTAGAGAGAATCCAAAATCCAAAATCCTTTAATAACTTGGATTAGGATTCAGCCAAGAATTTGGCAGCAGCGGCAACGCCGGCACCAGGAGTGCAGCCTTCATGACCCAATTCTCGCAACACGACTTCTAAAGAGGAAATTGCTGCTAGAATATCGCGATCGCACACAAAGCCCAAATGACCGATTCGGAAGATTTTACCTTTCAAATGGTCTTGTCCGTCGGCGAGAGCAATGTCAAATCTCTTTCTCATCAAAGTCCGCACTTTTTGAGCATCTACGGATGCTGGCGGCATCACCGAAGTAATCGCAGGACTCGCGGCATCATCAGCGGCAAACAACGGCAAACCTAAAGCTTTTACAGCAGCGCGAGTCGTTGTCATCAACCGTTTGTGCCGCGCGAAAACATTTTCCAACCCTTCTGTTTTCATCATCTGCAGCGATGCTTGCAGGGCAAAAAACATATTGACAGGAGGAGTAAAAGGAGTGGTATTTTTGGCAGCGTCTTTGCTATATTTGCCCAAATCCAAATAATAGCGGGGCAGTTTAGCAGTTTTGTAGGCTTCCCAAGCTTTGGGACTGACGGCCACAAAACCCAAACCTGGAGGAATCATGTAAGCTTTCTGAGAACCCGAAGCAATGACATCGATGCCCCAAGCGTCCATCGGAATATTGACAGCGCCTAAGCTAGTGACAGCATCGACCATAATTAAAGCTTCGCCGTGGGCTTTAACGTGGCGGTTGATGGTTTCGAGGTCGTTGAGGACGCCGGTGGAGGTTTCCGAGTGGGTGATGATGACAGCTTTGATTTGCTTCTCTGTATCTGCTTCGAGTTTTTCGCGGAAGTTTTCCGGGTCTAAAGGTTGGCCCCACTCGGCTTTAATAATTTCGGCGTTTAAACCGTAAGCTTCGGCGACTTCAGCCCAGCGTTCGCCAAATTTGCCGTTGCATCCGACTAAAACTCGATCGCCCGCACTCAAGAAATTAATTATCCCAGCTTCCATCGCGCCGGTACCGGAAACCGTTAAACTCAGCACGTCACTTTTTGTTTGGTGCAGCCATTTCAAGTTTTCCGTACATTCTGCAAAAATCGCGTCAAATTCCTTGCTGCGGTGGCCCATCGGGTGTTTTGCCATCGCTAACAATGCCGCTTCAGGCACCGGCGTCGGGCCGGGAATCATCAGCATTAATTTGTTGTCCATGATATTGTCCTAACTTTTTCTGTGGGAGTTATATAGAATAAATCAAATACGATACTTCACGTCGCTACTCTAAGTTTTTTAACTTTTAACTCCCTTGTGGTTAATTTCATTTAGAGACCAGCGGTGTTCTACCGCTAAGTTCGATCGCTCGCAGCTTTGTTCTAATTGCTTTTGAATGGCAAGGGCTTTACGCAGTGTAATAATAAGTTGGTGCACTTGTTGCTGCTGCGGCGATTGTGGACTGACAGCAAACATCGTTTTGCGTTCTAACAATTGAAGTAGCAATTCATAATGAATGTACGAAGGAAGGGGGATTGGCTCCATGAAAGCTAACATACCTCAGTGAACCGACACCCCATTGCAATTGCATGGGGTACCATCTAAAAAATGAGTAGAAACCCCGTCCTTATAGGACGGCTGTATATTCCCTTTCGGGAAGGAGGGGTATAGTTGCCCCTCCGTGGAGATATGGTTGTCTCCAAAACTCCCTTGCGGGGTAAAGTTAGCTTCGCCAATGTTTTGAGAGCTTTTTAGGCTGAAAGCACTGTTCCAGTGACCTTAGAACTGTTTAACTTTCAACGATAGAGCGGAAAACTAGCTTCGCATTCTCCGGTATCGTGACTCAAAAAACGTAGTCAGTTAAGACTTAGGCTGGTCAGAACGGCTTGTTTGATTTCTCTTACAAGCCTCATGCCTTATAGCTGAGGTTCCTGACAGGTGAACATTAGATGCCCGATTTTTTATTTGTTTTCTAACCGTACAGCAACCCCTGCTTTGCCGATCATCGCATATTCGGGGCTGGGTGCGTTGGACACGCTAAATCTTGCGATCGACAGGCTTACAGAATAGATTTAATTGCTTTCTGGCAAAATATTTCTCTGCAATATAGCTTTGAGTGCTATTTTTTTTACAGTCAAGCGCTTGAGTCGATACAGGCTAGAAATTCTCATTAATTTACCTACTTAATCATTTTTTATCAGAATTAAGGGTGGTTTGTCAAGCAGTCTCGCGTTTCACAGGCTGGGAGGGCGATCGGCAAGCGAGGCTAAAGCTGCACCCGGATCGGGCTGCTTGACCAGAGATTCGCCTATGAGGACGGCCTGGGCTCCGGCGCTGGCAACTTTAGCTAGGTCGGCGGGAGTGTGGATTCCTGACTCGCTGACTGTGAGGATGCCTTTCGCTTGGATTTCGGTGTGGCGGGAGGCTAATAGTTGGCTGGTGGTTTCTAAACTGACGGAAAAGTCTGCTAAGTTGCGGTTGTTGATGCCGATCAGGTTAACGCCTTCTAGGGTTAATACTCGATCGAGTTCTTCGAGAGTGTGAACTTCGATTAAAGCTGTCATCCCCAAAGCCTTGACAATTTTTACAAAGTATTGTAAGTCTTTGTCAGATAGAATAGCTGCGATTAACAATACAGCATCAGCGCCGTGAATGCGGGCAAGATAAATTTGGTAGGGATAGATTATAAACTCTTTGCAAAGTAAGGGTAAATCGACGGCGGCACGGATTTTAGCGAGGTTGTCGAAACTGCCTTGAAAGAACTTTTCATCGGTAAGTACGGAGATGCAGCTAGCGCCGTTTTGTTGGTAAGCTAGGGCGATCGCCACTGGGTCGAAATCTTCGCGAATTACGCCTTTGCTGGGGGAAGCTTTTTTAACTTCGGCGATGATAGCGGGTGTGGTTTTGCCGTTTTTAAGGGCGGCAAGAAAGTCGCGAGTTGGCGGTGCAAAGGGGAGTTTTTTCTGAAGTTCGGATAAGGGAGTGCGATCGCGCTTTTGGGCTACTTCAGCTTCTTTTTCCCAGACAATTTCTTCGAGGATGTGCTGGGGTGCGGCGTCGGGTACGGCGATTTGGTAGCTGAGGTAGAGGACGGAGACTGATGTGCTGGGGGGACGGCGGCGGATTTGAAGCATGATAAGGGGGATAAAGGGCGATCGTCACAAGTTTCAACGTAATTATATAATGGTTAGAGTAAATCCTCCTCGCCTGAGAGCTAATGCGTGCCAGCTAAAGACACAGCAGATTCCATGTATATATGATACAGTGTCTTTAGTACATAAGCGAAAAAAATGAAACCTTATTCAATCGAATTGCGTGACAAAATAGTTAAAATCTAGGAACAAGGTGATATATCAATTAGGAAAGTAGCCGCCTGATTTGATGTGAGTAAAGGGTTTGTTCAAAAAATCTTAAAACAAAAACAAACGACTGGTCACGTTCAACCCAGAAAACAGGGTGGAACCGCCAAAAGTGTGTTACTTGCAGCGCACAACTGAAGCGATCCAGATGGTAGAAAAATATCCGGAGAGCATCGTTGTCAGAGCCCAAGTGAATATTGGCGTTGGAACTACAACGAAGCTGTCAGCCTCAGCCTGATGTGCCGTGAACTACAAAACAAAAATTGACGCAAAAAAAAAGACTATACGCAGTAGTCAGGGGGCTACTGAAAGAGTGCAAATTCTGAGGGGTGAATATTGGGATAAATTGAAAAATGTTGACCCTGAAAACCTCATTTTTTGGCATAAAATGGGCATTTTATTGGGGTTGACACGAACCCGCGCTCGCTCAGGATATGGTGGTATAGTCTACGACTTAAAACCATTTGAGCTGGGTGCAAAAATCACAGTTTTCGGAGCAATAAGTTTAAAAAAAGTAGTAGGAATAATGACCATAGATGGGTCTATGGATGGCAAGGCATTTTCCGTTTTCATTGAACACTTTTTAGTGCCAAATTTAGGGGATAGTGCCGTCGAGGTTAATTGATAATCTTCCAGCCAACTCTTCTGGCGGCGGTTAAACCCTTGATTGAATCTGCTGGCGCCACTATCCTCAATTTATCACCGTATTCTCCGGACTTTAATCCGATAGAATTATGGTAGTCACAACTGAAAGCTTTTTTAAGTCTGTTCTCGCCAACCACTACTAAGATAGTGGATATTTTAATTGCTACTGCACGCTTATTTGGTTAATACTAAGCACTTCAAAAACTGGTTTACAAGCTGCTGCTACTGTACTTCATAAACTTGGAAGATGCTGTAAAAGATAAAAGGACGATCGCCCGGGCGATCGTCCTTTTATTTGCGGCACGTACAATCAGCTTTGAAGCTTGTTTGAATCCGAGACTATTTGCGGTTGTTGAGCCATTTAGCAGCAACTATTCCCAAAATAGCGGCAACAACTGGATTTCCCAAAAACTTCATCAAACTCGGCTGTTCTGCCAGCACTTCTCGGAAAATATCCGGGTGATTGTGATATGTAAACGAGGCCAACTTGGTAACATCGTCAGCATTCATGCGGCTGGCGTGGTGGGTAGAAAGTCCTAGCTGCTTTTCCAATTGGCGATCGTTCAATCCTCTCTTGCCCAAATGCTTGAAGAATTCCCGCGCCACGTCGTCGAGTTCGTTTGGCTTAATTTGGGCGATCGCCTTTTGCAATTCCGGTTCCAACTGCGCCGGCGGGAGGGAGTCGTGATTCAGAGAACGCCCGAATAATTGTTTGCGCTGATCGGGCGAAGTTCTCTGAGCAAAGTCGTCAAAATTTTGGTACTCTTCACCGGTTGTCTCCGGCATCATTTCTCGATTTCCCTGGGCCAAATCGCTCATGATTTGACGCTTGTAACTATCGCTGCTACTCATGGTAACTCTCTTCCAATCTACACAACATTTCAGTCTTAAATTGAGATGGTTTCGCCTTCAAAAAACTGCCGAATATTAAACCGCCACGCGGCTATCATTTAAGCTTGCTAACCCGGTCAAGACTTGTAGTCAATCTGATTTGATTGCTGGTCGTACTTAGCAGTCAAGATCAGTTTTTTGTCAGGAGCGTAAACCAAAACACTTACATCCTGATTCGGGAAATTGCGGTGAAAACCTTGTGCTAAAGATTTCGCCAAATCTTTCACTTCAGTAGGGCGAACTTGCGGGGTAATTACAACTCCCAATTTGTTATTGTCGCGCACGTAAGCATCCTGAACCAGCCCCTGAGCCGTCAATGTTACCCATTTACCAAAATCTTGACCTGCGACGGTATTCCCGCGTTCTAGCTGCGCGTAATAACCCTGAGCGCCACCAATTGCTACAGGTACATCAGTCGGTTTTTGAGCTGAAACGCTGGGCGCGCAGGCAGTAGTAACTGCCAGCATTAATACCAAAAGTACGCCCGCAATTATTTTGCGACTCTGCTGCAATAAACTCACCTTTTTTCCTCCGTTCCTCAAACATTTGGAATCATTGAAAGGGTCAGATTGCTCGACGACCCTTTCAATTAGTATTAGGCTTAGTCTAGTTTCTTTTTGATCTCATCTTTTACATCTTCGATCGCGTGACCAGCTTCAGCTTTTGCCTGCTTGGCTTTGCCTTCTGCTTTATCCTTCGGATCGCCAGTAACATTGCCTAGGGCTTCTTGAGCAGCGCCTGCGATGTTGTTGCCAGTTGCCTTTGCTCTATCTTTAGTGCTCATGGGTTTCTCCCTATCTGTATCTAATCAGACATTTTTTACTTAAACTCATCATAGGTAACTAGGAGCTGCGTTGCACTCTACCTCTAGGAAGAAACAATGAATAACAAATGGAATAGGGAATAGGGAATAGGGAATAGGGAACAGGTATTTTCTCTCTTGAACCAACTGCAACTTTCCTACTTTATTTTTGTTTTTTTTACCTTTTATAGGGGTTGCCATGCAGTATTTATGTTAAAAAAAATGGTGTACGATCGGCCGTACACCCAAGACTGCTTTTTTCCTAATAAATTTTTTTGATTTTATTTTTTTATTTTAATTCTTAATTGAATTCTGGCTTCTGCCTTCCCAAGACGAGTGTGGGCAAGACCGCATCTGACCCACACCCGAAAAAAAACCTATTAGGTTTAATCTACCTTGTGATGACATTCTTCATCTATTTTGTGCTGAAGTTCTTCTTTCAACTGTTCGACAGCGCGCCTAGTTTGAGCATCTTCTTTTTTTTGCTGACCGAGGGCTTTTTCTGTTTCCTCGCCGAGTAATATTTCCCTGGATTTGGGTAGCGTGACTTGATTTTCGCTGCCAGTATGGGTCGTGTTTTCTTGACTATTCATTAGTTTTTCCTCAATTGTTTGCAAAAATTTTTTTTAACAAGGGTACTTAGAAGTTAACCTTATATTTATGATAACGCAAATCACGAAGACTTCCCTCTACCTGAAGGGAGATAGAGGCTGGTGAAGAGTTTGGAGTTTTATAGTTAAGATAAATTACGAAAACTTGCATTAGCCCGAAAGGAGATAGGGGAAGGGGAATAGTGCGTGAGATTGCTTGGTGAGTCGCAAGGCGCGGGCAGTGAATGAGTTGGGAAAAGGCGAGGAGGGGGGAGAATTGTTCTGCAGCGCGCGGGATGGCATTAAGGGTCAAATGTTTTTGTATGAGGCTCTTTGGACAGGGAGCATCTCAATGAAAGCAGCCCAGCTAGAAATTGGAGTTTTGAGGCTCTCTTGCTGCGAAGCCCTCTTGCTGCGAGGAAAGAGTCAGAAGGAAGGAGCTAGAAGGAGTGTTTTTACAAATATGAGATGCTCCCCTTTGGACATCGGTAAAAGATGAAGAGAGAAATGGGAGGCAGTTTAGTGCAGACTTAAGTCTATGGGGAAAGTTTGACCGTTAAAATCAACAGGATGCACCAATTCCCAAGTTTTGTGGCGATCGGGTTAAATAATCTGCTAAACAAGAGTTAGCGTCAAGGCTAACTTCCAGCAGGATCGAACTAAAATTTCTGTTATTAGTAAAAATTATCTAAAACCCTATGGGAGCAAGGAGCAGTAACCCCCTCGAAGCAGCCGGCCCGACTCGTGAGCCGATCGAAATAGGCGTGTTGCATTCGCTGACGGGCACGATGTCCATCAGCGAAATTTCTGTTAAAGATGCGACGCTGTTGGCTGTTGAGGAAATTAATGCGGCGGGAGGGGTGCTCGGACGCCCCTTGGAAGCGGTGATAGAAGATGGAGGCAGCGATTTGCAGACTTTTGCTCAAAAAGCTAAGCAATTGCTCCTAGAAGCGCAGGTGGCGGTGGTATTTGGCTGTTGGACTTCGGCGAGCCGCAAAGCTGTACTGCCGGTTTTCGAGCAGGGCCAAGGGTTGCTGTTCTATCCGGTGCAGTATGAAGGGCTAGAACAGTGTCCGAATATTTTCTACACTGGTGCTGCCCCGAACCAACAGATTGTGCCTGGGGTGAATTACTTGCTGGCACAGGGAAAGCGGAAAATTTTCCTGTTGGGCTCGGATTATATTTTTCCCCGCACGGCAAATCGGATTGTGAAAGCTCAACTGGCGGCACTGGGGGGAGAGTTGGCGGGGGAAGTGTATCTGCCGTTGGGATCGAGGGAAGTGGGCGAGGCGATCGCACATATCTTAGCAGTGAAACCAGATGCTATTCTCAACACTCTCAACGGCGACAGCAATGTGGCTTTTTTCCAAAAGTTGCGGGAAGCGGGCGTGAAACCCGAGGATTTGCCGGTGATGTCGGTCAGCGTAGCAGAAGAGGAAGTGCGATCGATCGGGCCGTCCAATATTGCTGGACATTTGGTGGTATGGAACTATTTTCAAACGGTTGATACACCGGAAAATCGTAAATTTGTCAAGGCTTATAAAGCCCGATACGGGGAAAATCGAGTCACCGATGACCCGATCGAAGCGGCTTATTTGGGCGTTTACCTGTGGAAGCAAGCAGTAGAAAAAGCTGGTTCGACAAATGCGGTTAAAGTCAGGGCGGCTGCTAAAAATATTGAGTTTGCAGCGCCTTCGGGCAAGGTAAAAATAGATGGCCAAACGCAGCATATCTGGAAAACAGTGCGGATTGGCAAGGTGAGGGTGGACGGTCAAATTGAGGAGATTTGGAATTCCGGCGCACCGGTGCAACCAGATCCTTTTCTCAAAGCCTATCCTTGGGCGGCGCCACTTGCTACGAGGGGGATTTCTCTGGGAACTCGGGCGTCTTTGAGCGGGCTGTTTGTCATCTTGGTACTGATAACTTGGATGGCGGTGGGAGTCGGGTGGATGGGTTCTGTGGAGATGAAGAACTATTTGCTGACAATAGAGGCTGCCTCCGATCCGGCGGCGGGGGTTCCCGAGGCAGCTATGGCGGTGCTGGTGCAGCAAACTCTCTTGGTGGCGAGCCGCACTCAGCACTGGCTGATGGGGGCTTTGGGTTTGAGTTTGATCGCGGGGATAGTGGCTTTTGTGTCGGTGTCGGCAATTATTCGGAATCTCGGCTGGCTGCGGGAAACTGCCGAACAGATGGCGAGCGGTGATTTGACGGCTCGATCGCCTGTGGTTTCTAATGACGCGATCGGCGTGCTATCTTCTACTCTCAATACAATGGCTCAGCAAATTAGCAGTTTGCTCAACGGTTTGGAAGTGCGACAGCGGCAGCTAGAGGAACGATCGGCCGAATTGGAAATCGCCAAGAATGCTGCCGAAGCTGCCAACCGGGCGAAAAGCTCTTTTTTGGCAAATATGACTCACGAGTTGCGGACGCCTTTGAATGCGATTATCGGCTACAGCGAGCTGCTGCAAGAAGAGGCTCTGGAACTCGGCGAAGAAGAGTTTGTGATGGATTTGGCAAGCATTAATATCGCAGGCAAGCAGTTGCTCTACATTATTAGTGACATCTTGGATATTTCTAAAATTGAAGCAGGAAAGATGACTCTTTTCTTGGAGAATTTTGAGGTGTGGGATTTGATCGAGCAGGTTGTCACTACTGTTCAACCCATGCTAGGGAAAAATGGCAACACTTTGATCGTCAATTGCGATCGCAATATTGGCACGATCTACTCCGATTCGTCGAAGCTGCGGCAAGCGCTGTTAAATTTGGCGAGCAATGCTGCTAAGTTTACCGATCGAGGCAAAATTACGATTAATGTTTGGAAGGAAAAAGGGGAGGTTTTGCCGATCGACAATTCCGAAGAACTCTCGGCAGATCCTTCTCGGTGTCAACAGCCTTCGATCGTTTTTCAAGTAACCGATACCGGCATCGGCATGACTGAGGATCAGGTGTCGAGGCTGTTCGGAGCTTTTACCCAAGCAGACGATTCTACTACCCGCAAATACGGCGGCACCGGTTTGGGGCTGACAATTAGCCGGAAGTTTTGCCAGATGATGGGCGGAGACATTACCGTTGAGAGCGAATTTGATTGCGGTTCTACTTTTACGATCCGGTTGCCGATTGCGGTTACAAGCCCGAAAGAAGCCCAGGACGATCGAGAAATCGCAGAAATGCAGCCGAAGTCTTCCGAGGAGTTAGAAACGAGTGCAGCGGCGGCTGAAGCGAAGCAAAAAGCAGTGCGATCGCAACCGCTGGATCTCCCCGATGCTGCTACTGTGCTGGTGATTGACGACGATCCAGACGCGCGGGATTTGATGACCCGCTGCTTGTCTAAACAGGGATTTCGGGTGCGATCGTCGGCTAGCGGTCAAGGGGGGCTTCTGTTGGCTAAGGAGTTGCTGCCCGACGCGATTATTCTGGACGTGATGATGCCGAGTATGGACGGCTGGGCGGTGCTGTCGGCATTGAAAGCCGATCGAGATTTGGTTGATATTCCAGTGATTATGATAACTTTTTTGGACGACCAAAATCAGGGTTGGGAATTGGGAGCGGCGGAGTATGTGAGGAAGCCTGTGGATTACAAGCGCTTTGCTGCTTTATTGAGTAAATATCAGAGTCTGAGGAAGTAGTTATTAGTCATATCTATTCTGGTTGCACGAGCAAGATATTGTTGACTGTTAACTGTTGGCTGTTGACTAAAATTATGGTTTCGGAACAACTGACTGTTTAGACATTTAAACAATACCGATGTAACCGCAAACTATATCAGCAGTTATTAGCCATTGAACTCTGAAATGTGAAAGATGAGGTATTAACTGTTGTGAACTATTAATATCGAATCTGTTAGCATCGGAATTATTCCTATCTCTATTCTCGACCTCTGCGTGAATCAGTGTCAATCCTTTCTCCGGGGCGGTTAATACATTCTCTTTTTTTACCGCAGATACAGGCAGATAAACACAGATTAACGCAGATGAATTAGATTTATTCCGGTTGCAGGGTCCGTGATTGTTGACTGTTGACTGGATTTTACTATTCCGATGCTACTGGAATTGATATAACAGTTATAGCAACCGCGAAGACGCTGAGGACGTTATTGATTGTTAAAATTCTTACTGGGAGAGTTTTCTGCGGAAGGTCTTCTGCTATAACTGTTATCAATCACCAAAAATATTAAAATATTTAATCGAACTCCTGCCAACGGCTCGGATACTTTTGTTGTAACTAAAAAGTGAGATTTTGTGGCTTGAGTAGTTCGCTTTGGCAGCGAAATCAAATTCTTTGGCTAACCTGTGACCGCATGAGGAATAGAGATTTGCAGCGCTTTTTCGCTCGTGCTTTTCCTGACCCAGTTGATGTATTTAACAATGGCGAAAGGATTGTTAGGCGTTGCTGAATCACACTAGGAAAATAGATAAGTTGGAAATTCCGAAGATGTTCTGACGCGCTTGTTTCATTTTGTGCAGATTGAGTAGTTCATACCATAAATCAGCAATGCCACTCTGGCGTTAGTTGGGGCATTGTTCTAGTGAAGGTAGGTTACGAGGGTCGATCGCCTGCATCGCTGGCCGCAGTTGCATCGGGTGCTGCAGATTCTAGCTCCGGTGGCAGATGATTGGTGATGAAGGAACTCCAATGAGCTATCCCATCTGAATCAAATTCCACCTGCAAAATTGACGCATTCGGTACTGGAAATCCTCGCGAAAATCCTAAAAGCCGATTCATCGCAACGGCATCAATTACCGTTGGGTTAGCCAAAATCTGCCACAGCATTGCTTTGATAAAAAATCCATGTGAAAAGACAACTACAAAACCCGATTGTTGTTGTAACTGGTTGAGGGTAGTTCGGACTCGTTCCATCAGTTGAACCAACGATTCGGCGTTGGGTCCATCGACATATTCAGGGTCGCAGCGGTCCCAGTAAGCTTTGCTCAAAGGTTTGCGAGCCTGGGTTGTGGTTGGTTGGTCGAACTGTAGGTCTAGATAGGTAAATTCCTGAACTTGCCAAACCTCAACGGGTGTATGTGGAAATTGTTGAATCAATGGTTGAGCAGTGAGTTGTGTTCTTAGATAAGGTGAAGTCACAATCAAGTCTGGAGTTTGTTTAACGGCGGTTGGAATACATCTTGATTGTCGATCGCCCAATTCACTTAAGGCATTTTCATGCGGTCCAATAGTTGCCAACCCTGCATTGGATTGACTTTGACCGTGACGAATAATCCAGATAGACACGGTTTGATATTCCCTCTCATTTAATGGGTGAAAATCACTTCAAGGGTGTTGCTGAATCACGGTAGGAAAATATATAATTTGGAAATTCCGAAGATGTTCTGAGGCGCTTGTTTCATTTTTTGCAGATTGAGTCGTTCATACCATCAATTAGCAACGCAGATTGTTAAAATTAGCAGAGTTAAATAAATCATTTTAGACGATTCAATTGCTCGATCGCCTTTGTCAAGAACTTGTCTAAAAAAGTTTAATTAGTCATTAGTTAACAGCGAAAAACTAATAACTAATGACCAATGACTAATTAATCTAAGAAGCCCATTAATGTTGAGCTATCGTCAATTTCGTTTGAGGCAATGGGGCGGTTTCCTCCCATTGTGGAGTAAACTTCATCAATGTGCAGAGTGCTGATGGCAATAGGGCGAGCACCGGACATACTGAACATTTCACTGACTTGCATGGCGCTGGAGCCGATCGGGCGGTTGCCCATTGTCGCAACCACTTCAAAGTCGCTGGATTCGACCGGGCGATTGGCTACAATGCCGTAGGTTTCGCTGATGTGCAGGGTGCTGGCGCCGATCGGGCGGTTCCCCGATATCGAGACGGTCTCGCTGATGGTAAAATCGTCTGGGCCGACGGGGCGGTTGTCATGCAGGAGTTGCGGCCGATACAGTTGAATTCCTGTTGCTTTGGCATCCGTGGGTTCTGCCGCTTGGCTTTTGGAACCGCCTTTGCCGCGGCGGGCGATCGCTTTGCCTTTGCCTGTACCTGTACTGCTCGTATCCATAATTCTTTTCCTCGCTTATTGCTGTTGATTGCTGGGTTCGGACAACTGCTTTTCTTGGCTTTCTGCTTTCTATTTCGGCCGATGATTAAAATAATATTACAAAGTCTAACTATTTTCTGAACGAATTGCACGATCTCTGCATTTTTGTTAAGATTTATGGGTAATAGCTACATTTTCCTATGGTAACTGCGGCAGCATCTTTTCAATTGCAAGCGCCCTTCCAGCCCACAGGCGACCAACCGCTAGCGATCGAGCAACTTGTCAAAGGCATCGAAGCGGGCGATCGATTTCAAACCTTACTCGGTGCCACAGGTACGGGCAAAACCTTCTCCATTGCCTCGGTGATTGAAAAAGTCGGCAGACCCACCTTAGTCCTAGCACACAACAAAACCCTGGCAGCTCAACTGTGCAACGAACTGCGAAATTTTTTCCCGAACAATGCAGTCGAATACTTTGTCAGTTATTACGACTACTACCAACCTGAAGCATACATCGCCGTCACCGATACTTTCATTGAGAAAACAGCCGCAATTAATGACGAGATCGATATGTTGCGGCACTCCGCCACGCGATCGCTCTTTGAACGCCGCGACGTAATTGTAGTTGCTTCAATTAGCTGCATCTACGGTTTGGGAATGCCCGCAGAATACCTGAAAGCAGCTATTCCTTTGCAAGTAGGAATGGAAGTCAACCAGCGGCAAGTTTTGCGCGATTTAGTCAACGTCCAATACAGCCGCAACGATATAGATTTAGGCAGAGGCAAATTTCGCGTCAAAGGCGATGTTTTGGAAATTGGCCCCGCTTACGAAGATAGAATTATTCGCGTTGAATTCTTCGGCGACGAAATCGATGCCATTCGCTACGTTGACCCGGTAACTGGTAAAATCCTGCAAAGTTCAACGGCTTTAAATATCTATCCAGCGCGCCACTTTGTCACGGCAGAAGATAAATTAGAGGCAGCTTGTCAAGGGATAGAACTCGAATTAGAAGACCGACTGGCAGAATTTGAAAAACAGGGTAAACTCTTAGAAGCTCAGCGTTTGGAACAGCGCACGCGCTACGATTTAGAAATGCTGCGCGAGGTAGGTTACTGCAACGGAGTCGAGAATTATTCGCGGCATTTAGCAGGGAGAAATGCGGGGGAACCGCCAGAATGTTTGATTGATTATTTCCCGAAAGATTGGATGTTGGTGATTGATGAATCTCACGTCACAGTGCCGCAAATTCGGGGGATGTACAACGGCGACCAAGCGCGCAAAAAAGTATTGATAGAACACGGTTTTCGCTTGCCCAGCGCGGCAGATAACCGCCCTTTAAAAGCAGAGGAATTCTGGGCAAAAGAGAATCAGTGCATCTTTGTTTCGGCTACGCCTGGGGATTGGGAAATGGAAATATCTGAAGGCAGAGTTGCAGAGCAAGTAATTCGCCCTACCGGAGTAATAGATCCGACTATTTTCGTGCGCCCGACGGAAGGACAAATTGATGATTTGTTGGGGGAAATTAAGGAGAGAGTAAGTCGGGACGAGCGAGTTTTGGTGACGACTTTAACCAAGCGGATGGCGGAAGATTTAACCGAATATTTGCAGGAAAGGGGAATTAGAGTGCGGTATTTGCACTCGGAAATCCAGTCGATTCAACGCATCGAAATTATCCAAGATTTGCAGGATGGTAAGTTTGATGTATTGATTGGTGTTAACTTGCTGCGGGAAGGTTTGGATTTGCCTGAAGTTTCGCTGGTGGTAATTTTGGATGCGGATAAAGAGGGGTTTTTGCGATCGGGACGTTCGTTGATTCAAACGATTGGAAGGGCGGCGCGGCACGTTCAGGGACAGGCTATTTTGTACGCGGATAATTTGACGGATAGTATGGTTAAGGCGATCGACGAAACGGATCGGCGCCGGGGGATTCAGCTAGCGTACAATAAGATGCACGGGATTACGCCACAGCCGATCGCCAAAAAGCGATCGAGTAATGCGATTTTGGCATTTTTGGATGTGTCGCGCAAGCTGAATTCTCAGCAGTTGGAGGAGGTTTACGAACAGGTAAACGACTTATCTTTGGATGAGATTCCTCAGTTAATCGGGCGGTTGGAAGCGCAGATGAAGGCGGCGGCTAAGAAGTTGGAGTTTGAGGAGGCGGGTAAATTGCGCGATCGGATCAAGCATTTGCGGGATAAGCTATTGGGACATTAAGGAAGAGTGGGAGGATATGATGTTCGATCGCATTACCTTCGATCCAAAAATTATGGGAGGAAGAGCTTGCATTCGAGGAATGCGAATCACTGTTTCTTTGGTAGTGAGTTTAGTAGCAAATGGGATGAGTGTACAGGAAATTTTGGCAGCTTATCCTTATTTGGAAGCTGAGGATATTAAAGCTAGTCTCCAGTATCAACTCTCAACCTCAATGCTATGAATGCACCCGCTCGTTTAGAGTTTCCCATTGCTAAGGCCCAATATCTCTTCAGCAGTGCCGCGGAAGCAGGAGTAGGCGGAGATAAGCAGAAATTCTGGCGGGAGGTGATGGGGTTTGAGTCACCGGAGGCGATTCGAGACGCAATTATAGCCCAAATCTCGCTAGAATTGTTACAGCCAGTCGGACAGAATGACTATGGAGAACGCTACCAAGCTATTATTTTAGTTACAGGGCGATCGGGAGTATCTTGGCAAATCCGTACAGGTTGGATTGTTTTATTTGGTGAAGATATTGCTAGATTTGTTACCGCATTTCCTCAACGCTTTGGGAGACAGCAATGAGCAAATTTCAGTTATTGGATGCAGTGACTTTAACCGAAGCAGTCGCCCTGGCTGATGGCGAGATTGCACCGCCACAAACAGCCGGGACAATTGTTGAGGTTTTCAAGAATGGTGAAGCTTATTTAGTAGAATTATTTGGCGGATGGGTGAAAGCAGAAGTTGGCGGGGATTTTGTGCCTGCAACTCAGCATGAACCTGGAGCATTTATGCAAACCATTGGTGTTGAAACAGTTTATCCGCATCAGTTGCAATTAGTAAAATCTGCCGACCAAATGATGGGGATTCGAGAGCATTTACTGTCGGTTTTAAATAATTTACCTGACGAGTTAGTGGCTGAAGTCTGCGATTTTGCGGAGTTTTTGCAGGAAAAACAGCAAAAAGTGCGATCGTATTAGGTAGCTGACTCACAAATTTTCTCTATCTTTTTATTGCTAATGTCAAGGAGGTTTGTTTCTTTAATCCGCCACGCAGCATAGGCTAGAACTTCTTTAAAGTCTTCTTCTTCAAGTTCTGGATAAGTTTGGCGTATTTCTGCTGTCGAATAGTGAGACGCCATCATTGAGATGATAGTCTCAACAGTTATGGGTAAGTTGCGAATGCAAGGTTTTCCCGCCATGAATTCTGAATCGGAGGTAATTCTAGTAAATTGCTGGATATTTTCTTTGCTAGTCGTTGCACTTTCATTGTCCAGAATTACTATTCCAAGTCCCGGTATATAGCGCACGGGTTGACCAAGTTTCATCGGGTCTACATCTCCCCAATCATAAGGGGGAATTTCATTATCGACGAGGTAAAGCTGACGCCAAGTCGATTTTGCCAATGTTTCCTCGGAAATGTCAGGAAAAAATATTAGCACTTCTGCGATGCCAACGGGAAAACCATTGAGTTTGCTCAAGCCATCTATAATTGTGGCTAGGACGGATAAGTCTAGGTGGCTGAGGTTTTCGGCTTTTTCGATCAGTTGGTATACGGTTTCAGGATTGAGTGTTTCGCCCACAGCTTCGACTAAGTTTTCGGGGGTGAAACCTCGACATTTCAAGTATTCGGCTAGTTGTAAGCGAATTGTACTCATGGGTTTAGTTGAGAAAGATTTTAAGGTGAAGTGCGATCGCCCTTTACCATTGTCCTATTTTTTGGATGGAAAGGGCGATCGTACTTTTTACCAGATTCCTAACCTTTGGGCTGATTCGCGATCGGATAAGTTGTTGTCTGATCGCTAATCATCAGAAAGGTTACATAGCTATTGAGCTTGTCCAAACTTAGCTATGAAATCGTAAATTTGGTCATTACTCAGGCGGCCAAAGTCTGGCGGGTTAACTATGCCCCTGCCTTTGACTACCAGTTGGGCTATAGCAATCAGCATGGTACGGACTTGCCAGCCTAAAGGGTTAGGAAATTGTCCATCTTTTGCGCTAAAATGTTGGGACATATATTTTATGGTTAGGTGTGCTGTTGGTGGTCTGAAGTTAAGAGTTCAAACCACCTTGAGTTTTCTAGCCAAAACGAGGGTTCTGTCTGAATTACGAGTTCAGACGGCCTTTTTCGTTTTTACTACTTTGAACCGCAGATGCACGCAGATCTACGCTGATCAATTGCAGAAGTCTGCGACAAGAATCTTTAGAGCGGCTTGATACAGGTCAGTGCAGTCGCTTCTAGATTCTGAATTACAACAGAGCGTCCCTATCACTTGCAGGTGTAGGGGCGTTATTTATTTTTAACGGTTTTCCGGTCAATTGTCAAGTCATTTTTTGATATTTAATCAGGAAAAATTAGGGATTGAAACTGAGTGTCATCGCGGGATCGTAGTCGGTTATTGCAAGCAGCCTAGGATACTTGTTTACTAAGTAATACTTGTTCACTAAAACACAGTAATACTTGTTCACTAAAACACAGTAATACTTGTTTACTAAAACACAGTAATACTTGTTTACCAAAATACAGTAATACTTGTTTGCTAAAATACAGTAACACTTGTTTGCTAAAATACAGTAACACTTGTTTACTAAAATACAGTAACACTTGTTTACTAAAATACAGTAACACTTGTTTACTAAAATACAGTAATACTTGTTTACTAAAATACAGTAATACTTGTTTACTAAAATACAGTAATACTTGTTTACTAAAATACAGTAATACTTGTTTACTAAAATGATTAATATTTAAAAAGCTAATTTGCTAAAATGATTAATATTTAAAAAGCTAAAATAGGATTGAGATTTACAATACCTGACGGGGTGACAAGCAAGTTGAAAGATATATTAGACAAGGGTTTGAGTTGATCTGCCTCAAAAAAGATATGTGCGTGTGATTACGACTTTTTCGGGGGTAGATAACGGAGAATAAGGAACGGCGGCGATCGCTACTATCATAATTGTCAAAAAGCAAGTCATAATCGCTGATATCTTTTTGGATGTTCAGGACCCTTAACGCTTTACTCATAAAGGTTTCAGGCGCTTTGTCACCCCGTCAGGTAGCGGATGGGCGATCGCGACAGCATCGGTATTGCCAGAAAAAGCCGGACTAATAAACTCATCCTTCTCCTCGGCTGTGATGTAACCCTTATCTACAGCTAGCTGCATCACTTCCTCAAGAAAACCTCTCAGCACATCTAATACGTGAGTGCGATCGAACTCAAACTGCTTTTCCCAGCACGAAGTCCCAAACTTAATCCAAGTGCAGTTAATCTTATTGTCGATCGGTAGCAACATAATAGTGAACCAACTCTCACCAAAGTCTATTTCTATTGGTTTACCTTGCGATAGCTTCGCAATTTCCTTGGGAAAGTAATTGTCAATCATCATACAGATATCTGGATCTAAAAATACCTCTTTTTGAGCATCACCTATTTCTATGAAAACTTTATGGTTGTATTCAAAACAGAAACATCGCCATCCCATTTCAAAATGAGAAAGCTCTCCTAATGGGTCTTCGGGAGGATCTGCCCAGTCTTCTAAGAAACGCTCTGTTAATCTAATATCAAATTTTTGACTACTATTCATGGCGAATACTCCTATTTAATTAGGACAAAATTGAATAATGTACAGGATAACCATAAACCATAGACACGATCTTAGAAAAGAGATAAGTTGGGTTTCGCTTCCTCAACCCAACCTACTAATTAGGATTAAGGCGTGGGATTAGGATACTTAGCGTGCACCGCATCGATTTCCGCTACGATATCCCGATCCAATTTCACATCCAAACTACCGATATTTTCCTCCAACTGTTCGAGCCCACATTCCGCACCCTCAACTGGCACACACGCAGTTGGGGTGCCCCGTCCGAGTCGATCAGTCGGCTCTAGATGAGTAGAAATACTCTCGCCTGCCGTGTCAGGTGATCGAGCAAGCGATCGATTCAGTTGGAAAATGTACGAGCGTGTAAATTAACAACAAAAACCAATTATCCCCCGTGCGACGCGGAGGATAAAAATAGTCTAAACTCAAGTAGCAAACAATTCGCTCGATCGAATGAAACCCGTGCATCAAGCAACTGAACTCGCCGTCTCTAACCTCGACCATCTTGGTTTAATAGCAGGTCTAGTTGATGAAATAGAAATTGTCCAAAAAATCAATGAGTTAGTAGGGGAACAACCGGGTGAGATTGTCAGTCCAGGTCTAGCAGTCAAAGCAATGATTATCAATGGGTTAGGGCTTGTTTCCGCTCCATTATACTTATTTCCTAAATTTTTTGAAGGCAAAGCGCTCGAACATTTAATGGGTGAAGGTATTCAAGCATCACACCTGAATGAATACCGTTTAGGTAGAGTATTAGACAAGCTATATTTAGCAGGCAGCAGCCAAATATTTACAACTATTGCCGCTTCAGCAGCTCAAAAATTTGAGCTCGATACAGAGACATCCCATTTAGATTCAACTTCCTTTCACCTGCATGGCAAATACGAATCCGAGCTACCATCTGTATCTGTTATCGAGCCAGAAACGGCGCTAGATAGCGAAGATAGCGAAGATAGCGAGTCAACTAAACCCGTGTCATCTGCCGTGCCAATTAAGATTACCTACGGCTACTCCCGCGATCGCAGACCCGACTTAAAACAATTCATTTTAGATTTAATTTGTAGTAGCGATGGAGATGTACCGCTATTTTTACGGGTGGGTTCGGGAAATGAATCAGATCGAGCCATATTCGCATCAATTTGTCAGGAGTTTAAACAACAGTTAAACCTTGACAGTTTAATGGTTGCAGATAGTGCATTATATTCAGCTCCTAACTTAGAAATGTTAACCAATTTAAGATGGTTAACCCGCGTACCGTTGAGTATCAAGCAAGCGCAGCAACTGGTATCTCAGTTAAATGAAGCAGAATTTACCCCCAGTTCTGTGAGTGGATAGCTGGTCAGAACACAAAAGTAATTATGGTGGAATTGAACAAAGATGGCTAGTAGTAGAGAGCAGTTTGCGACGCGATTCAGACCGAACAAAAACTCGAAAAAAAACTCAAAAAAGCCCAGGCTGAAGCTGAGAATAAACTGCAAGAACTCTCAAAAATTGAATTTGCTTGTGCCGCCGACGCTGCCGCCGCAGCTCATCGCTTATCCAAACAACTAAAATTTTACAATATCACCCAAGTTAGTAGCAAAGAAATTACAGTAAAGACTAATACTAACGATCCAAATGCTCGCGAGAAATCCAGCTCGAAACAGAGATTTAAAGTTCAAGCAAAACTGGAACCAGATACAGGTGCGATCGCCAAAGAAACCAAAGCCTGTGGCAGGTTTATTCTCGCCACTAATGTGCTGGAAACTCAGCAATTAGAGCCTGACGATATGATTGTGAAATACAAAGAACAGCAGTCAGCAGAAAGAGGGTTTGGGTTCTTGAAAGATCCGCTGTTTTTTACGGACAGTGTATTTCTCAAGTCGCCGGAAAGAATCGAAGCTTTGGCATTGGTAATGGGTTTGTGTTTGTTAGTCTATACTTTAGGTCAAAGGTTACTGCGTCACAGTTTGCAACGCACTAATTCCCAATTGAAAAATCAGTTGGGCAAACAAACTAATCGACCGACGCTCCGTTGGATTTGCCAGATATTTCAATCAATTCATCTGGTGAGCCTACAAGGGATTCAACAAATTTCTAATTTAACAGCCGAGCGAATGGCTATATTGAACTTGCTGCCGCTCTCCTGTAAGTCTTATTATTTATTAATCTGAGATCGAGCAGTTTGTTTGATGAGCAAAACTGACAGAAATTTCATAAATATTTGATTCAGTAGTGATGTGTAATTATCAGGCTGCTGGAAATATCTGCTGTCGATTAATAGTTAATTATGACGGATGAAGGTGTTGTTAGATATCGAGAATCTAGGATTTGCCCGAAAGCAGTTAATTTTCAACTTGCCCCAACAGGTCGATGCGATTGTGACCCAACAGGTCGCGGGTATTTTTGATTATTATCTCGGACGAGAGACTCGGACGGAGCACCCCAACTGCGTGTGTGCCAGTTGAGGGTGCGGAATGTGGGTTCGAGACTGGTTGCACCGATAATTGTACTCGTGACAAACCAGCGCGATCGCACATACGCCAAAGCCATCTGCGCCGGACTTATCCCATGTTTCCCCGCAATCTCAACATAGGCTTTCACCGCATCATTCAGATTAGTTTTATCGTAACGCTGACCAAATCCCGCGAATAAAGCCAACCTAGAATTTTCGGGAATTCCATTCAAGTATTTACCCGTTAACAGCCCAAACCCCAAAGGACTGTAAGCCATCAATCCCACATTCTTAAAACGGCAAGTTTCTGCTAAATTCAGGTGAAATGTCCGATTGGTCAAACTGAAAGCATTCTGAATCGAAACAACCTTCGGCAACCCGTGTTTTTCCGCCAATTCACAAAACTCGCAAACTCCCCAAGGCGTCTCGTTACTCAAACCCAAATAGCGGATTTTTCCAGCTTTAATCAAATCAGCAAATACCTCTAACTGTTCCAAAATCGGTACAGTTTCGTGTTCTTGGGCGATGTCGTAATCCGGCGCGCCAAATAGCGGCACGTAGCGATCGGGCCAGTGGATCTGATACAGGTCGATGTAGTCGGTTTGCAAGCGCTTCAGGCTGTCATTCAGGGCTTTTTCGACATTTGGGCGATCGATCTGATTTTTCCCTTCCCGAATCCAGTTGAATCGGCGAGTGCTTCTGCCCGCTACTTTAGTAGCTATAATGACTTTATCCCGCTGCTGTTTCGCCAACCACTCGCCGATATATTCCTCTGTTTTTCCCTGAGTTTCCGGTTTTCCAGGGACGGGATACATTTCAGCCGTATCGATAAAGTTGATGCCTCTATCGATCGCAAAATCGAGCTGTTGGGTCGCTTCTGCCACGGTGTTCTGCTGGCCGTAAGTCATCGTACCCAAACAAATTGCAGATACTGATAAGTCGCTGTCGCCTAGTTTTTTGTATTCCATGAGTTTGATCGCTGGCAAATAATCTGATTCTATATTACCGAAAAAATTTGATTTAATTGACAGCTCCTGAAAAGTGCGATCTGCTTTCTCCTCTCTTCCTCTTTTCCTCTGCGCTCTCTGCGCCCTCTGCGGTTTAATAAATCAAAAAATATTCGCACTTAAATGTTAATATAAATAATTCGTATTCCTCTGATGTATGAGTAACCGCCCGCTAAAAGTTCCGTTTGTCAACCTCTCCCTGCAACACCAACCAATCCAATCCCAAATAACAGAAGCAATTAGAAAAATTATCGAGCAAGGAGATTTTATTTTAGGTCAAGCACTGACCGAATTTGAAACAGCATTTGCAGCAGCTTCTGGAGTAAAATACGGCGTAGGAGTGGCTTGCGGAACAGATGCGATCGCTCTGGGACTTCAAGCTTGCGGCATTAATCCGGGCGACGAAATTATCATACCCGCTAACACTTTTATCGCCACCGCGATCGCCGTCCTCCAAGCCAAAGCTATACCTATTCTTGTAGATTGCGACCCGGAAACCGCCCTGATTGACCTCACAGCAGCCTCCACAGCAGTTACCTCGAAAACTAAAGCAATTATCCCCGTACACCTCTACGGTCAAATGGTGTCGCCCCGGCAGCTTTTAGATTTTGCGAACCGCCACGATTTGATCGTATTTGAAGATGCCGCCCAAGCGCACTTAGCCGAAAGAGAAGGATACCGCGCGGGTTCCATTGGTAAAGCAGCAGCATTCAGCTTTTATCCCAGCAAAAACCTCGGTGCTTTTGGCGACGGCGGGATGTTAATTACTAACGATGCAGAGCTCGCAGAAAAAATGCGAACTCTCCGCAATTACGGAGCACCCAGCAAATATTTGCACACAGAAATCGGCACCAACAGCCGTCTCGACAATTTGCAAGCTGCCGTGCTCAATGTTAAATTGCCTTACTTAGAACAATGGAATCGCGATCGCGCCGCCGCCGCCCAACACTACAATACTCTATTAGAACCCCTGAAACACAAAGGCATTGTACCCATCGCCAACCACAGCAGCAGCGGTCACATTTATCACCTGTATGTTATCAAAATTACTGAGGAAAGCTCGTTAGCGAAGCCCTCGAAGAGGATCGACCGCAACACCCTTCAGGAAAAACTCGCCCAACACGGCATTCAAACAGGTATACACTATCCCGTACCTTGTCACCTGCAACCCGCCTACCAAAACTTAGGCAATCGGGGCGACTTCCCCCGCGCCGAAACCCTGTGCGAGCAGATTTTATCATTGCCAATGTATCCCGGATTGAGCAATACTCAGATCGAGCAAGTTGTTCGGGCGATCGAACTATCATTGAATTGCTAATTGTTCGTAAAAGTTATGCTGAACCTGTTTCCAGCAGTAGAGTGCAGTTATAAAAGCATTTAAGTTCGGAATTAACTCACATCAGGCACCCATATCAAAAACCCGTAGGGGTGGGTTCACCAATAGCTTTAAAGGGTGCAGACAGGTTAAATAAACCCGCCCCCACCCTGCGCGAGAGTCCTTTATTGATATTGATGCCTGATGTCAGGAATTAACAAATCTTTAATTGACAGTTTAAAACCCCAAAGCGTTGCGAATCCAGCGCGGCAATCTTAAAACTTCTCAAACCATGCACATCCAGCGCAAAATTCGCATTGTTTTCAAGCGATACCTCCTGGGGGAAGGTATCACGGTGCTCCTAGTGCTGCTGTACGCCCCCCTGCTAGTACACTGGTACGACGGCTGGTTGAACAAAAGCATCAGCATCGAACACGAATATTTCAGCCACGGACTAATTGGTTTGCCCTACGCAGCTTATATTGCTTTGATGAACCGAAAGTGCTGGCGCAGCTTGCCCAACTCACCGCATCCTTTGGGAGGCTTTTTGCTGGTACTAGCCACGCTTTTTTATCTGAGTCGCTTGAGCGATTTAGTAAATTTATCCCTCCCCGTAATGCTGGCCAGCATTTGCTTATGTTTAAAAGGAATTCCCGGCTTGCAATTGCAGGCGATGCCGCTTTTATTCGTATTTCTGGCCTCGCCCAACCACATTCCTTACCTTATAGAACCCTACGCCTTGCCCTTGCAGCAATTCATTGCCGAAACATCAGGCTGGATATTAATTAAGGTTGGTATCAACGTGAGAGTGGAAGAAATTTATCTGTACGTGAACGAGCGCATCGTAGAAGTTGCTCCGCACTGTGCAGGCTTGAAAATGCTGTTTACCAGTCTTTACGTCAGCTTAATTCTGCTGGATTGGACGGGAGTTTGGATTTCCCGCAAAAAAAGCCTTTTGTTTTTAGTGATGACATCCATTATTAGCATCACTTCCAACATTTTCCGCAACACTGTACTAACTTACTTTCACGGAACCGACAGAGAGGCGCTTTTTACTTGGCTACACGCCGAATGGGGCGGAGATTTGTATTCTGCTTGTATACTAGGGTTATTGGTACTTCTCCTCAACGGGATGGAAAAGTATTTTCCAAGTCAGTCTGGCAATTAATGAAACAGATGATTTCAGCACACAAACTACTGCGGCGGTATCAATTATCTAAAATTATGGTACTGGTGTTTTTGCTGGTATTAGTTGGGGCAGTAGCAATTCCCGGCTACGCGACTGGAAGGTGGCCTTGGACAAACCAACCAACTCTTGCCAACATCAAGCAATTAAAAAGTTTGCACCAAAACGGGATAAAAATTCCTGGGTGGCAGGTTATAGCCGTTCAGAATAACGTCCAAATTGGTGCTCACAGATGGTTAGTTGAAGAAATTAAAAATGATCGAACAATTGCCATTTTATTGCTGTTGCCTCAAAATTACCCCAAAAACCAGCCGCAGGTAGAATGGCTAGATATCGATGGATTTCATCGGTGGCAAACCGATTCTCATCGCACTTTGAGGTTTACAGTTAAATTAGCACCAATACCCGGCCAGCCACCGCCTAATGTCGAGGCGAGGTTTTTCCGAAGCTGGACTCCCCAACAAACTTTTGCTGTCGTGCAGTGGTACGCTTGGCCTAACGGGGGTTCTCCAGCAACCAGTCGCTGGTTTTGGGAAGACAGCATTGCTAGACTGTCGAACCGCCGCGCTTCTTGGGTTGCTGTCAGTATCATCCTTCCCATTCAACCGCAGGGCGACATTAAGATAGCTCAACCATTGCTGGAATCTCTTGCCGAAAGTGTCCAGGCTAAATTAATTACAGAAACTTTTCGGTTTGAGTAAGCAGGTAGGTGCAAATAAATCGGTCTAGGGGGTGCGCGGATTTTGCCAAAATCAACTGCTTCCTAGTAAATATCCTGATTCAAATCGCCCCTAAAACATCTTATTGTTTTTTCTCGTCGCTATATTTAGATGAAACTTACAAGTCAGGCTATTATTCAAAATAATACTTTTTTAAATCGTCGGAAAATGCGGGAAAAATTCACTATTAAAAATCGCCTTGCTTTCTCCTTGGCAGGTCTGCATTCAACTGCTTGGACTCTATCTTTTGCTGCTGTATTCTGGGGTTTTAATAATAGCAAAAATTTTTCGGAAACGGCTTTAGCTCAATCTGTTGTTCCTGGTTCCGAGGGACTCGCGGCGCCACCGCCATTGCGTGTACCGCCACCGCCGCCTGCCAATTTCAACCGGGATATTAACCCAGCTTTTCGGAATCGGCCCTACCGCCTGGGCCCGGGAGACCAGATTTCTGTTCAAGTTCAGCGCTTCCCAGAGCTAGGTTTTACGGGTGCAATTAGCCCTGAAGGGGTCATTGTACTGCCGCTAATCGGAACAGTAAATGTGCGCGGTCTTACTGTCGAAGAATCACAGCAGCGCCTCCGGGAGCGCTTTGGCCAATTTATCAAAAATCCTCAAGTCTCGGCTGCTTTGCTGGTTCAGCGCCCAGTAGTGGTGACGGTGACGGGGGAAGTTGCCAGACCGGGTTTTTATCCGCTGCAAACCCCCCAGCTTCCTGCTGCTTTGGCGGCTGCTGCTGGGACTAATCCTACGGCGGAACTGCGAGGGGTGCGGGTGCGGCGGACTCTGCCTTCCGGTGCTGTCGCGGAGCAAGTTGTTGATATTTTGACACCGTTGCAAACTGGTATTGCTCCGCCGGATTTGCGTTTGGAAGATGGAGATGCGATCGTCGTACCGTATAAACAGGTTACGCCCGCGAGCAAATCCGATCGAGATTTAGCATCCAGGTACAGCCTCGCTGCTGCTGCTGTCCCCGTCCAAATCACTGTCACCGGAGAAGTCAGCAAACCCGGTTTTTACACGCTTCCGGCGGGTTCTGGTCGAATTTCGGCTGCTTTGGCGATTGCGGGGGGAGTCACGGGAAAAGCCGATTTGCGGGAGGTGCGAGTGCGGCGGACGCTGATGGACGGCTCCTCGGTGGAACAACCAATCGACCTCTACACTCCCTTAGCAAACGCTAACGATTTGTTCGATGTTCCTTTGGCATCGGGAGATGTGATTGTCATCCCGGAATTGGACGCCAGTACCAAAAACCTAGACTACGACAAAGCTCTGGTTTCGCGGTCTACTCTGATTAAGCCGAGGATCTACGTTCGAGTTTTGAGTTACGCTAGTGGTGGTTTGACCTCGTTCTACGTAGAAAATGGCAGCAGGTTTTTGGATGCTCTCAACAACTTGCCTGTTAATCTTGCTGACTTGCGGAAAATAGCCCTGATTCGGTTCGACGAAAAGCAAGGTAGAGCAATCAACCGTTCGATAGATGCTAAAGCTGCTTTGGAGGGCAATGTTTCTCAGAACCCGATGCTCGAAGATAATGATGTGATTGTGATTGGTAGGAATTTGGTAGAGCGCATTGGTTATGTAATCAATACTTTTACTCGACCATTCCGGGATACTTTGGGATTTATTCTGTTCTTTGAGCAGTTGAGAAATGGGGTGAAAAATCTGTTCGGCCCATGACGTAATGATAGGTAGTCATACCATTTTAGATTTTAGATTTTAGATTTAAGATTTAAGATGGGGAATGACTTAGGCGATATGGGTTTTAATCACAGACCGAAAGTTCTAAGGTTTTTGGGGGATTTGTAGAATTAGTCAGCAGTCATTAGTTATCGTTAAGAATTAGCAATCTAAAATCTAAAATCTAAAATCTAAAATCGTCATGACTTTATCCGTTGTCAAACGTTATTTAATTGCTTTCGACCAATACAAGTGGGTGGGGCTGGCTACTCTCGCGGTGACTGTGGGCGTGTCGGGAGTAGTGGCCCTGCAGCCAAAGGCGGCCCCAGTTTACGTTGCAATAGGTACGCTGGCATACGACAGACCGAGCGTGATTTTTTCATCGACTACTACTAAAATTCAACAGGAAGGACAAGAAATAACTAAAGATATGCTGCTGGATAAAATGGTGGTTAAACCAGCAGCAGAAAAACTCATCAAAGCCGAAAAAAAATTAAACCAAGAAGAAGCGGAAAACAAAGTAAAAGCTTTGGCTAAAAAGCTGGAAAAAGATGTGCAAGTAAAGATGCCCAGCAAGAATAATGACCCCAGCGCTTTGATTCAAGTATTGTACAAAAATGCCGATCGTAAAAAAGCCGTAGAGGTAGTAGAGACGCTGATGCAGGAAATGGTAGAGTACAGCAAAAAATTTAATACTTCTAGACTGCGAGCAACGATCGCCCAAATTAACCAGCGTTTGCCGAAAGTAACTCAGGAACTCAGAGAGACGGAAGCAAAACTTGAAGCTTACGAAAAACGAGAAGGAACTTCAATTTTAGCAGCTCAGAGCGGTGCTTTGCCGCAAGCGATTACCAGCAGCCAACAGCAGCAGCGGCAACTCCGCGTGCAGTTGGGAGGAATTGAAGCTCAAATTAACAGTTTGCAGGAGCGCTTGGGATTGAATGTGGAGCAAGCTTACGTCGCTCAAGCACTCTCTGCCGATCCCATTATTGCCCAACTGCGAGTGCAATTGTTTTCGATCGAATCTCAGCTCAAAATTCTCCGCAGCGACTTGCAGGAGGAACACCCGAAAATTGTAGAATTGCTCAAACAAAAACAAGCTTTTGAGCAGCAGTTGCAGCAGCGGCAATCAGAGGTACTCGGCGGTAACGGGGTGGCGGCTCCGCTCAGAAGTGCCGCTCGAATTCGGGTAGACTCTTCTTTAGATCCGGCCAGACAGCAGTTAGCTCAAACTTTGATTGGTTTGCAAACGCAGCGGGATGCGCTGCAACAGCAACTCCAAGGAATCGAGAAAACTGAACAGCTATTGCGTCGGGAACACGCGACAATCCCTAACAAGCAGTTAGAACAAGCGCGGTTAGCCCAGCAAGTGGCGTTCAAAAAAGCTCTCTACGACAAGATGCAGTCGGCTTTGGTAGATGCTGAGGCGGCGGTAGCTGAGACAACGGGGAGTTTGAGAATCGCCCAATTTCCGCAAACTGATGACGTGGAGTCAAACCAGAGAGGTTTGCCCGTGATGCTGGCTGTGGGCGGATTTGTGGGATTGCTGCTGGGCGGGGGGTTGATATTTTTGTTGGGGATGCTCAACGGCAAGTTTTACAGTTGGGAAGAAGTGCGGGCGGCTTTGGTGGAAAAAGAGGTGCCGATACTGGCAGTTTTGCCTGAAGTGACGGTGTTTGATTCCTACGGCGATGAAATAATGCCGCTCGCCCTGGAGGCAAATTCTCCCTATTTGGAATTTTACGAGCGGTTGCGTACTAATTTGCGCCGGATCGGGAACAAACCGGTCAAGGTGGTGTTGCTGACTTCGGCGGCGCCTTTGGAGGGGAAAAGTTTTAGCGCTTACAATTTGGCAATTGCATCGGCTCGATCGGGTAAACGGACTTTGTTAATTGAAGCAGATTTGCGATCGCCTTCTAACGTTGAATCTTTGAAAATTGCTGCCGATCCTTTGGCGACTGTGGAACCTTTGCACTATTACGGCAATATTAGCGAGTGCGTCCTTTTGGTTCCAGAGGTAGAGAATCTATACGTTGTGCCGAGTCCCGGCTTTTTGCGGCAAGCCTCCGCCGTACTCGAATCGAGCGAAATGCGGAGATTGTTTGAGGATGTTCGCAACCGCTTTGATTTTGTGGTTGTGGATTCTCCGGCATTGAGCGAGTGCAACGACGCGCTGACGCTGGAACCGTACACGGACGGTATGATTTTGGTGGCGCGGCCTGGCTACACTTTGTCTAGTATGTTGTCTGAGGCTGCGGATCAGTTGCTGGAATCCGAGGAGGACGAGTCGCATAAATCCGGCCCGCGGCTGTTGGGAGCGATTATTAACGGTGCTGATATTCCGGTGAAGTTCCGCAATGATATTGATATTGATGAATGGGAGTTGCCTTTGAGTGCGATCGGCGATCGCGCGATCGAAGTGCGATCGAGGCAATTACCGCAGCAGTCAAAGCCCAAAAACAAAGCTATTAATAGTAAATTGAGCTAATTTATCTGGCTCGATTCCGGTAAAGCAATCCTCAAGGAAATGTGAATATTTGAATATATTTTAGGGTGCGCCATCAGCAGCTTCAGCCGAAACCACCGCTAACATTCAGTCGATTTTAGATTTGAGATTTTAGATTGAACAATCTACTCCACAGATGAATCTGGGAGCTTCAACTTAGGTCTAAAATTTTGCGCTCTGGGCAACTCCGGTCTTCAAGCAAGTATCGGTTTTTGCGCGAGTTCAACAGTCAACAGCCAGTTGATTTTAAATTTTAGATTTTAGATTTTAGATTCGACTCCACAGATGAATCTGGGATCTGGAAATGATGTGTAAAATATTTCGCTTGTCAACAGTCAACAGTCAACAGTCAACAGTCAACACTTGAAAATGTGTCATCCCGCTATTGATTGGATTCCGGGCGTTTCTGGTGTTTGCTCTGGAGAAACTGTTCCAAATCGGCGATCGCATCTTCAAAATCCGACAAATTAATTTTCGCAGGTCTAGTCTTCTTCGGCAAACTCGAAGACTGACTCGAAGACTTAGCCGGAGGCGGTGGAGATTTAGGTTGTGCAGCTTGAGTGCTGTTCGATTCTATAGAATCGAACAATTCATCCAGGGATTCAAAAAATGATTGAGCCGAGGCCCGGCGTAAATCTTTCTGGTCGTCGTCATCCGTCATAAGCCACTCCATAGGGTCTAAAATTTGCCAACAAAGTCTGTCCGCCCCGGCGCGTGCAGATATTAGACATGAAAACCGACTAAAACAAGCAGGAGGACAGAATTTAACCGGGCGATGGGAATGCCTGTGGCTGAACTTGCTGCCCCATATAAAACCTGCTGCGGGCATTGTCAGCCTTCAAACTATATTTAACTCTACACCCGCCTACTGAGTGATTTGAGACTTGTGCAGACTCAGCTCAAAATTATTGACCCTGAAAAAATCTCAGTTACGGCTCTTTCGTTGTCTAATTAACTCTAGTCTAGTCGAGAATAAGGAGACAGGACTTATGCAACTATTACCGCTGTTCAAGGGTTGCGATGGCAACGCGCCAACTCGAAAGGACGGAGAAACGGTGTTTTTTGCTTGAGTCCTAAGATTTCAAAGGCATTAGGAGATTTTAAGGTGACTCAGGGATTTGATTACGATTTAGCAATTATCGGCGCTGGCGTGGGCGGGCACGGCGCGGCCATACACGCGGTTAGCTGCGGGCTGAAAGTGGCAATTATCGAAGCGGGCGACATGGGCGGGACTTGCGTCAACCGCGGCTGCATTCCCTCGAAGGCGCTGTTGGCGGCTTCCGGGCGGGTGCGAGATTTGCGGAATGCCCACCACCTGAAGACTTTGGGAATTCAATTGGGCAGTGTGGATTTCGATCGCGGGGCGATCGCCAATCATGCTAATACTATTGTCAGCAAACTCCGCGGCGACTTGACCAACAGCCTCAAACGTTTGAACGTGGATGTCATCCCAGGTTGGGGAAAAATTGCCGGTTCTCAAAAAATTACCGTCGAAACCGATAAAGGCGAGAAAACTATTACCGCCAAGGATGTTATTCTCGCTCCCGGTTCGGTTCCCTTCGTCCCCCCCGGGATAGAAATTGACGGCAAAACTGTATTTACCAGCGATGATGCTGTCAGGTTGGAATCGCTGCCGAAGTGGATCGCAATTATTGGCAGCGGTTATATCGGTTTGGAGTTTTCGGATATTTACACGGCCCTAGGCTGCGAAATTACGATGATTGAAGCTCTAGATCAGTTGATGCCGACTTTTGACCCGGATATTGCTAAGTTGGCAGAACGAGTGTTAATTGCACCCCGCGATATTGAAACAAAAGTAGGTGTTTTGGCGAAGAAGATTACTCCTGGTTCGCCGGTCATTATTGAATTAGCTGATTTCAAAACTAAGGAAGTTGTCGAAGTTTTGGAAGTTGATGCTTGTTTGGTAGCAACTGGTCGGGTGCCGGTGAGCAAGAATTTGGGGTTAGAAACTGTTGGCGTGGAAACGATGCGCGGTTATATCCCAGTTAACGATAAGATGCAGGTTTTGGCGGCGGGAGAACCGGTGCAAAATTTGTGGGCGATCGGCGATGTTAACGGCAAAATGATGTTAGCGCATTCTGCGTCTGCTCAGGGAATTGCCGCAGTAGAAAATATTTGCGGCCGTGCGCGCGAAGTTGACTATTTGAGCATCCCGGCGGCGGCGTTTACTCACCCGGAAATTAGCTATGTGGGGATGACGGAACCTGCGGCGAAGGAGTTAGGAAAAGCTGAAGGGTTTGAGGTAGCTTCTGTCAAGACTTATTTTAAGGGAAATTCTAAGGCTATTGCTGAAGGGGAAACCGACGGTACGGCTAAGGTGATTTTCCGGAAAGATACTGGGGAGTTGTTGGGAGTTCACATTTTCGGTTTGCACGCTTCGGATTTGATTCAGGAGGCGGCAAATGCGATCGCCCAGCGCGATTCTGTGAACACTTTAGCATTCCGAGTGCACACTCACCCGACTCTTTCGGAAGTGTTGGATGAGGCGTTTAAACGGGCGGCTGGAGCTGGTAGCCATTAATTTGTAGGGGCTGTTTTATTCTTTTATATCCCCGACTTATTGAAGAAGTCGGGGATTTCAGTATTCTGTTTTAGGGCGGCGGTAGAGCAAGTTAAAGGAGATGAAAGTGCTCGCAATTGCATCTTTTAGCATTCTCCAGAACAGGCAAGATGCCTGTTCCACAAAGAGTAAGTTTTTTTTGTGGGGTGGGCAGGATGGTCGCCCGTCAAAGGCTTATTGAGATGGGAACCGTAGAGTACCATTTGGGTGAGGCGATCGCCCTAAAGTTGCTCGAAGTGCGATCGAAGTTGCATCAGTATGTTCTTAAGTTTATCGTTAATGCTCATATCTGTTAAAAATGATTGGAGGGCGATCGGACTTTGATTAATTCACTTAAGATGAGATATTTGTCAGGAACCACTGTTAAGAATTACCTCAGCAATGTCTTGGCGTGTAGCACCGAATATCAGCAAGGTGCGAATCAGGAGATCCAGGGAAGCGGAAGGATCGCCAGCTTCCATTTTAGCAACTCTTGACTGGCTAGAGTTAATTTTCTGGGCAAGCTCGTGCTGAGTCATCTGTTGGCTAATCCGGTTTTGTTTGATGGCTTTACTCAGTGCAAGTTTCATTTCTATGAAAGCAATTTCTTCTGATGAAAGTCCGAGAAATTCCTCTACTGTCCCGATAGTCCATCCTGCTGCTTCTAAGCGTTGGCGTTTAGCTATGTCCATAAAATACCTTCTAGATTTAACTTTAAATTTCGTCGTATTGCTTCAAGCGCTTTTTACATTTTTCAATTATAGAATCCGGTGTTTTGTTCGTGGTTTTGTTAAATACATCCACTATAATAATAGCATCTACATCAATTCGATAAATGATGCGCCAATCCTTGCTTGCCTGTGAATCGGCTAGACGGATTTCGTGACAATGAGCTCCGATGCTTGGCATAGGGCGAGAGAATGGCATGGATAGGCTTTCGCCATCCTGTAGCTTTCGCAGCAGAAATCCGGCTTGAATACGCGCATCAGTAGAAAATGGCGGTGTTTTTACTTCCCCACTAAGCCAGACAAGGGGTTTGCTTTCCGAATCTACCATCTATATTTTGGGTTTTTTTAGATCGTATGTCAAATCAGACATATTGGCAATACAGCTTGCCTTATAAAGAGAAGGTCGATCGTATTTCAATCAGAATGTTGTAAATCTGGCTGAATTTTAGCAACAACAAAAGGAGATTCGAGGTCGATCGACCAGTTTTCATCAATTACTTTGAGATTGGCATCTAAAATCAGAGTCAGTTCGCCAATTTCATCATCGCCATCATCGCTAACCAGGTTGTTTTCGCCAGCAGATAAATCGGCTTTGAGTAAAAATTTAAGTTTAATCCAGTGAGAAGTGGAATGGTTGTTGATGATATTCGTGCCGATCGATCAACCGATTAACTCAGCCTGACTATAGTTTGTCTTATGAATGGTTGTTAAAGCGGTAAATTTCCCTATGGTGTTGGAGAAACAGAATTAGTTATACTCAAAAAAAGAGCGATCGCACTTCAATAATAGAAGGGCGATCGTTCTTTTAGCAGCTAAGTCAATTCTCAGAAATACCAGAGCAACATAGCCGATGCCGAGGATTTTCAGGTGATGGATTTAAAAGACTATTGGGGTTGAGCGGCTTCAACTATAGCCTTGACCATATTAATAGCTTCCTTGATAGGTATGTGACCACTTTCGACATTCCTAATTAAATCCTGAGCATCTTGAGGGCTAATTAGATTAAGCTCAATTGGTTCTTTCAAGGAAACGATAAATTTTGTCTTGTCACTCTCTCCAAGCTTAGATGCTCTTTCTTTTGTTTCAACCTCTCTTAGCTGTTCTTTTAACTGTTTGAGGATTTCTGCTTGTTTCGCTTCATTATAACCGCCACCTCTAGTTAGCCTCGATACTCCATAGGCAATGGCTCCACCTGCTGCTGCAGTTCCAACTACCCATCCTACCGGAGTTGCCCCTAATAAGCTTAGCCCCAACCATGACCCAACAGTTGTAACTATTGGGATAGCTGTTGCACCTGCGGCCGCAGCTACAGTGCCAGCAGCACCAGCACCTAATACTGCACCAACTCCTACAATCCCAATATCACCTAAAATTCCCATTTTATCATTAGGATTTTTTTCCAGTTGCTCGATCGCTTTAAGGATTTGCTCCTTAGTTACCTTTTTATTTTCTGACATATTAAACCTCTTGATTTTTTCAAATTTTGTTTTTTAAGCAGTGATAACGTTGCGAAAAACTGCATTAAAAACATCAATCAGTAGTTGAAAAAACAATCGGGCGATTTGAATAATGTCTTGTGTTACTCCAACTATGCCATCTACTTGACGGTAGCCTTCATCTAGTCTATGTCCAGCGATCGCACCAACAGTTATACCTAGCGCTGCTGCCAATGGCGCTAACAATGGGCCTATAATTGGTACTGAACTTGCCAATAGCCCCACAGCAGCTCCTAGAGCAATGCCCGTAGCTAAATTAGGATGTGCCTTGACAAACTCGATAATTTTGATCAGAACAATTTTCCCTACAGCCAAAACTTTGTTACCAGATTTTTTCGTGTAGCTAGCCAACTCGTGCAATCTGATGGTGACTTCGTGGGGCAAGCCGATATCGTTTAACCAGACATACAACTCGCTACTACTCATTGAATCGGCATCTACTTGCCAGAGAGCCATTTTTAAGTTTGCTTGGGGGAGGGATAATGCTTGTGCAGTCATTTTTTTCCTATGGGAAAGCTATAATAGTGCCTCTTAAATATGATTGTGACTATAAAATCTCAGTCTTGTCGAGTCGGAAAAAGTCGGATAAAGTAGGCACTTTTATATCATTTGCGATTTACCCACGCTAGAAAACGCTGGAGAAACTCGATCGGGCGGGTCGGAAAAAGTCGGATCGAGTAGGATATAATAGGCAAAACCCCAGCATTAACCCGACCTATGGACGTTCAAGAAGTCTTAAAACTTGCCGACGACCTAGTTTTTATCAATACGGGAAAACACTTAGACAATCTGCAAGAGGTGATACTGCGGGGAACTTTACAAGGTCAGAAATACTCAAAAATAGCAGATGAATCTCACTGTAGTGAAGGTCACATTAAAGATATTGCCTCTGAATTATGGCAGCTACTATCAGAAGTATTAGGCGAAGAAGTCAATAAATCAAATTTTAGAGTCACCTTCGAGCGATTAAAATTATCAAATCTCTGGAACTTCAATAATAAAGATTGTGTACACATTGGTAACGTCAACGTCTGTGAAAATAGTTCACAGTCTCCAAAATTCCCCAACTCACCAACCGATGAAGAACCTCTAAACAAAGGCAACACTGAACCAAAATTGCGTCAATTCTTAGCTGAAATGCCTAAGTCTGGCATTTTCTACGATCGCGCATCCGAACTCACCACCCTCAAACAGTGGATTCTCCACGAAAACACCCGCCTACTCGCCATACTAGGCATAGTCGGCATTGGCAAAACAGCTCTCGCCGTACACCTAGTAGAACAAATCAAACATGAATTTGATTTCATCATCTGGCGAAGTCTCGCCACATCTCCACCCCTGTCAATACTTCAAACAAATATAATTCAATTCTTCAGTAGGGGCGATGTCCCCGTGCCAGCCCCAAATGCCGACGGCGTGGTTGTCCCAGAGAATGGGGCAACCACGGGGGGTTTGCCCCTACTGAACTACTTGCAAAAATACCGCTGTCTGCTGATACTCGATGACGTACAAATGGTAAATAGCAGCGGACAACTCGCTGGTATTTACCAACCTGGATACGAAGATTACGGCACACTATTCAGACAGGTAGGAGAATTATCTCACAACAGTTGTTTAATCCTGATTGGTTCGGAAAAGCCTAGAGAAATCGCCGCATTAGAAGGCAAAAACCAGCCAATTCGCTCATTACAACTGAATGGTTTAGGTGCAGCAGCGGGGGGAATTCTCCGAGAAAAAGGTTTAACTGAAGATGCAAAATTGTCAGAACTAATTGAACAATATAGAGGCAATCCCTTGTGGTTAAAAATAGTTGCTACAATGATTCAAGATTTATTTAACGGCAGCCTATCGGATTTTTTGTCTGACGAACCATTATTTTTAGGTGATTTAGAATCTTTACTGGATAGGCCATTTAATCGTTTATCCGAGTCAGAAAAACAGGTAATGTCATGGCTAGCGAGTGAAACCGCGCCAGTTTCCCTCTCAAAAGTGCCAGAGAATCTGCAATTATCTCGATCGCACTTTTTGAAAGTGATGCAATCCTTGGGACGGCGTTCATTAATTGAAAAAATCCCGGAGGGCGATCGTACATTTTTTACCCTTGCACCCGTACTAAAAGAGTATGTCAAAACTAACTATTGCCCCTCAACATAGAACATGAAGCCCGATCGCCCTTATAATCTTCTTAGTATTGGCAAGCCAAAAACCATGTCACTCACACAAACCCAAGTCACCTATAGCAATCCTAAATGATTTTCTATATCTAGAGCAATCCTAAATGATTTTCTCTGTGTAAGTATATTGACGTATTTTGGGGAAATCAAATTTATGTTCGTTAGTAAAAAACTCTCTCCAAAAATTTGACAATCTTAAAAGACCTACATAAATACCAATACTTTATTAAAAAGTTTTTAGCTTGTAACCAAATATCTTCAACCGGATTCTGTCCGGGAGCATTGGGAGCAAATAAAATACAAATAATTGACCAATTATCAGGTTTTTTGTCACCATTTAGTTCTAATAAAAAGTCTCTAAATTCTCCATATTTATGATAAATATCTCCCTACATTATCAAGATAATCTTGCGATTTTTATATTTATTTTGTAAATATTTTATGAATTTAACTGTTGATTTTCCATCGCCAGATGGATGGCTCTGAACATGGAATTCTTTGCTTGGATAATTGAGTGCGCCCAAATAAGTTTGTCTATCTTTTTGATTGGTAATTGGAAATTCAATTCTGATGCAATGATTGACCCCAAATATAACCAGTTAGATCGCCATTAAGTAGATGACATTCATCTAAAAACAATACTATTCTTTCCCCGGATTCTATACCTGCCTTGTTTTTCAATAAAAAAAATGTTAATTTATTCCGTGTTTTTTTACCAGTTTTTTATAAAATTTAGGATGAGTTGTTTGAGTTTTTTTAACTATTTTTTTCGATAAAAAGTTCATATTAACTCTGTTTTGATTTATATAGCCTTTCGAGCTCTCATATGAGGTACTCTAGGGAATAGGGCATAGGGCATAGGGCATACCTCACTTTTTTGAGAACCGCTGTATATCACGCCAAATCCTTGCTCTAAATCAGTAACCAGCTCATCTAAATTCCCATATTCTTTATTTTTTAACCTCTCAATTACTTCAGTATTTTGTTGAGCTGTTAAGTACCCTATGTCATAGTTTGAGTGCGGCGATACCTTGGGTTTTAAATTGTTTTTTCTGACAACCAATAAAAAAATACTTACACGCCATATCTTGCTGATTTCATGGTAGATCACCTGAGAGCGCCATCCTTACAGCTATTGCTCGTTTTAGTTCTCTGGCATCGAAATCGCTTTTAATGAAAGATTCTAATTGGGCTATTTCTTTTTCACTATCTTTTTGTAGCCGTTGTAATTTATTCATTTTTTTTCACGGTCGAGTATTGCATATAATTGTATCACAATCATGATAATAATTTAGGATTGCTATACATGGAATCTGCTGTAAGATTATAATACTAAATCCGGATTGGTTAAATCTTAATTATTGGGTTCGTAGCCGATATGGTAAGTAAAAAACCTTGCCAATTACAAATTACGAATTACTAATTATTGGTCAAAGCTAAAAATAGCTGCACAGCAGTCAACAGCGGTATACCTGACACTCCGCCAAATTAAATGTAGGATTAAGTGTTGCCGTGAATGAGAAATAAAAGATGAACGTATCCACTATTTGGCGAAAACTCCGCAGCCAGCAAGCCTTCTGCTTGGCTGCACTCCTGGCAGGTTGCCTGGTATTTATCGGTTGTTCCCCCGCACAGTCAGGGGCTGGCAATTCAGTCGATCCCAAGTTGAAAGAGCAAGTCTTGCAGATTATCCGCGAAAACCCGCAAGCAATTTTAGAGTCGGTACAAGCGTACCAGCAACAGCAGCAGCAGTCTCTCAAAGCAGCGCAGGAATCATTTTTGCAGCAGATGAAAAGTAATCCCAAATCTGCAATCGGGGATTCTCCCACCACGGGTTCAGCTTCGCAGCAGATTGTACTTTTAGAATTCTCTGACTTTCAATGTCCGTTTTGCGCGCGCGCTTACGATACTGTCAAGCAGTTTATGGCAAAACACCAGGACAAAGTTACTTTAGCTTACAAGCATTTTCCTTTGACTTCAATTCACCCTCAAGCGCTGCCAGCAGCTAAAGCAGCTTGGGCGGCAGGGCAGCAGGGCAAATTCTGGGAATACTACAGCGCTTTGTTTGAAGGGCAGAAAGAGTTAGGCGAACCATTGTACGGATCGATCGCCCAAAAGCTCAATCTAAAATTAGATAAATTCAACACCGATCGCAACAGCCCCGCTGCCGAAGCAGCCATTGCCAAAGACGTGCAACTGGCTCAAAAACTGGGCATTGAAGGCACTCCGTTTTTTATTATGAACGGCAAAACTTTCTCCGGGGCGATCGAGCTTTCTGAGATGGAAAGCATTCTCGCTAGTATCTCCAAATAAGTAAGCCCACCTAAAAAAAACCGAACCCCCAGAGCCCCGATTTCTTAAAGAAGTCGGGGCTCGAATGGGCGATCGGGTCGATCGCTATATTTACTGACTAATTTTTACGATTGGGAACAAAGTTGCTCCTTGTGTTGTCTTAGTAAGACTCTAAGCTGCTTATGACTTAAGCATTATATCTTGCCTTTTACAAGCTTTCCCCAACCTAGCTAGTGGATTCAAATGATTATTTGTCAATACTAATTTGAATTCTTTTGGCAAGAAGATTGCCGCTTTTAAGCTCCATTTCCCTTGCATCTACGAGGAAAATTTATCATGGAAAAAATTAGGCAAATAGTTGTCATTGACCCAACCGTTGAAGATTATCAAAGCCTTGCACCAAGCGCTGAACCAAGGAAAGAGATATTTATCCTCGATCGGGCGGGGGATGGAGTCGAGCAAATTACAGAGTTATTAGCTAGCTACACCGATATTTCCGCCGTTCATATTGTTTCTCACGGCGGGGCTGGAAATTTGCAACTGGGGTCAATTCAGCTAAATTCCGACAACCTAGACGAATACGGCGATCGACTTGGGCAGTGGAAAAAGGCCTTAGCCCCTGGCGCCGATATCCTCCTGTACGGTTGCAGCGTGGCGGCAGACATCGCCCCGCTATCGGTGGGGCGATCGTTCTTGGAACGCCTCAATCAACTCACAGGTGCAGACATCGCCGCCTCCAAAAACCTGACAGGAAGTGCTGCATTAGGCGGCGACTGGGATTTAGAAGTAACAATTGGTTCGATTGAGACACCTTTGGCATTCACCCAAGAGGCGATCGCAGCTTACAGCCACGTTTTAGCTACTTTCTCAGTTACCAACACCAACGACTCCGGTGCAAACTCGCTGCGAGATGCCATTACCCAAGCCAATGCTACCGCAGGCGCAGATATTATTGACCTGACTGGCATTACTGGCACAATTACCCTCGCTACGACACTGCCAACTATTAATGAAAGCGTCACTCTAAACGGCCCAGGTGCAGCTACCTTGACAGTCAGCGGCAGCAACGCAGTGCAGATACTTACCACTAATACCGGCACTGTTAGCATTTCTAACCTCACCTTTGCTAACGCTAATACTGGTGCTGGTGGCGGTGGCATTAGTAACGGCAATGGCGTAACGCTAAACCTCACCAACGTTACCTTTTCTAATAACACTGCTGGAGGAGGTGGTGCTCTTTTCAATAGTGGCACGGCGACACTCACTAATACTACCTTTACTAATAATAAAGCAACTGCATTCGGTGGCGGTGCGATCAGAAACCAAGGCACGATGACAGTCACTGATAGCAGCATCACCAACAACGAAGTGATAACCCAACCCGGCGGCGGCATTTATAACGAAGGTACGCTTGCGATCGCCGGCACCACTTTCTCCGGCAACAAAGCAAGTGATGCAACAGATCCTTTTTTTTCCGGAGGTGGCGCAATCTACAGCAACGGCACTCTCAACATCACTAACAGTACGCTTTCCGGCAACACGGCCGTACAAAAAGGCGGTGCTATTTGGTGGAGCGGTACTGCGGGGACTATCACTAACAGCACCATCACCAATAACACGGCTGACTCAGATGCCAACAACGGCGCTAATGACAACGGGGGTGGCATATTCAGCAGTCTGGCGACGATCGCTCTCAGAAATACTATCATCGCCGGTAACTTTGATGCCTCTCCCGCAGTAGGAACTATCAATCCCGACGTTTCTGGCAACATCACTGGGAATAACAATAACCTGATCGGGAATCTCACGGGCAATACGGGTACGCTTGGCACGGGCAGCGACATCGTTAACCCAACTCCTGGGCTAGCAGCGCTGGCAAATAACGGCGGCCTTACGCAAACCCACGCGCTGAATGCAGGTAGTCCCGCATTCAACGCAGGCAACAACACAGGCGTTTCAACTAACGATCAACGAGGTGCTGGTTTTGCTCGCATCGGCAACGGCATCGTTGACATTGGTGCTTATGAATATCCCGACATTCTAGTTAACTTTGGTGCTCCCACTTTCTCAGGTACAGAAGGAATTGCTGCTACTACTGTTACTATCCCAGTCACTCTCAGCGCTACTCCCCTCGCCAATGTCACCGTACCATTAGTTAACACAGGTACGGCTACCCAAGGCGCAGGTTCTGACTACACTTTTACCCCTGGCTCTATCACTTTTAATGCTGGTGCCAGTGGTGCAGCCCTTACCCAAAATCTCACTGTTACTATCAATCCTGATGACATCCCCGAAAATGATGAAACAGCCGTTTTCAACTTCGGTACTATTATTAATGCCGTTGCTGGAACTACTAACCAAACTACCCTAACTATACCCGCCAACGACCCGATTTCTTATGCGATCGCACTCACAAATCCAGCGACAGGTTCCTTAATAGAAGGCAATTCCGGCACTCAACCCGTCACTTTCACCGTCACTCGCAGCGGCGGCACGGGGGTAGCGAGTACAGTAGATTATGCGATCGCCGGTACCGCTAGCAACGGCGCCGACTACAATAATATCAATGCTGCGGGGGCTACTAGCGCCACAGGGACGATCGCCTTTGCCGCCAACGAAACAACTAAAACTATTGCTGTGGATGTCTTGGGCGAAACCGCAGTTGAACCTGACGAGACAATTACCGTCACCCTCAGCAACCCAAATTTGACCGCAGCGCCGGAAAGTTCGACTGTCACCGCCAGCACCGCCACTGCTACGATCGTCAATGATGATACTCCTAGTATCTCGATCGGTGATGTAGTTGTTACCGAGGGCAATACGGGTACTGCTAGCGCCACCTTTACTGCCACTCTCTCAGCAGCTTCTAGCTTGCCCGTCACCGTCAATTACGCCACGTCAGACGGTACTGCTAACACTGCTGATAGCGATTACGCGGCGGCCGCAGGCAGCCTCACCTTCAATGCCGGGGAAACGACAAAAACCATTACTGTTGCTGTCAACGGCGATTCTAAGTTTGAAACTGACGAAACATTTAACGTCAACCTCAGCACCGCTGTCAATGCGACTATTACTAAAGCGACGGGCATAGGTACGATCGTAAATGACGACTTGGAGTCACCGACGCCGACTCCGACGCCGACTCCGACGCCGACTCCGACGCCGACTCCAACTCCGACTCCAACGCCGACAACAACTCCGACTCCAACGCCGACAACAACTCCGACTCCAACTCCGACTCCGACTCCAACGCCGACTCCGACTCCAACGCCGACTCCAACGCCGACAACAACTCCGACTCCAACGGAAAGTCCGACTCCGACAACAACTCCGACTCCAACTCCGACTCCAACGGAAACTCCGACTCCGACTCCAACTCCGACTCCAACGCCAACTCCAACGGAAACTCCGACTCCAACGCCAACTCCAACGGAAACTCCGACTCCGACTCCGACTCCAACTCCAACGCCGACAACAACTCCGACTCCGACTCCGACGCCAACTCCAACTCCGACTCCAACTCCGACTCCGACTCCGACTCCGACTCCGACTCCGACTCCGACGCCAACTCCGACTCCGACTCCAACTCCGACTCCGACTCCAACTCCGACGCCAACTCCAACGGAAACTCCGACTCCGACTCCGACTCCAACGGAAACTCCGACTCCGACTCCGACTCCGACAACAACTCCGACTCCAACGGAAACTCCGACGCCAACGCCAGAAACTCAAGACGAAGATTGCATTTGCAAGCAGATAACCTTTCCCAGCCAGACTGCTATTCGCGGCCCCAACCAAACAAATAGCACCACCAACGGTACAGAAAGCGACGACATTCTGGAAGGTTCGATTACCAATGACAATATCGACGGCTTAAATGGTAACGACTTAGAGGTTGGCTTCACTGGCAATGACAATATTTATGGCGGATCTTACCTCAGTATCGATCGAGGAAATACAACCATTCTTCCCTCTGCCAAAGATAGCGACGTACTGTTTGGCAATGAGGGCGATGATTACCTCAACGGGGGTGCTAAAGATGATTTAATCTTTGGGGGCGAGAACGAAGATGTTGCTTACGGTGGCAAAGATGACGACATAATTTTTGGAGACAAACAGAGCGATACTTTAATTGGCGATGAGGGTAACGACACATTATACGGTGGTACTGTTAACCCTTCAGACATCGATTCTACAGGTCGCGATTTGCTATTTGGCCTCAGTGGCGACGATTACCTGAACGGGCAAGAAGCCGAAGATTCCCTTTCTGGCGGTAATGGAAACGATACAGTGCATGGTGGCAAGGGCGATGATTTGGCCCTAGGAGACTTGGGCAACGACGTGCTGTTTGGGGATGAGGGCAGCGATACTCTCTGTGGTGGCGAGGGAGAAGATACTATGTACGGGGATATTGGCAGCCCTCTGGCGATCGCCTCCGCTGGCGCTCAAGACCAGATGTGCGGTGATTTGGGCAACGATTTGTTGTTTGGCAATGAAGGTCAGGATACCGTTAACGGTGATGCTGGAAACGATACTCTTTATGGAGGCAAGGATGAAGACAGTTTACTGGGTAGTGCTGGGGACGATTGGTTATTTGGAGATGAGGGGAATGATACTTTAATTGGAGGTACTGGGGACGATCGATTTATCTTAGGTATCGACAGCGGCAGCGAGACTATTTTAGACTTTCAAGATGGTCGCGATGCGATCGGCTTGAGGGGCGGTTTAAGTTTCTCGCAACTGAGCATTACTGTAGAAAATAATTCTACTTTGCTCCGAGTTACCAGTTCCGGTCAACTGTTAGCAACTCTCAGCAATGTGTCAACAGGGCTGATTAATGCTACCGATTTTGTAGCGGTCTAAATCGATACCCCTAGGGACACGACTTTGCCGTGTCCATTGGTGTCAACTTAACTTCAAACCCAGTCATATCAAATCCGTTAGCATCGGAATAGTAAATTCGAGTGAACAGTTAACCGTTAACCGTCAACATCATTCCGGTGCAACCGAAATTGATATCATTTATCTCTCTCCCCTTCCTCTGCTTCCTCTGCGTACTCTGCGGTTAAATCATATCAAATCCGGTTGCACCGGAATGATATAGAGGAGAAGGCTCTTGGAGTGTCCCTACCCAAAATAATATTGTAGGGAGACGGCACGTGCCCTCTCCTAATTTCTGCTACTAATAATTCCAATGCTACCGGAATTTCCCGATTGAAATTGCTAGAATTAAGGCAGTCGAGACGATGCGTGTTGCAGTTCCTTTTGATGTATCATTTATGGAGGACTACTTTTATGCCATCCTTGAAATCTCCAACCGATCGAACCAGTGGATTATACGTACGTTCCCCAGAGGGAGAACAACTTATTTTTCCCCTGAAACATACAGAAGTCCGAGCAAAAATTGCCGGAAATTTATCGCGAGTTGAAGTCTCACAGCAATTTGAAAATCCTTTCACCAAGCCGTTAGAAGCCGTCTATATTTTCCCGCTACCGGAGGAAGCAGCGGTAGATGAGATGGAAATTAAAATTGGCGATCGCACCATTAAAGGCAGCATCAAAAAACGCGAAGAAGCCCAAAAAATTTACGAAAAAGCCAAACAAGAAGGGCGGACTGCGGGTTTGCTGGAACAGGAGCGAGATAATATTTTCACCCAGTCCCTCGCCAACATCAAACCGGGTGAATCAATCGATGTCACGATTCGCTACACTGACAGTTTGAAATTTTTAGCTGGCGATTACGAATTCATTTTTCCGATGGTTGTCGGGCCGCGATATATTCCCGGTACGCCGCTGGATGAAACGGCTGCTAGCGGTAGCGCCCCAGCCCCAATGACAGTCAATTCGTCTACCGATATTGTCCCCGATGCGTCGCGCCTCAATGCCCCGATTTTGCCACCGGGAATGCGATCGGGACACGATATCGGCGTGACGCTGGAAATTGAAGCTGGCGTACCGATTCGTAATGTCAATTCCCCATCCCACCAACTGCAAATTGAATATTTCGACTCTCCCCAAACTTCCTTAGCAAGCGAGCACAAAAATGGGCTGAGGGTGCGCGTTCAATTGGGGAATCAAGATACAATTCCCAACAAAGATTTGATTGTTCGCTATCAAATTGCTGGTCGAGAAACTCAATCGACGGTATTAACTCAAGCGGACGATCGCGGCGGGCATTTTGCAGTTTACTTGATTCCGGCGATCGAGTACAAAACTGATGAAATTGTGCCGAAAGATGTCGTTTTTTTAGTCGATACTTCCGGTTCGCAATCCGGTGCGCCTTTGCAGCAATGTCAGGCATTGTTGCGGCAATTTATTAACGGGCTGAATCCAGCGGATACTTTCTCGATTCTGGATTTTTCTGACAAAGTGCGGCGACTTTCCCAACAACCGCTACCGAATACAGCAGAAAATCGACAACAGGCGATCGAATATATCAACAAACTGCGCGCTTCTGGCGGTACGGAAATGTTGGGGGGGATTCGGGCGGCGATCGATTTTCCCGCACCATCCGGGCGCTTGCGAACTGTGGTATTCCTCAGCGACGGTTACATCGGCAACGAAAACCAAGTTCTCGCGGAAGTGCAGCAGCATCTCAAATCGGGGAACCGCCTGTACAGCTTCGGTGCGGGGAGTTCCGTCAATCGCTTTTTGCTCGATCGCATTGCGGAAATCGGGCGGGGAATCTCCCGGATTATCCGGCACGACGAACCAGTTAACGAATTTGTCGAAAAGTTTTTCCGGCAAATCAACAATCCGGTGTTGGTAAATCTGGAAATTACTTGGCAGGGAGAGGGCGAAAATCCGGTAATTTATCCGTCAGTTGCGCCGGATTTGTTTGCCGAACAACCGCTGGTTCTCTTTGGAAAAAAGGGCGATCGCCAAGCTGGAACCCTTCATATTAAAGGGGTTAGCGCAGGCGGACACCAGTACGTCCAAACCTACCAACTCGACTTTACAGATCCTGGAAATCCGGCAGTTGCCCAGCTTTGGGGGCGGCACCGCATCAAAGATTTGATGAATCAGATGGTGCAGTACGACACTAAGGTGGGAGTGGAAACAGTGACAGAAACGGCGCTAACCTATCAGCTTCTGTCGCAGTACACGGCTTTTGTGGCTGTCAGCGATGATGTGCGCGTCGAACCTACGGAATCCATCTCGATGAACGTTCCTGTAGAAATGCCGGAAGCTGTGGAATATGAGGGCGTATTTGGTGGCACAGGCTATGTAGAAGATAATGGCTGCACAGACTGGATGGAACCAGAAGGAGAATTAGAACGCGGCATCTCATTTAAGCGCCTAGAAAAACGGATGTATCCATTGCGCGCACCAGCCAGGGCTAGCGCCCCCGCACCGTCAAAGGCGCGCCGCACATCACCTGTAGAAGTTGTTAGCGCTGCGGGGTTGGATGAAGTGACGATCGATAGTTTAAACCAACACTTGGCAACTCTGACTGTGCCGCCCGGTACAAACGGCGAATTGGTGTTAGAAATTGTCTTCAGTAAGGTGCGCCCCAGCCGCATAGTTGTGGATGCTGAGGCTTCGACTTTGGCGGATGTGGAGTTGCTGAAAACTATCAAAAAATGGCTCTTTAGCTGGCGCATTCCTCACTTTATTGGGGATACAGTGCGCCTGACGTTGCGGGTGCGATCGTAAAACAGCTTGAGTTGCACCACAATAGTCTCCTGATTCCGGCCAATAATTATGCCGATGCTACCGCAATGGATATAACTATAATGTAGTATCAGCGATTTCTAAGATTTGGGACTGGTAGCTCAAGAGGAAGAGCACTGCGACAGCATCGCGGAGGTTGGGAGTTCGAGCCTCCCTCAGTTCCACCTTTTTGGGGGCTATAGCTCAATGGAAGAGCGCTTTCTCTGCAGGGAAGAAGTTGGAGGTTCAAATCCTCTTAGCCCCCACCCATCGATATCAAATCTGGATATATGAAGGGGTTTTCGCGCTCAATTTCTCAAGGGGTTGGTCAAGATGAATCTCCCACCAGACCAATTAGAAATTTGCCTCAATGTTCTGCAAAAAATTTCAGAAGATCCAGCGGTCATTGGCGACCACGATCGCTTCAAAAGTTTGATTGCCAAAATCTACAAACAGGGACGCAAAGGTTTGCGTCAATCTCAACAACAACAACGGCGAATTGAAGATAGGCAACTCAAAGCATCAACCGTCATGGTGCAGCATCAGCACCAACAACAGCCATGCGCTGCGTTACCAGAATCAACAACCCGATCGTCGCAGCATTTGCACAAGCCCATCCTTTGTTACATTTGCAAAACACCCTATACAGAAATTCATTTTTTTTATCATTCACTCTGCCCAAAATGTGCTCAATTTAATTACCAAAAACGACAACAGCGAACCCATTTAGTTGGGCGAACTGCATTAGTGACAGGCGGACGCATCAAGATTGGCTATCAGATGGGATTGCGACTGTTGCAAGATGGTGCTAGGGTGATTCTCACCACAAGATTCCCCTATGACTGTGCTAATCGCTATAGTCTAGAACCCGATTTCGAGCAGTGGCGCGATCGCCTGCAAATTCACGGACTCGATCTGCGAAATATTCCAGCATTAGAAACATTTGTACGGGATTTATTCCATACTGAATCAGCTCTCGATCTGATTATCAACAATGCAGCTCAAACTATCAAGCGTCCATTGGCATTTTATCAGCATCTCTTAGAGCGAGAAGAAGAAGCATCACAAATACTCAGCAACAACGCCCAAGCATTAATCCCGCTCGATAGCAATCTATTAAAGGAGCAATTACCTCGACATCAATCTATTTTACTCGAAAGTCAACCGAATTACAAAGCTCGCCTACCGAGTGCGATCGCTGATTACTTCCCGCGCGATTGCTTCGATGCTGACCGACAACAACTGGATCTTCGCCCCGAGAATAGCTGGTTGCTAAAACTGGATGAGGTAAATACGATTGAGTTACTTGAAGTACAGGTGGTGAACGCGATCGCACCCTTCATTCTTAACAGTCAACTCAAACCATTACTACTTCGTTCATCCTTTGAAAGACGATTTATCATCAACGTTTCAGCAATGGAAGGACAATTCAACCGATCCAGTAAAACACCCTATCATCCCCATACCAATATGGCAAAAGCAGCTTTGAATATGATGACGCGAACCTCGGCGGTTGATTATGCTCGATCTAATATTTTCATGAACAGCGTCGATACGGGTTGGATTACCAATGAAAATCCCGATCCTAAGAAAATACGAGTTCAAGGAGAACAAGGCTTTTACACGCCCTTAGATGCGATTGATGGGATGGCAAGAATTTACGATCCGATCGTTCAAGGTATTGAAAACCCCGCTCCTCCGATTTACGGTCATTTTCTTAAAGACTACGCCCCCTATCCCTGGTAGCAAATGATGATAAATACCGCTCTTCACTGTCCGTTACCCAATCCTATAGAGTCTTCCTCCGAAGTTGTAATCGAACTCAAATCGTTAATCGATTATCTCCAAACCGATCGACCGATAGCTCAAAAAATAGTCTTCCCGCGCGGCACAGTCATGCCCGATGGACGACTTGATTTGTGCAAGCAAGATTTAGGTGTAATGGGATGTCATTTAGTGACTCAAGCATTGGCAAACAATGATGCGATCGCTAGCTTATTATTGGGAACCAATGGTATTGGCGATCGGGGTGCTCAGGATGTGGCGCGATTGATTCAACGTAACAACCGTTTAGAGATTGTCTATTTAGGTTGCAATGCGATTTCATCGACAGGTATTGCTGCACTTGCAGCAGCGCTGACGCAGAATCAATCTATAACTGGTTTGTGGTTAAAACGCAATCCGATTGGTCCTGAAGGTGCAGATCGTCTAGCGGAAATGTTGCGTCACAATACAAGTATCCGCACGCTAGATTTGGTCAATACTCAAATAGGAGATGAGGGATTAGCAGCCATTTTAGAGGTTTTGACTTACACCAATCGTACTGTTGAACGGCTGTACTTGGGCGGCAATCAAATTCAGGAAAACCATGCTGCTTTACTGGCTAATCTTTTAGCTGATAATCCTGTGATTACTGGCTTATTTCTTAATGTCAATCATCTTGGCGATCGAGGTGTTACAGTTTTAGTGGATGGATTGGCAGAAAATAAAACACTGGTTGATTTAGGACTAGCTAGCAATGGAATTGGGGTAGCAGGGTGCAATCCATTATTAGCAGCAGTGGCAACCCATCCCAAACTTAGTAATCTGGATTTAGGTTATAGTCCTTCTACAGGAGTGTTGGGAGCACAGCCCAATCAGATTGGAGATATCGGTGCAAGTGCGATCGCCCATTCGATCGCACGGAACCAAACCTTATTGAAACTCAATCTTTGTCGGAATGGAATTGGCAATTTGGGAAAAAAAGCGCTCATTGCTGCATTAGAAATCAATCAAAAATTACGTTATCTGATTTTAGATGGGCAACCCGATCGGCGAATTGAAGTTTTGTTAGATCGCAACCGAATGCTGAATTTGGGTGAAGAATTACATCAGCCTCGTAGTGTTTCTTTAATTCAGAGTGTATATCGTTGAGTTTAACCCTGTTTTGCGACTCGTCAGTATTTAATGTAAAATAAATTCAGCAAATTTTAGAACTAGGACAGGCCGATCGATACCGCCGCAAACAACCGGGATTAATCTGGGCGAGTAGTTTATTGCCGGGGCGATCGTGAATTTATCTGCCCTCCAAGGTTCGCAACCTGCAATAGTCGAGACGATTCACTTTCGTTCATTTTTTCTATCCCTTTTCATCCCACACTAACCTCGATCGGTATAGTGTGGGGATTCCCGTCTGTTTAGCTAAAAAGTCATGCAACAGTTTGTAGTGAGGACTTCAGTCCTTTCTTAAATCTTTTAGCCACTAAGGACTAAAGTCCTGACTGCGAACCAGTTTTATTCTGGGTAATTCACCGGACACGATCGCATTTTCAATTAAACAGCAGCCAACTCGGGAGTCGGGCGCTTGCTGTGGCGGATACCCTCGATCGCCGCTGCGTAATCGTTCGCCTTAAACACAGCAGAACCAGCGACGATCGCATTTGCGCCCGCTTCCAGAACTTGCCAAGTATTGTTCCCTTTCAAACCGCCATCCACCTCAATCCAAGGATCGAGGCCCTTGTCGTCGCACATTTTACGCAACTGGCGAATTTTCGGCAAAACGGCCGGGATAAAACTTTGACCGCCAAAGCCCGGATTGACGCTCATAATCAGCACCAAATCGCAAAGTTCCAGCACGTACTCGATCAACTCCAAAGGCGTCGAAGGATTCAGAACCACACCAGCCATTTTGCCCAATTCCCGAATTTGGCCGAGGGTGCGGTGCAAGTGAGGCGAAGCATTGTGTTCGGCGTGAACCGAAATAATGTCAGCACCAGCCTTAGCGAAGTCCTCGACGTACTTCTCGGGCTCCACAATCATCAAGTGGACATCGATCACCTTGGTAGTAACGGGGCGAATTGCCTCAACAATCAGCGGCCCGATAGTAATATTAGGAACAAAGCGACCGTCCATCACATCTACGTGAATCCAGTCAGCCCCAGCTCGATCGACAGCCTGAATCTCTTCTCCGAGACGGCTAAAATCGGCTGATAATATGGATGGAGCAATAACGATTGATTTTTGGGATTGGGTCATGGCTAAGTCTGTTCTCCTGTCTGCTGTGCTGTATCCAGTTTATCAAAATACGGGTCTCCGGGTCGAAAAGTTGCCAACGATCGCTCGCGAGATTGGGAGGGTCAAAAAATTTTGCCTCTGACAGACAAGTTTGGCGATTGCGCCCCAGCCCAGCTCTCGGAATTTTGGTTTAGGATATAAATTTTCCCTCTAACAAATAACTTGTGTGCAAAATCTGACCTTCTGCAAATTTTGAGTACCGAATTATGAAAAAAACAGATCCCTTAGAAAATCCTGAACTCGATCGTGCCAGTCTGTTTGTATTAATGATCCCAGTCATCGGCTTTTTCCCCGCCCTGTGGACTCTTTACCGCCGTCAGGGCAGCCCCGAACGCAAAGCCGTCAGCCGTTTGGCAATTGCCCTTGCTTTTAGTTGGCTCTTAGGACATATTCTTTTAGAAGCTGGAGCGATTTCTGCGGAATCTCCGACACTTCCCATGTTATTAATGAGTAGCCTGCTAACAACCAGCTATTTCATCGTTGCTCTGGGACTGATGGTTCGCCTCTGGAAGCGTCAACCACTATGGTTGCCCGGCATTAGTCGCGTAGCCGAGCAAGTAGTAGGCAAACATTTATCATAATTTAGGGTTCTTTTAAGCCCCTACCCTATTGATTGATTGCGTCTTCAGCTTGATACTACATATTGCCATTATCTTTTTTATTTTTGTTGTGTGTGAGGAAGCCAGTGCCAGCTCAAAAAATTCCTAATCAAGACCCTATCCAACAATCAACTGCTCAACCTGCAACCAAAAAAGCTTCCCAGCCCCATCGAGGCCGCTGGCTGGGTTTTGGTTTTGGTTTGGCTGGAGTAGCCATGCTCTCAGCCACAGCCGGAGCGTTGCTAGCCGTCTCCCTTTCTACAACGCCGCTTCAGCAACAAAAGTTGAGCCCTGAAGAAGCGGCGGTGTTTTCTCAAGGCGACATGGCAAAGCTCAGCATGAAAATGCCGGAGCTGACTCGGCCAGTTAATATCTTAGTTTTAGGACTTAAAGTTCTCAGCTCAGACCTCGACGGCCATCCCGATAAGGAGCTGGGATACGATGTCTGGCAAAACTCTTTTAAGGGGTTAACCGATACCATGCTGTTGGTTAGGTTTGACCCTCAAAATAAAAAGTTAACCGTGCTTTCCATTCCGCGAGACACCCGCACCTATGTTGAAGGCAGGGGTGTAGTGAAAATCAACGAAGCCAATTACTACGGCGGCCCGGCTTCCTCAGCCAAGTCAGTCAGCGGACTCTTAGGCGGCGTGGGAATTGACCGCTATGTCACAGTCAATATTCAAGGAATCAAAAGTTTGGTCGATGCCCTGGGTGGCATTACTATTAATGTCCCTAAAGACATGAAGTATACCGATGAAAGCCAGCATTTATATATAGATTTAAAGGCTGGCAAGCAGAAACTCAACGGCGAACAAATCGTGCAATATTTGCTTTACCGGCACGACGATTTGGGCGACATCGGGCGGGTGCAGCGCCAACAATTGTTGATGCGGGCTTTTGTGGAACAGGAAGTAAATGTAGGTTTGCTGTCTCGACTACCGAAGATTTTGTCGGTGATTCAGTCTCACCTTGACACCAATTTGAGTATAGAAGAATTGGTAGCTTTGGCTGGTTTTGCTACTCAAACCGATCGCGCTGGCGTGCAGATGTTGATGGTTCCCGGCAAATTTAGCGATGCTAAGGACTACAAGGCAAGTTTTTGGTTGCCCGACCAATATGCCATCGAAACTATGGTAGCGGAACATTTTGACTTCGGCCAAAATACTTGGAAAATTGAGAATGCTGATTCGACTTTTCTGAATGTGGCGATTCAAGATAGTACCGGAGATCCATCTGCTGTTGAAGCTTTTGTCAATAATTTGACTCAAGCCGGTTATCGGAATGTTCAGGTGTATAAAGCTTGGCCCGAACCGCTGGAGGTAACTACTCTAGTAGCTCAACAGGGCGATATTAAAGGTGCTCAAGCGATTCGCCAGTTTTTGGGTTTTGGAGATGTGCTGGTGGAGAGTACCGGTTCTTTGCAGTCCGACGTGACAATTAGATTGGGTAAGGATTGGTTGGAGAAAAAGGCTCAGTCCGGCGGTGCGGCTAAGTCTTTTTAAACTGGATTTTAACTGGGGTATTTGTAGGGACGCAGCATTGCTGTGTCCTCTTCTTTTCTGTTGGTATGAGATGTAGGCGATCGCTTTTTTGTCGATTTACTGATACTATATTTTTTGGTGATGATGAATCGCGATCGCAATACCGATACTTCCCTCGGCAATCTGAACTGAAACAATAACCAACGAGGGAAAGCTTAAGATATTTTAGAAAGGTAGGGTTGATGAACAAGGGTGCTAAAATAGACCGACAGCGGGAACATCAGGCAAATGAACGCACCTTTCTGGCATGGTTACGAACTTCACTCGCTTTAATTGGTTTTGGGTTTGCGATCGCTCGGTTCAGTTTATTTCTGCGTCAATTTCAAGCTACAGTGACTCAGCAAGAAGTTTCCTCCCCTCCCTTCTTCAACTCGGAAACTTTAGGGCTGAGTCTGGTCGTTTTTGGCATTGCGGTCATTGCCTTAGCAGCATGGCGTTATAATCGAGTTTTCTGGCAAATTGAGCGAGGTGATTATCGCCCAAATCGCGTGCTAGTTTGGATTCTGACTGGAGTTGTAATGATTTTAGGAACGTTAAGCATTCCCTTGTTGCTGTGGCGCGATCGCGGAAATATAGCTCCCACTGCAACTCCTAAAAAATCTCAATTCTAAGTTAACCCGATCGCTTAGCTAAAGTGCCTCTTCCTTCATTCAGCTACCATATAGCCGTCCCAAATTGTCTTGATTTGTTCCAAACGTTACAAATCGATCGGGCGATCGAATTGAGGTGGTCTACCGAGCCAGTAAACTGGCTAAAATCGCACGTTTTAGCTTTGTTGCGGCTTAAAACTTTTCAAGATTCCATTAATCGCGATCGCCCACAGGTAAACTCAGTATAAACCCTGTTTGACCGAGTATTGCAGCATCTAGTTTGATATCGCCGCCGTGAGCCCGTGCGATTTCCCTTGCTAAACTTAGCCCCAATCCCGATCCTTCGATTTTTTGGATCTGAGTCGAGTCACCGCGATGGAAGCGCTCAAAAATACGATCGCGCTCCCTCAAAGAAATATCGTGAGAACTATTGACAATTTTCACAATTACTCTTTTTCCCTGACAGTTAGCCTGTAACCTGAGCCAACCCTTCGGTAAATTATATTTAATCGCATTACCCACCATATTTTGCAAAACCTGCACGAGCAAATCGCGATCGCCCTTGATAGATAAATTAGGAGCAATTGCCATTTGCACATCTAAATGCGGTGCTAGCAGTTCCATATCTTCGGCAATTTCCGATAGCAAAGCCGACATATTCACCTCAACCAAATTTAAACCCATACGTCCGGCATCGGCTAGAGAAAGTAAGAGAAGTTTGCGGGTAATTTCACTCAAACGGCACACTTCATCCAATAATTTACTCAGGGTTTGCTGAACCTCAGAACCCGATTCAACTTGATGCAAAGCCCGTTCTAGTTCCCCTTGCAAAATGGCCAGCGGAGTCTTTAACTCGTGGGCAGCATCTCCACTAAAACGAGAAGCTTGTTTAAAACTTCGCTCCAGACGTTCTAACATCTGATTGAACACAAAAATTAATTCTACAAACTCTATATCCGTTGAGCCGACAGGAACGCGCCGATCGAGCCCCTGTACGGTAACATTGCGAATTGCCATAGTGAGCCGCCCAATTGGATAGAGAATGCTCCGCGATATCACCCACGCTCCACCCGCCACGAGTAAAAGCACTACGGGAATAGAAAATAGAAAGATATTGCGAATCGATGCCATTTCCCGATCGATCGCTTGTAAGTTAACAGCGATTGCTATTTGAGTCTGAGGAGAATGAATCGCGCCCACACGCCACACTGCCCTGCTAGTACGCTGGGTTGCTAGTTTAGCTTTGAAAACTTGAGGAAAATTCGGTCGATCGAATTGAGGAGGCCGATCGCGCGGAGGTCTTCTTTCTCTCGGTGAGAATGAATCCGGTCGATCGGGAGGTGGTGGATAGGGTGGAGGTGGTGGAGGGGGAGGTTCTAATTCAAAAGGTATTCTACGTCGATCTGGAGGCGGTTGAGGCAACGATCGCCACAGTGAATTGGCATCAATTCCATCTTCCCACTGGCTCGATCGGTAGAGCAAATTACCATCTCTGTCATTCACCCGCAAAGCCACGGTTGTTTCCCCATCATTCATGCCCAAAACTGATGGCAAAGAATCATTATAAACATCCCATTGCGTCGATTGCGGGCGGGTAGATTGGATTAACTGATTCTTGATTTCAGCATCAAGACGCTTGACTTTAGCATCGTAAATCAACCACCACGAAACAATACTAAAGCCAATTAGAGCAATACTTGCCAGAACAGCAGATGATAGGGCAATGCGAAAGCGAAAAGATTGCAATTTCACGAGGGAGAATCTGGTTTGCGAAACCGATAGCCAACGCCGCGCACGCTCTCAACCCATCCTGTACCGCCGATCGGTTCGATTTTCTTGCGAATGCGTTGAATACATACATCTACTACATTCGTATTCGGATTAAAATCATAACCCCAGATATGTTCGAGGATTTGCGTGCGGGTGAGTACCCTACCGGGCGATCGCATTAGATATTCCAAAAGATTAAACTCGCGAGTTGTAAGTTCTACCGCATGGCGATCGCAAGTGACTTCTCGCAAAATGCGATCGAGCTTAACTGGGCCAACGCTCAGAATATTTTGCCCGCCGCCCGAAGCCCGCCGCACTACAGCATAAATCCGAGCAACTAACTCCTCAACAAAAAACGGTTTAGCCAAATAGTCATCAGCACCGAGATGTAACCCTTCAATGCGATCGTCGAGTTCATTGCGAGCAGTTAATAAAATCACGGGTACGTTGCGCCCCGCCTTTCGCAGATGTTTGAGAATAGATAATCCGTCTTTTCCCGGCAAAACAATATCCAGGACGATCGCATCGTACTCATTATCCATCGCCCGCCCGTAGCCATCATTGCCATTATCGCAATAATCCACCACAAAACCTTGTTCTTTCAAGCCCATACAAACAAAATTGGCGATTTTTTCTTCATCTTCAACGTATAGAACATTCATAAATTTAGATCGAGTTGGGCATTGGGCATTGGGCATTAGGCATTGGGCATTGGGCATTGGGCATAGTTTATTTTTCAGTGGTGATTATACCGTCATCATTGATTGAACTAAATTACAAAACTGTAATCCATCCGCAGTGTGGCAGGTAATGTTTTGGGAGTTTAATTTAGCTGTCAACATTTTTGGATTGGCGATCGTAACTATCATGAAAATTGCTTCACTGCTGGCATTACCTGCTACAGCCTTGCTGCTGGGATTTAGCACCTTGACTTTTCCCGATCGGACTACAGCTAGTTCTAACTCATATGTTGCACCATTCTCAAGAACGGGCAAGATGCCCGTTCCACAAGAAAATTTACTCTTCGCTTCACAGGCATCTTGCCTGTTGCCTTCCAGAACGGGCAAGATGCCCGTTCCACAAGAAGAAACTTTACTCGTGGAACAGGCATCTTGCCTGTTGCTGACAGAGGTGCAATATCTCAGTTCTAATACTGTACTCGCCCAGAGCCAACCCGAACCCAGTCAAGAGCGCAGACATCCGCCCCGTATAGATTTTGCCGCTGCTGCCAAACAATTAGGAGTCACCGAAGCCGAGTTAATAGAAGCATTGGGCTTACCCGCCAAACCGCCAGAACCGCCAACTGAAAATAATCGCCCGCCCCAACCGCCGCCCCCTCCTCGTTTAGATATTCCCGGTGCAGCGAAAAAGTTGGGAGTCACCGAAGCAGACTTGATTAAGATTTTGGGCATTCCACCGCGTCCACCGGGCGATCGTAATTTACCTCAAAATTCGGAAAAACGCTAATTTCTCCACATTACAAAACTGTAATCCTAGGACATGGATAAATGTCATATTCAACCAACTTAATGATTGTAGAGGCTAAATCAAAGGCCGATTGAGAATTCATTTCTTGAGCCTGACAACAAATTCAAACTTAGAAAACTAATCCGGGTAATTACATCATGCCAGCACTATTTCCTAATTCAATCAATGCACCAGGCAATCCTCCCCAAAATCAAGGCGCACCGGGCAATCCACCTCCCCAAAATCAAGGCGCACCGGGCAATCCACCTCCCCAAAATCAAGGCGCACCGGGCAATCCACCTCCCCAAAATCAAGGCGCACAACTTACGAATTCTGCTTTACCTCCCCAAAACCCAACTCCACCCCCTCCGCCAGCTAACAGTATTAGCACCACAGCAGGAAACGACAATATTACCGGAGATAGTTTAGATAACTTTATCCTAGGCAGTAGCGGCACAGATACCATAACGGGAGGATTAGGCACGGATACAATTAGCTATCTTTCCCTTACCAGCGGCATTACCATTGAGGCTAAAGGTATTGTAGATAAAGGCGCAGCCGGTACAGATAGCCTGCAAAATATAGAACAAATAATTGCTCCTTTAGGACAGATTAATACCATCGATGCTTCTACAGGTAGCGGCACTGCTTCTATTAATGTGGATTTGTCGCAAAATCGTTTGGCGGTTAACAATCTACCCGGTATCGGCACTCTGAATTTTACGGTAGAGAATTTCGTTAATGTCACAGGTACTCCCAATGTAGATGTCCTTACCGGAAACATCCAAAACAATTCTTTAGTAGGAGGAGATGGTAACGATACACTCTCAGGTTTGCGCGGCAATGATACCCTGATTGGAGTCAATCCATCAAGTGCTACACCGGGAAGCAATGAAACCGATGTGCTGATTGGCGGTCGAGGTAGAGATATTTTTGTTCTCGGTGATGCCACCAAGACATACTATCAGGGAACAGGAGTTGCACTGATTCAGGATTTCCAACAAGGAATAGATCGCATTCAGCTACGTGGGAGTCTCTCTGACTACAATATTGTTGGAAACTCCATCAATTTGGCTGGTACATCTGACCAAATAGCTGTAATTCAAGGCGGGTTTACTCCTGATAGTTTCCTGTTTGTGTAAAATCAATTCCGGTAGCATCGTCGGGCGTAAAATCCAGTCAACAGCCAACAATCTAATTCATCTGCGTTAATCTGTGTTAATCTGCCATCATCTGCGGTAAAAAAAAGAGAATTTGGTAACCGCAGATGACAATGGATTGACGCAGATTCACGCAGATGAAAGGAGCAAAAGCACTAATTTTCTGCAAACGCCGATCGCCCTTTAATCCAATCGAGTAAAATAGGATTGACCAATTCCGGCGCTTCATCTTGGGGACAATGACCTACGCCCTCCAAAGGAATAAACTTTTCAACAGCCGGAAACTTGGCCAATTCTCGCCCCAATGCGATCGGCTCCCAAGGGTCATCCGTACCCCACAAAATCAAAGCAGGACAGCTCAAACGCGGCAACAAATCCTCCGGTAGCGGCCCTTGAGAATAACTGATAAATGCTACAAATACTTCCACTGCGCCGCTGTCTTGGGCAGGTTTCAGCAGCATATTTACCAGTTCGTCGGTGACAGCTTCGGGACGGTGATAAGCTTGCAAAAGCACTTTTTTTACTGTTTTTGGCGTTGCTAATTGTTTAAAAAATAATTGACTTATCCACTTGACATTTAAAAGTTTTTGTGCGATTGGCGCTCCAAAACTGCGATACCACGGCATTTCGGCGCGTTTGCGATCGTGCAGCAAGCGCAAAGAACAATTAAGTAAAATTACACCGGAAGCAATATCGGGAAAATCCACAGCGGCTTGCATAATTGCCACGCAGCCGATCGAATTTCCCACCAAAAAAGCCGGCCCGCCCGCAACTTCCCGACAAAAATCAGCAATTAGCTGTCCCCAAGTTTCAAAAGTATAGTCAATCTCAAGTTTGGGCGCGGGTTTAGCAGAACCGCCAAAACCGATGAGGTCGATCGCGTAACAGCGGCAATCAGCAGCCAGCGCCGGCAAATTCTTGCGCCAATGGCCCCAAGACGCACCAAAACCGTGGACAAACACCACCGCAGGCCCGCGCGAACCAGCAGCCTGGTAGCAAATGGGAAAGCCTTTCCACAGCCAAGTTTGAGGTGCAACAGCAGTTGACGAAGTGGGAGTAGAAGATGTCATGGGATTTTAGATTTTAGATTTTAGATTTTAGATGAATGCAAGGCTGCAAAGAACTCAAGTCAATACTACAAACCGTATCGCAATTCGAGGCAACCGCTAGGACATAAATCCCAAACCTCCCTTCCCTCCTCCCTCTGCGCCCTCTGCGCCCTCTGCGGTTAATTCCTCTTCCTTCTTCCTTTGCAGTTAGAGGCGATATTATGTCACGATTAGAAGTGCTGACTTCTTTGCCTTATTGAAATTTCCCTTATGCCAACGATCGTTTCCACTGCAGTCGTACCGTTTCTGGGGTCGGAAATTGTACCAGACTACGACACCGCCAAAGTAGTAATCTTGCCAATTCCCTACGAAGCTACCACCACTTACCGCCGGGGGTGCGAAAACGGGCCGGCGAAACTTCTAGAAGCTTCTCATCAACTCGAGTGCTATGACGAAGAATTGGATTCCGAAGTTTGCTACGATGTCGGAATTTATACAAAAGAGCCGATCGCCGATACGCGCAACAGACAACCGGTTTCATCCTCAGAAATGCTGCAAGTCACCCAAGCCGCAGTCCACCAGCTAGTTACCGAAAATAAATTTGTCATCTCCCTCGGAGGCGAACACAGCATCACTGCAGGCGTTGTGGAAGGTTATCGCCAAGCATACCCAAACGAACCTTTCACAGTCGTGCAAATCGACGCCCACGGCGACTTGCGGCACGAGTACGAAGGTTCGATTCACAACCACGCCTGCGTGATGCGACGTATTGTAGATATGGGCTTACCGACTCTGCAAATCGGGATTCGCGCTATCTGCAAGGAAGAAGCCGACTTGATTAAAGCAAAACAGCTAAACGTGATTCGAGCTCGCGAAATCGCTACTCAACCGGATTGGGCCGATCGGGCAATTGCCAGCATAACAACTAAGCGAGTATTTTTGACGATCGACTTAGACGGCATCGATCCGACTTTAATTCCAGGAGTGGGAACACCCGAACCGGGCGGCTTAAATTGGTATTCTCTCACCGGATTTTTGCGCCGCATCTTCGAGTCCTACGAAGTAATCGGGTGTGACATTATGGAATTAGCACCGGTTGTAGATTCTGTAGTCTCAGAATTTACCGCCGCCAAATTAGCATACAAAATGATCGGGTATCAAGCTCTGGCTCAAGGTTGGCTAAAGCCAGACGAGGAATAAATGGCGAAGTACGAATCACAATAGGCTGTTGGCAAGGCTAGAATTAAGCTAAAGCCAAACAACAGCCAATTTTATTCGTGCTGACAGTTTCATCTTTCATGCTGGCAAATACTGCTCTTCACCTCGTGAAAACATGAGTTTACTAATCGATACAACGGGTACTCCCATTAACGGCTACGCTCCCGATTTTGAACTGCCGGGAGTTGACGAAGAAGTTCACCATTTAGCTCGATATTTAGAAAAATTTCGGGCGATTGCGGTGATATTTATGTGCAATCATTGCCCTTACGTGCAGTTTTATCTAAATCGCCTGAAAGAAATTCAAGCAGAGTTTCAAGATCGAGGCGTTACTTTAATCGGGATGAATGCTAATGACGCAAATCAATATCCTGAAGATAGTTTTGAGAATATGAAAACTTTTGCGGCTAACAATCAACTCAATTTCCCCTACATCCGAGATGTTGCTCAAGATGTGGCTGAAAGTTTTGGGGCTTCTAAAACCCCGGAGGTTTTTTTGTTAGATCGAGACGGCAGATTGCGCTACAAAGGTTTGATTGACGACAACGCTGAAGATCCCGCAGCAGTGCAGGTTTCTTATCTCCGAGGTGCGATCGACCAATTGCTCAACAGTCAACCCGTTGAGCCTTCAACTACAGAGGCTGTAGGCTGTTCTATCAAATGGCGATCGTAGTCATTAGTCATTAGTCATTAGTCATTAGTTGAAAGGTGCATCTGTTGCGAGATTGTTGGTTTGTATCGAAAATAATAGTAGCTGACGCACCCTACTTCATTATGGTAGGGTGCGTCAGGTTTTACATTCTCAATTTGCACGAAAAGTCGAGTTATAATGCACCATAACGATCGGAAGCTGCTGTCAGCTAGATTTCTGGATCGCCCTATAAAAAATTATAACATAGCCCTATGAAAACAAAACGCATCCTTAACTTAATTGTAGTAGCCGTCGCGGCAATGACACTACTAATTACTTGGAACTTGTTTCAAAGCGTTCCTCCAGTCACAGCACAGCAGCAAACATCCTTAACAGTATCCGCCGCTATCAGCCTCTCACAAGCTTTACAAGAAATCAAAACAGTTTATCAGCAAATAAATCCCAACGTTACTATTACTTATAATTTCGGTGCTTCCGGCGCTCTCGCACAGCAAATTCAGCAAGGAGCACCGGTAGATATATTTTTCAGCGCCGCTACCAAACAAATGAACGATTTGCAGCAATCTAACCTGTTAATTAACGACACGCGGCGCAATTTGCTAACAAATCGCCTGGTTTTGATTACTCCCAAAAACGGCTTGGCTTTGAGCGATTTCAAACAGTTGACAGATGCCAGAATCAAGAAAATTGCGATCGGCGAACCGAAAAGCGTACCTGTGGGACAATACGCTCAGGAAATGCTAAATAAACTTGGATTGTGGCGGCAAATACAGCCAAAATTAGTGCTAGGAAATAACGTCCGCCAAGTGCTGACATTTGTCGAAAGCGGCAATGCGGATGCTGGCATAGTTTACACAACTGACGCCAAAGCCTCGGACAAAGTTACTTTGCGGCTAACGGCTGCGGAAAATTTGCATTCGCCCATTGTTTATCCTCTGGCAGTGATCGGAAACAGCCGCAATCCGGCTGCTGCGAAAGGGTTTGTTGACTTTTTGGGGGGCGATCGGGCTAAAATAGTATTTCAGAAATACGGATTTGGCATAGCTAGTTAATTAGTCTCATACAACCAAATTCTGTAGGGGCGGGTTTTACCAACAATATCTAATTCCCGCCAACAATCTATATAAACCCGCCCTCACACAACAGATAACCTTGTGTATTCAAAGAGGTACATTTCGATTTGCCGCCCAAGTGGGGGCGGGTTTGCGAGATTATTGGTATTAGCCCGAGATTGTTGGTAAAACCCGCCCCTACGAGCGAATCCCAAAATTATACATTTTGATTTATCTTTGGGTGGGGCGGGTTTAGAAAATTATTTGTTTGAGGCAATTATTGTTGGTGAAACCCGTCCCTACGATTTATGGAATTTGATTTTTCTCCCTTATGGATATCTCTAAAATCATCAACTATCGCAACTTTCTTTACCTTTTTCTTGGGAATAGCCGCCGCCCGCTGGATGCTTTCTACTCGCATCAGAGGTAAAGCTTTAATTGAAGGGATTTTCATTTCTCCCTTAGTTTTGCCGCCGACAGTAGTGGGATTTTTGCTGCTGCTGCTGTTTGGGAGAAATGGGGCGATCGGTCAATTTTTGCTACAATTCGACTTAACTATAATTTTCACTTGGCAAGCCGCCGCCATTACTGCCACAGTTGTATCATTTCCCCTCATGTACAAAACTGCTTTGGGAGCTTTTGAGCAAATTGATGCCAATCTTCTCAATGCAGCCCGCACTTTGGGAGCATCGGAGTGGCAAGTTTTTTGGCGGATTATGTTGCCGCTAGCATGGCCGGGAATTTTAGCAGGAACTATTCTCGCATTTGCTCGCGCTTTGGGTGAATTCGGCGCGACGTTAATGTTAGCTGGGAATATTCCCGGACAAACTCAAACTATTCCGATGGCAATTTATTTTGCTGTGGAAGCTGGGGAGATGAGGCAAGCTGCTATTTGGGTTTTGATTATTCTGAGTATTTCTTTGAGCGTGCTAACTGCTGTTAATTTTTGGACTGATTTACAAAGGAGATCGCCCAAAGCGAATTCGAGCTACAGATTGCAATCAAATATTCCCCAAGTAACTTCTAGTTTTACCACAAAACCCCAAAAACAACCGAAAAGCGGACTTTGTTTGCACATCTTCAAACCTCTTTCCAGTTTTTCCTTGGATGTTGGCTTTGATATCGGCCCGGAAGTGCTGGGAATTTTGGGCGCGTCGGGTTCCGGCAAAAGCATGACTCTGCGCTGCATCGCCGGTTTGGAAACTCCAATGAGCGGTAAAATTGCCGTCAATGGCAGGGTTTTATTTGACTCAGTACAGGGTATTAATGTAGCTTCTAAAGACCGCCGGATCGGTTTTTTGTTTCAAAACTATGCTTTATTTCCTCACCTGACTGTTGCTCAAAATATTGCGTTTGGCTTGCAGCATTTATCTGAAAGCGAGCAAAAACTTCGGGTAAAAGAACAGCTAATTTCGGTGCAAATGTCGGGACTGGAAAACCGCTACCCGCACGAACTTTCAGGGGGCCAACAGCAGCGGGTGGCTTTGGCAAGGGCGATCGCCCCTTCTCCAGAATTGCTGCTGTTAGACGAACCGTTTTCTGCTTTGGACACTCATTTGCGGAGTCAACTGGAACGGGAGTTAATGCAGACTCTGGCTAATTATCGGGGAATTACTTTGTTTGTCAGCCACAATTTAGAGGAAATTTACCGGGTGTGCAAAAATCTGTTGGTATTGGCCGAGGGAAGGCCGATCGCCTTTGATACCAAAGAGAACATTTTCGATCGCCCTGGCAACTTCACCGTCGCCCAGTTGACTGGCTGCAAGAACTTCTCTGCCGCTAAACCGATCTCCGTAACACTCGTGGAGGCGATCGACTGGGGCTGTACTCTGACTGTAGTCGAACCAATTCCCAAATCTCTAGTTTCTGTGGGAATTCGGGCTCATCAACTGAGTTTTGTTAGCGGGTGCGATCGTGAAAATACTTTTGCTTGTTGGATCGCCTCGACTGTGGAAACTCCGCACCGGGTGACATTATATCTCAAATTGCACTCGCCTTCCAATGATTCCCAAGATTATCACTTGCAAGCCGAAGTTTTCAAGGAAAAGTGGAGGGCTATGAAGGACAATCCTTTTCCCTGGTATGTTCATATCGAGCCAATTAGGTTAATATTAATGGAAGCCTGAGTTAACTAGCAATATACCGTTAACCGTCAACACTCAACAGTTAACCGTCAACACTCAACAGCTAAATACCTCTTAACCAAACATCAAATCATGACTCAGAAAGTTCAAAAAACTGACGCAGAATGGCAACAACAACTCACGCCAGAACAGTTTAAAGTCACCCGCAAAAAAGGAACGGAAAGAGCTTTTAGCGGCGAATATCACGATAACAAAAAACCCGGAATTTATAAGTGTATTTGCTGCGGCACGGAGCTATTTAAATCAGAAACCAAGTACGATTCCGGTACCGGTTGGCCGAGTTTCTACGCTCCCGTTAGCGAAGAAAATGTCAAGTGCGAGTCGGATAACACCTTGTTCATGCGCCGAACAGAGGTACTGTGCGCTGTTTGCGACGCTCATCTCGGTCACGTATTTAACGACGGGCCGAAACCTACCGGTCAGCGTTACTGCATGAATTCTGCTGCTCTTAATTTCGTTCCCAAGGATTGATTCTTTTAGGGGCTAGCTAGAAGCCCAACCCCTACTCCCCACAAAAAATCAATCGGGTTGTGGAACAGGCATCTTGCCTGTTCACCTAGCATTCACTGAGAAAAAATTAATCCGGTTGTGGAACAGGCATCTTGCCTGTTCACCTAGCAGCCCGCGCCACAAACAAATTCTCTTGCAACACAACCAGGATGCCTGTTCGGGGCAATTGATGTTCAAAATGCACCCGTACTGCTATCTTATGGTGGAGGCAAAAAGAGTAAAAAAATAGTGGCGGCATGGGGATGGTTTATCAGCGAGTTTTGCTGAAGCTCAGCGGTGAAGCGCTTATGGGCAGCTTGGGCTACGGTATCGATCCCGTAGTCGTTCAGTCGATCGCCCAGGAAGTGGCCAAAGTCGTGTCCCAAGGCATTCAAATCGCGATTGTTGTCGGTGGCGGCAACATTTTTCGCGGGGTGAAAGCTGCTTCGGCAGGGATGGATCGGGCAACGGCTGATTATGTGGGGATGATTGCTACGGTGATGAATGCTATCACTTTGCAGGATGCCCTGGAACAAGCAGGAGTGCCAACGAGGGTGCAATCGGCGATCGCCATGCAAGAAGTAGCTGAACCCTACATCCGGCGGCGGGCGATTCGCCACCTAGAAAAAAAACGAGTAGTGATTTTTGGTGCCGGTTCTGGCAACCCTTTTTTTACTACTGATACTACAGCCGCTTTGCGGGCGGCTGAAATTGATGCAGAGGTGATTTTTAAAGCTACTAAGGTAGATGGGGTCTACGATTCCGACCCCCACCTCAACCCCAACGCGCGCAGGTATCAAACCCTCACCTATGCCCACGTCTTGAATCAAGATTTGCGGGTGATGGACAGTACGGCGATCGCCCTTTGCAAAGAAAATAATATTCCTATTATGGTATTTGACCTCTCGGTGTCGGGCAACATCTACCGGGCTGTAATGGGAGAATCTATTGGAACTCTTGTCGGAGGTTTTTGTGAAGTTAGCTGACGCAGAAGATCATATGCAAAAGGCAGTTGAGGCTACTCAGCGGTCTTTTAATACTATTCGGACGGGACGGGCCAACGCCTCCCTCCTCGATCGAGTCATGGTAGACTACTACGGCTCTCCAACTCCGATCAAATCCCTTGCCAACATCGGCACCCCGGATGCGACTACGATCACCATTCAACCGTTCGATCGCACAGCGCTCAACTCGATCGAAAAAGCAATTTCCCTGTCCGATGTAGGACTCGTTCCCAACAACGACGGTTCAGTTATTCGCTTGAACATTCCGCCGCTGACGAGCGACAGACGCCAAGAATTTGTCAAAATGGCCGGGAAGTTTGCTGAAGAAGGTAAAGTTGCAATTCGCAATATCCGCCGCGATGCCGTTGACTCGATTCGCAAGCAGGAAAAAAGCAGCGATATCTCTAAAGATGAATCCCGCGACTTGCAAGATAAAATTCAAAAGCTGACGGACAAGTACGTTGCCAAAATAGAAGAAGTTCTGGCAGCGAAAGAGAAAGATATCACGACTGTTTAGGGAATGGGAAATTGGGCATGGGGAATAGGAATAGTTTTGAGATTGCCAACAGGCGACCGCGAACAACGCGCAGACGCTAGATGAGTTCTCAGTTGTGAGTTAAAAACTCAAGATTTAACACTCATAAGTTACCAATTCCCTGTTCCCCATCACCAATTACCCATCACCAATTACCCATAACCGAAAATGTTTGATTGCATTATTGTCGGTGCAGGCCCTGCAGGTAGCACAGCAGCTTATCACCTAGCAAAGCAGGGACGTTCTGTCGCAAGATTCGCTGCTGGCAGGAGACACAGCCAGTCTCGCCGACCCCCTGTCCGGTGAGGCGATTCGACCTGCCCTATTTAGCCGATTTAAGGCAGCTCAGGCGATATATCGAACTCTTGCAGGTGCCGGCGGCGCTAAGGATCGTTACACTAAATCGATCGCCCAAGAATGCAACACTGATATGGTTGGGGCCAGTCGCTTGGCCAGGGCCTTCTATCAGTTTACAGGAGCTGCTTATAGAGCGGGCCTCAAATTTCCGAGGACTACTCAGTTGATGAGCAAAATTTTGTGTGGCGAACTGCGTTATGCCGATATCGCTAACCGCGCTTTTCATTCTTCTGATGCCGTTTTGGAATGAAGGAAGAGGGAATAATAAATATTCTTAAATCCCCCTTGCTTATTCTTGATTTCCAATTCTTACCCGTTAATTTAAAAATAGGAATTACGCACTAAGCTAATCCGCATTTACAGCATATTCGGTGGTTCATGAAGTACACTCTTGAGCTATATTGTGTGGTGTTAATCGGTAGGGTGCGTCGCTGCTGCTAATTTGATAAAGATTGCTCGCCAGACCGGTGGCGACGCACCTGACTCGCGTCGCTCTTCTTGTGTGTACCGCACATACATGGAATATGCTGTAAATTGCACGGTCAAATAAACTTTCACTCTTGTGGCGTGGGCCCCCAAGCCCGCCCTCAACACAAAATTTAAATGCACAACAGCTTATTGCTCAGAAAGCCAGTTGATTCCTAGATTTTTCGTTTCCCAACCCGATGTTTTCCAAGAAACTCGGTTCAAAAGCGTAAATGCTATTTTAAATAAAGTCGATGCGAATATTTTTTAATACAAGCCCCGCGCTGCTCGTAGAATCAATCTCAAATACTCCTGGAGGCAAAAAGTGGTTTGAAACGTTACTAAGATCGCGGTAACGCGCTTCAGGGACACCCTGAATAATTACATTCTACCTAAATCCTGTAAAATATATAATCTCAAATCTAATGATAATTTATTTTTATAAAGTAGAGGAGCCTTACGGCTGCTTTTCTAATTTTTCACTACACGACATTTGTCTGCACGGTCAATATTGGTTGACTGTGGAACATTACTATCAAGCCCAAAAATTTGTCAGCACTGATAAAAGATTAGTGGCGGCGATTCAAGCCGTAGCAACTCCTCAAGAAGCCGCTAAATTAGGTCGCGATCCCAACCACCGGATTCGCGCTGATTGGGAAGCCGTGAAAATTCCGATTATGCGCGAAGCAGTTTTAACTAAGTTTCTCACTCATACAGACATTCAAGCGATTCTCCTCGCCACAGGGGATCGAGTGATTGTGGAGGATTCGCCAACGGATTACTACTGGGGGTGTGGCTGCGACCGAACCGGTCAAAATCATTTGGGTAAAATTCTGATGAGCGTGCGCCAAGAAATTAGTCAGCACCCGGGGCGCTGATAGAAACTCAAATTCTTGCGTTAATTATGATTCTATGAAGTTCTACAACAAATGTCAAGTTATCCTAACAATCAAGAATTCTCATAGTGAGAGTTTAAGATTGCGAGAAATTTATAAGAGCATTAAAATAATAATTATTATTTGCTTAAGTCGCTCTGCCTGTTGAAGGCAAGGATGAAACTGGCGCGATCGCAGATTTTACCTGCCCCAGCCCACCCGAGACGATACACCGTCGTCTCTGACAAATGCGCGACGAATTAATTGTACAGATCGGTTGGGTCAAAAACTCAGGGTGAGGCATTTGAGTTTGAACGATCTAACAGCAGATCGACACTTCTTATTATCATTTATGAGTACAAAAGGAGATTTATGCAACTCAGAGAAAATACGCAAGAATTACATTATAAACTAGACAGAGAAGTTTTGATACGGCGGATAACAGAACGCATTCGCCAATCTCTAGAATTAGAAGATATTTTAACCAGTACGGTAGCAGAAGTGCGGTCTTTTTTGAAAACAGATCGCATTATGATTTACAGGTTTAGTACCGACGGAAGTGGAGAAGTTGTTGCTGAGTCAATTAATAACAACTGTCTCCCTTCCTTAAAAGGACTGCACTTTCCAGCAGACGACATTCCCGCGAGCGCCAGGGAGATGTATGTCAGTTTGCGCCAGCGGACAATAATAGATGTTAACTCAGGGACGATCGTCCTGAGTCCCCTCGATGCTGCAGACACCGGTCAACCGTTAGTCAATGAAGAGATGCACTACAGATCGCTCGATCCTTGCCACACCGCTTACCTGATGGCAATGGGAGTGCAATCTTCCTTAGTCGTGCCGATTTTGCACCGCAGGAGTGCGTCGCCAAACAGCAAAACAGATATCTGCGAGGCGGCCACGTGTCTGACTCGATACGAGCCCGGAAACGATCGAAAAATTCACATCGAACTGTGGGGACTTTTAGTGTCTCACCACTCCGCGCCCCTCAATATTTCACCAGCAGATTTAGAAGTAGTTCAGCTCGTATCAGATCAATTGTCTAGCGCTATCGCCCACGCCCTCCTCCTCCAGCAAACCCGCTCTCAAGCCGCCCGCGAAGCTACCGTGAGCCGCATAGCAGCCCTGTTGTACGGTCACGTAAACATTCAACTGCAACAGGGTTTAGAAGCCACCGTCACCGCTTTGGGCGGCAGCGGCGGCAGACTCTATCTCAACCAGCCGAAAATCAACGGTGAAAAGTTATCCACTCCCAAGATTGAAGGAGGATTGCCAATTGCCCCGGCCCACAGTGATGCTACCTTTGAACTGTTCACCACAGGAGAACAACCGACACTTCCCAACTGGGAAAAAGTTAAGGCGATCGAAGCTCATCCCCTCTGGCAGGAATGGCTAACCAAAGGATTCAAAAATACCGAAGAACTTCCCAAATTCCCAATTTTTACTAATTCTCAGTTCCCAGTTTTGATAATTACAGACTTATACAAAGAACCGCTATTTAGAGTTTTAGTTCCCGCTTTCCAATCAACTAAAATTAGGGGTTTGCTGGTAATTCCCCTCCACTACAAACAACAAGTTGTCGGCTGTTTGACAATTTTTCGCAATGCAATTGATACCGAAAAAATGTGGGCGGGGCGCTTTGACAGCAGCGCTGCACAAACCCTTCCCAGACAATCCTTTGAACTCTGGCGAGAAATAAAAAAAGGTCAGTCGCCCGAGTGGAAGTACGAGGAAATTGAGCAAGCTTTAGCTATAGGCAGTCAATTTTGTTCGGCAATTGGGCAGTACGTTCTTTATAAAGAAGTGCAGACCCTGAATGCCAACTTGGAGCGCCAAGTTCAAGAACGCACTGCCCAATTGCAAAAATCCTTGGACTTTGCCAAAGTATTGACGCGAGTTAGAGACCAGATTCGCAGCACCTTAGATTTAAAAATCATACTGCAAACTATTGTGCGAGAAGTCAGAGTTTTGTTGGATACCGATCGCACGGTAATCTACCAATTTACAGCAGACAAACAGGGCGAGGTAGTTGTCGAAGCTGTTTGCGGTCAGTGGCGGTCAATTTTAGGTATCGCATCTCCGCAAGGATGCTTTCCCGAAGTCTCAGACTGCTTTTATCGAGCCGGACGGGTGCGAGCAATTAATGATATTAATACTGAGGATTTAACACCCTGTCACCGCCAATTTTTGGAAGAGTTGCAGGTGAGAGGAAGTTTAATTGTGCCGATGAAAGGCAAAGATTCCCAATTGTGGGGGTTGCTGATTGCCCATGAGTGTTCCGGGCCGAGAGTTTGGCAAACGGCAGAACAGGAATTGCTGCAACATTTAGCTGCTCAAGCTGCGATCGCCATTCACCAAGCAGAACTTTATCAAGAAAGTCTCAATGCAGCAACTGCCGATCGATTAAAAGCCGAACAGCTAGCTAAAACCCTCACAGAACTGCACAATACCCAAGCCCAACTGATTCAAACCGAAAAAATGTCCAGTCTCGGACAACTTCTCGCGGGAGTCGCCCACGAAATTAATAACCCCGTTAACTTTATCTACGGCAATCTGTCCCACGCCAGCGAATACACCAAAGATTTACTCTGCTTGCTGGAACTCTACCGCCAGCACTACCCCAATCCCAACCCAGAAATTAGCGAGTGCTCCGAAGCAATCGACATCGAATTTCTTGCCGAAGATTTGCCAAAAATTTTGGGTTCCATGACAGTCGGAGTTGAGCGCATCCGCCAGTTAGTTGTATCTTTGCGTAATTTTTCCAGGAGCGATCGAGCCGAGAAAAAAGCCGTTGACATTCACGAGGGCATAGACAGTACCCTGTTAATTTTGCAGCACCGGATCAAAGCCAATTGCGATCGCAAGACCGTAGAAATCATTAAAGAATACGGCAATTTGCCCTTAGTAGAATGCTATGCCAGCTCGCTCAATCAGGTATTTATGAATCTGATCGGTAATGCCCTTGACGCCCTAGAAATTGGACAAAAAGAGCGAGTTATGAATCTTCCCTTGAAAGCGGCAAGTGCAGCGGCGACGCATTTAAGCTCCCAAATGCTGGCTGTCGAGTCAGGAGATATAAATGCCACCACCGAGTGTTTGATTCCTGATTTCCCATCTCCTTGCATTCGGATTCGCACCCAATTAATCGATGAAAAAAAGGTAGGAATTTGCATTGCCGACAACGGTCACGGCATCCCCAAAGAGTTAATCTCTCACATATTTAATCCGTTTTTTACTACTAAACCCGTAGGTCGGGGGACGGGTTTAGGATTGTCTATCAGTTACCAAATTGTAGTTGAGAAACACCAAGGCGTACTTAAGTGTGTTTCTGTACCAGGTCATGGTACAGAGTTCTGGATCGAGATTCCGCTGAATTAGGCAACCGTCAAGGCAAGATTAGCTTCACCAGCACAGAACCGATCGAACCCAGAAGACTCATAAAGTTGCCACCGCCGCCCGTGCGGGGTTCCGTAGGCTTTTGGCGTGCAACAATGGCTTCGGCTAACTGCTTTGACAATTCCTGACCTTGGGAATTTCCTTGAGCTGCAAAGAGTTTGTTTGCTATTGCAGCGTCTTGAGCCGCGCCGCCGAAGTCTCCTAAGTCAGCGCGAGACATACTGCGGGCAAAATAAACGGCGGCTAAATCCGATTTCAGCTTCAGGGCTCGATCGTAATAATCAATGGCGTTTCTGTAGTTTCCTGCTTGAGCTTCCAGCACTCCCAACCGGTAGAAGTCTTCAGCGGTACCGATATTGGTTGGCATTCCTCTAACTCCGAGCAGTTGCGCGTTAGTTAAATTGGCGTTGAGCAAATTGGCGTCGCTGAGATAGGCGCTTCTTAAGTCAGCACCGCTGAGGTTCGCGCCGCTGAGGTTCGCCCCCGTCAGGTTGACGCCAAACAGGCTGGTGCCGCTGAGGTTCGCACCGCTGAGGTCAGCCCCCGTGAGGTTGGCTCGGCTGAGGTTAGCCAACCTCAAGTCCGCACCTTTGAGATTGGCTCCTGTTAAGTTTGCTAAAACCAAGCCAGCACTGCTGAGGTCGCAGTTGGGGCACTGTCGGGTGGCTAGTAATTGTTGCGTGTGTTGGATGTTCTCGGCGGGTGCAGGAGCGATCGGGGCGATCGCGCTCAGCAGCGTTGTAGCAGCGAGGATTCTGAGTTTCACTTTAACTGTCCCAAATCCAAAATATTAAATCTAAAATAGCTTTTATCGAAGCAATTGAAAATCACCATAACACAAGTTCACCCAACAAATCTTTTGACTTGCCGTCTGTAGGAGTTCTGTGCGCCACCAGCACCCTACATAGAAGTTCTCGGTCTTACCTGAGTTTCAAATAAAGATTTCGCTACCAATAAATTAGGGTAATGAAAAGCTCATTACCCTTTAGCCGCTGTTCTCGGCAACCATAAAAATTAACAAATAAATTAGTCGTGAATCGTGCCGTCGGGCATCGTTGTACCCTTAAGATATACTCCGCTCAGGTTGACTTTTGTAAGGTTTGCTCCCAACAGGTTTGCTCCGCTTAAGTCTGACGCACTTAAAATCGCTTCAGTCAAGTCTGCCCTAATTAGACTCGCCCCCATTAAGTCGGCCCCGCTAAGGTCTACTTTGCTCAAGTTTGCGCCAATTAAATCGCATTCTGTGAGCACCGCCCTACGCAAGTTTACTCCGTAAAGATTTACTCCGTGCAAGTCTGCACGGCTGAGTGTGGATCGAGATAGGTTGGCTCCTATTAAAGTTGCTTGGATCAGGGAAGCTTTGCTCAAGTCTGCTTTGCTGAGATTTGCTCCCATCAACTCAGCTCGATTCAGGTTAGCTTCAACTAAAAGTGCTTCTGTCAGGTCGGCTCCACCTAAGTCTGCTTTGCTCAAATTAATCTTGCACAAATTGGCTTTGCCAAAGTTGACTCTGTTGAGTTTGGCTTTGCTGAGATGAGCTCCAATCAGGTCGGCTTCATACAGATTGGCTCCAATCAATTCTGCTTCGTAGAGGTAGACCTCGTGCAGGTAGACCCCGCTAAAATTTCTTTCTCCTATTGCGTATAGCTTGAGCAGTTCGTCAACGTTCATTGTGGCTTCTCTACACCTTTTAAATGAAGAATACTGTCAGCAAGCTGGTTGCACCGGATGTTCTGCAATTTTAGATTCTGAAATATTCACACCCAGGGTGAAACTTCCCTCAATCTGCAAGGTTTGAGTATAAATTAGATGGTTTGCTGAGGGTGAAGGACAAAGCTGCATTCTCTTTTCCCTGTGGTTAAGAATTAATCTTTAAAAATTTTAACAACAAGTTCGATCGCACTTCCTAACCAAATCCCAAAGATTCTACCTGGAAAGTCCGATCGAACCCATAACTTTTTGTGCTAGTTGAGTTTACTGAGCAACTGTGTGATTCAAATCACATAATTGTGTTAGTAGGATCACATAGAAGCCCCCCTTTCGATCACAGCAGGCGGGCAAAAATAGCCGATACTTATACTGTAATGCTGAGAAATTGACAATGCCATCCTCGTCGTGTTTTACTCAATTGGCGATAAAGCCAGTAGTTTCACAGAGACTTGCCCGCTTGCTGTGAAAGTCGGTTGCAACGTCACTCGGCGCTACCCACTCCGGCTGATGAGAGTGTTGATGTATCAAGATTTCTCACACAGCGAAAGCCAGAAATGCACTTCTGGGAGTAGGGGAATGTCTGTATAAAAATGCGATCGCTGGTGTGCAGACATTCCCCTGTTAGCTAGTACCTAATGACTAAAAATCGCCCATACGTTCGCAAAAAATACCAATAAATACCAGGAAAACCATGATAGATTTTAACAATAAAAAAATAAATAGTATTCATTAAGAGTCACCTATTACCGCTAATGTTACAGTCGATCGGTTGACGGCTATTAGTATTAGCAATGACGTTTTTCCATCAAATACAAAACTGACCCAGAACCAGGGTTTTTTACAAAAAAATCGTGGCAACCTTGCTCCTAGTTAAAATAATCCGGTTTCTGAGCGTCTGACTGCCTCCAGGAAAGAAAAAGTTTAATGAGTACGAAAGCTGTTGTATTGCTTCAGGGCAAACAAAAGGTCAGGATTTAGGAGAGGAGCAGCTTTTGCTCCATTGTCAAACAAAGGTATTGTAGAACGCGAATTGTGAGGTAATTGATATGGCTGGAGTATGCAAACTTAGCATCACAGAGACAAGTGAAGAACTAAAAAACCTGTTAAATGAACAAAAAACAGCAAGCGGATTTCAAAAAATTCAAGCACTTTACCTGTTCAAAATTTGTCATGTTAAGACAGTTAAAGAATTGGCAATGACCATCGGGGTCAATCGAATTACAGTGCAGCGGTGGCTGAGAAAATACCGATCTGACGGACTCGAAGGACTCCTCGAAACAAAGCACAGCGGCGGCCGCAAGCCGGCCATTCCTCCTCTGGCCCGCGCTAGTTTGGCAATGCGCCTTAGCGACCCCCAGAAAGGCTTTAAAAGCTATGGAGAAATTCAAGAGTGGTTGCAGCAGGAATATAGCATTGAGGCTTCCTATAAAGCCGTTTACGCAACAGTCAGATACCACCTCAAAGCCAAGCTGACGAAAGTCTAGACTGTTCGTACTACGTCGGATGAATCACCGCTCATCTAATTGTTTGCAGTCAATCTGTGAAGATTTTGAAGACTTGCATCGTCACGACAAATCAGACTAATTCTTTTTTAACAAAACGCGCTATCGTAAACAGCAGAGCATATAAATTATATGTTGTGGCAATAGGGTTAAGGGGAGAAGATTAGATGCTTTTCCCGCGTTTTTGAAAGATGCTTAAAAAATTGGTCAGAAATCATAACTTGCAAGTTTTGTCTAATTTGCAGGTTTTGTTATAGGGATGTAAAAATTGGCAGCGGCTAAGGCAAAAACCGATCCAAAGCCGCTTTCAACTCTTCGATTTCCGTATCGATATTACCTTCTTTAGCTGCTCGGGCAATGCACTCAGTTAAGTGTTCGTCAAGAATGATTCTCGCCACGCGATCGAGTGCGCCTCGAACCGCAGCAACTTGCACCAGAACTTCGGGACAGGGACGGTTTTCTTGCACCATTGTTTTAATGCCGCGGACGTGTCCCTCAATCCGAGACAAGCGATTTACCAGCCGCCGCATCGATTCTTCATCGTGATGGTGAGGGTGTGCAGATCGATCGTCGTGAGGGTGCTGGGAATTTGAGGGCAAGGATTTGTCAGTAGAAGTATCAGATAGAATCATTGGGGTTATACCATTTTAGATTTTAGATTTTAGATTGGCAATGAGTGATTTCGTAATGGTTGGGCCCACGGGCCTAGAGTTGCATTCTTTTGTTGAAACTGGTATTACTAGGGAATTTTTTAAAGTTAGAATTCAGAATAGGGTGAGTTGGTGCGGGCTCGTGACTCATGTATTGTAACTGTCAAAATATATTTAGGATCTTCATAGTGGCAGATTATTGAGTCCGCACGATCGCACACCTTTACCAGAGTAACCCAGACTAACAAAGATTGACGCTATGCGACTATTTAAGTTTTTTCGCCCCGCACCTCGAATCGGTGCTCGTTGGTTCGCCCTAATTTTAGCAATGACGATCGCCCTGAGTGCTTTAACAATCAATGCTGCACCCGCTGCCGCCGCTGAGGGTACCAATCCGCCCAACTTAAAGTTTCAGAGTTCCCCAGCCACTCCCCCGAATCCGCAACTGTTAGCGCTGCGGAGTCCGGAACTTCCGGGGGATACGGGCAGTTTTGTGACGGCGGCAGTCGATCGAGTCGGGCCGGCAGTTGTCCGCATTGATACCGAGCGCACTGTCAGTCGCAACCTCGACCCCTTAATGGAAGACCCCTTCTTCCGCAGATTTTTGGGAGAAGATTTACGCAGCCTGACCCCCAGACAAGAACGCTTGCGCGGTCAAGGTTCCGGCTTCATCATTGACAAAAGCGGGATTGTTTTAACCAACGCTCACGTAGTTGACAAAGCCGATCGAGTGACTGTCACCTTAAACGACGGCAGGACATTTCCAGGAAAAGTGCAAGGTACTGACGAAGTAACTGATTTGGCAGTTGTCAAAATTAATACTAAGGAAGTTAACTTGCCCGTGGCAACCCTAGGAGATTCCGACGCGGTGAAAGTAGGAGATTGGGCGATCGCCGTGGGCAACCCCCTCGGATTTGACAACACCGTCACCTTGGGCATTATCAGCACCCTCAAACGCTCTTCAGCAGCCGTCGGCATTCCCGACAAGCGGCTCGATTTCATTCAAACCGACGCCGCCATCAATCCCGGCAATTCCGGCGGCCCCCTGTTAAACAGCAGAGGAGAAGTGATTGGCATCAACACGGCGATTCGAGCTGATGCAATGGGTATTGGGTTTGCGATTCCGATCGACAAAGCCAAGGCCATCTACGCGCAGTTAGCCAAGGGAGAACAAGTCAGCCATCCGTTTTTAGGGATTCAGATGATTGCTTTGACTCCTGAAATGGCCAGAGAGAATAATGCTGACCCCAATGCTCCTTTGATTGTGCCGGAAGTTCAGGGAGTGTTAGTGATGCGAGTTGTGCCAAATACCCCTGCTGAGAAAGCAGGGATTCGCAAAGGAGATGTCATCGTTCAAATTGACGGTGAGGCAGTGACTCAGGCCGAACAGTTGCAAAGTTTGGTGGACAACAGCAAAATCGGTCAAATTCTGAAACTGAAAGTGCGGCGCGGTGCCCAGATCAAAGAAGTAGCAGTTCAAACTGCTCAATTGGAAGATTTTTAGAAGTGAAGGGGAAGGGGGGAAACTGTTAAAAACCACATCAAGTTTGTAGTGAGGATTTTAGTCAAATCTTAATATTTTTAGGCAAGTTGTTGTGCATTTAAACTGTATGTTGAGGGCAGGTTCTCCTGCCCACCTCACAAGAGTGAAAAATTCTTTTCCCATGAAATTTAAATGCACAGCTTAATAGCGACTGAAATCCTCACTACAAACGAGTTTTATTATTGGCGATCGATATGACACGAGTTCAACTTGCCTATCCCAAAATTCCAGATAGTAAAAATTGCCCTGACGAACAATGTATAGCTTTTGAGAAGTACGATGGCACTAATTTGCATTGGGTTTGGGAAGTTGAACTCGGTTGGTATGCTTTTGGTACGCGCCGCAGTAGATTTGATTTGGATGAGATGGGAATTGCAGAATTTAATGGTGCACATCCAGGTTTAGAAGCAGCACCTGAAATATTTAAAAGAGACTTTGCTAGTCCGTTAGAGTCTATATTTCGAGAGAACGAACAGTATCAATGCCCTGAAATTACTGTGTTTGCAGAGTTTTTTGGTGCTAACTCGTTTGCGGGAATGCACCAAAAGGACGATCGCAAACAATTGGTGCTTTTTGATGTGGAAACCGATCGCGGTATGGTTGTTCCCGATCGGTTTATTCAGGATTTTGGTAAATTAAATATTGCGCGAGTGATTTATCGCGGCAAACTGACGGGCAAGTTTATGGACGATGTTCGCAAGGGGAAATACGGTGTGGATGAAGGTGTTGTGTGCAAGGGAGGCAGCAATGCTAATAATCTGTGGATGGTGAAGATTAAGACTGATGCGTATATGCAGAGATTGCAGCAAGCTTTTCAGGATGATTGGGAAAATTACTGGGAGTAATATCAAACTGATAGATCGACTGTCACAAGCCAAAGTGGGAGATATCGGCAACCCCGTTGGATTTGACAATACCGTTGCGTAAGTCATCAGGAATTCAAGTATATTGGTCATAATCAATAGACAGCCAATAAAAAAATCAGGGAAGATTTAGTTATGACATCTGTGCAGATTGAAAAAAAATCCATGACTGAAGAAGAGGTGGCAAAGTTATGGGAAGCATTCCAAGTATTTGACGCGGACGGGAGCGGTGGTATTTCATCAGAAGAACTCGGTCAAGTGATGCGATCGCTCGGCCAGAGTCCTAACGAAACCGAGCTGCGCGACATGATCAAAGAAGTGGACGTAGACTTGTCTGGCAGTATCGATTTTGATGAATTCAAAATGCTGATGGTGTCCCAGCAGGGCGATCGCCAGAGTCGTCTCAAAATGGCATTTAGTGTATTTGATGAAAACGGTAGCGGTCAAATCACCAGAGACGAGCTGCACGGCGTGATGAGCCAGTTTGGGCTGACAGAGCAAGAGCTCGATGAGATCATCAAAGAGGTAGATCATGACGGCGATGCCTCAATTGACTTTGAGGAATTCTGCAAACTGGTACCCGATGAGTCAGAGATCGCAACAGGATATCAAGACTCGCCGGTTCCGATTGTCAGTACACAGACAACCGAGATTTCAGATAGTACAGCGGCTGCGATCGCAACTACAGCAACTGCGATCGATGAGGCAGATTCTGCCACTATTGAACCTAATCTAGAAGAAGCACCCACCGATAGCAATCCAGAAATAGCGCGCCTAAAAGAACTACTCGCGCAACACCCACAAGCTGAGAGCAAGCGCGGTACCTCCCGCTTGCAGATGCAGATTGGTTTGTTTCGTCTGATCCAGGGAGCAGCCTACCGCAGCTTCCGCGAGAGTTTTTCCGCAAACCACGAGACTCACCTGCGCGTGAGAAACTTGCCCTACAGAATCGCTGATTTTGTGCAATTTGTCAGATGTGCGATCGGGCTTTATAAAGGATTGGGTGTAGTAGAGTCGGCGTGCAACCCTGTACTTGATGCAGTAGTTAAATCGATCGAAGATGAATATGCCAGACTACAAGATCGCATCAAAAACTGGAAGACTATAGAAAAAACTCCAGAAATGTTGGCAGAACAAAAAGCCATGTTGGAAGCGCGAGGTAAGTCTGCAACTGCCAAGGAAAAGTTTGCGGCGGGAGTCGAGTTTGCCATCACCATCAAGAAAAAAAGTCTCAACTTGCGTGACATCGCCGAGGGTGTGCTTGCCATCAACGAACTCAACCGATTGAGAAAAATGGAACTGAGTGAGGAAATGGCACCGCCACCAGCCAAATCTGAGGGAGATCCAAAAGAGTACCTGAAGAAGTGGAACCGCGTCATCCTCTCGGATGCCTCAGAGGAAATCGATGGTGCGATGATGCCAGTCGCCTATTGGTATGAAGACTTTATGCCGAAGCTGTTGGCTGCCTTCAGCGTCAGCACAGCAGCAGAAATCCCCTTCAACACGGTTCCTGACGAAGCAGCTTTAAACCAGTGGTACGAAGCGACTAAAACGTCAGGGGAATTTGGGCGCTATGGGGCGGATGTTGTAGAAAGCTTTCCCAAATGCGCTCCAAAACAGAAGCTAATGCTCAAACAGGCATGGCGCTTGACGCACAACTACCTGAATGGGGTACAGAAACGCCGCGAACGCTTGGAGTTTGGGCGCGAGTCTGGCGAACTTTCGCAATACGTATCGTTCATCGACGTGTATATCGATCGCAGTGAAATAAAGAATTCACAAATGCGCGTCAGTTTCCCTTACTATATTGGCCCTGCGGTGTGGCGTTTCTTCCACACTACGGCTGAAATCGTCTCTACCAAAACCCCCCAACAGCAAAAAACTTTGGTGGCAATTTTCAAGGACTTCTTCAAGCTGTTTGCCACTATGTATCCCTGCCCCTACTGCCGCCACCACCTCAACGCCTACGTCGTGCAGAATAAAGAGGTGGAAATGTACCCTGTAGAGTACCTTGTGCTTGGACGCGACCCGCGTCTGAATAACTTTGAGGTATCAATGGAGGCAAAGCTGTCCACCGTAGTAGATGGCGATTCCCTGCGCTTATTCTTCTGGAAGCTGCACAATACTGTCTCCTCATCAATTGCGCGATCGGAAGAGTGGTATCACAAGGATGAGAAAGCATTTTATACCACCCGTTATTGGCCCAGCATTGACTCTGAGCTAGCACGAGCCAAGGCCCTCAAACACATTAGCATTGCGACCGATCGGATGTACCGCCTCTACGGTATGCTCAAGCCTGCGGCACGACTGACAGGGGTGAGAGCAACTTTGCAAAAGCTGTTGGATAAGCGCGATGAGGAAGGCATCAAGGAGGCTTGCTTAGTTGCCCAAGATTACATCAAGGAGTTGGAGGAGGCGATCGTCACGGGACAATTCCTACAAGAGACTTACTACTTTGACCCCGATCTTGTCGATCGAGCTCCAGTCTTTAGTCCTGAAGAAGAGGAGTTTGCTCGCAGCGGTGTGTTCGTAGAGGTTGCTTGAATATCAGGTAAAAAGTTAAGTTTTTAAGCTTAACTTTTTACCGATTGGTAGAAAATGAGGATGGGGTATTTTTCCCTGTCTAGGATTTCCCAGTAGATTTGGAGTTCCGTGAGGGTGCGGGGCGATGCCCTCTGTGGATTTGGGGCAGTGGTGTTTTTTGATGAGTTGACAGGAAATAAAATATGTGGTGTGCTAAAGTAGTCAGACAAGTTCAAACTTTAATTAGATCAGGGTTAAATTTATGGGAGAGGCAAAACGACGTAAGAAACTTAATCCTAATTATGAGAAGCTCACTTCTCAAAATGATCCAATAGGCATAGAAGAAAACTATGAGTGTTATGGAGAACGTGCAGAATATTTCAAAAATTTAGATTTTTATCTAAATCAGGGTGGAGCTTTTGAAGAAAGTCTTCCTAGATACCATAGATATAGATCCGTTACAGAAAGTCAACTTTTTCAGTTTATTCAAAATGCCATTGATCGGGAAGAGCAAACTGCTACCTACATTCTAAATAAAGTGAAGTCATTGTCTGATCTCACTGAAATTCAGAGCGATTTATTAGGCCTAGTGGATAAGTCGATTATGTCAAAGAGATCGGGCGATCTCAATCAAGCCTTCAAATACTACGATCAAGTATTTAGTCATAATCAAACATGGTTTATGCTTTGGTACGGTCTGGCCAAGCTATTATGCCTGTTTCGAGAATACAGGATGGCTTTTGCGTGCATAAAAATTTGCACTTACTTATACCCAAAAATGTGGAATGGCCGTCAATACCATTCCGATCCTGATTTGTCATACCATTATGACCAAATATATTCTTTAGCTATAGCTGGCGAGGAAAATGAACCTTATCTCAGGACGCTAGGTCGTCCTCTTAATACAGTTAGAATTGTAAATTCTAACGGAAAAGTTATAGCAAATTCTCCAGTAGGGAAAATAAAAGTAGTCAAGCCAGAATCGCTATCTTCAGATATCAAAACGCAGGTAAAAGGTGATAGTCACAACATGGTAAGGATTAAAGTTGTTGATGTTGGTCGTTCCGGTAATCCTGAGTATGCTGAATATACCCAGGCACAGATTAAAGAGTTCCGATCCACAATTGTCACAGTGCTGACAAGAAACTTGATGCCTACTTCTGATGATTTTGTTGAGACAGTTTTAGGTGCTTCTCTTGCGTGTCATTACTGGCGCAAAGATTTAAGTTTTGTTGGTGCTGTTGAACAAGTTGTACAAGATATAGAAAGAACTATGGGAAGAGGATATTGACATGGGAAAAGCAAAACGCCGCAAGCAAACTCCTAATTATAGGAAGCCCACTTCTCAAGATGATTTAGGAGATAAAAAAGGGGCGATCGCCGATTATAATAGAGCGATTGAACTTCAGCCTGACGATGCTTTAGCCTACTACAACCGGGGTAACGTCCGTTATAATTTAGGAGATAAAAAAGGGGCGATCGCCGATTTCAATAAAGCGATTGAACTTCAGCCTGACTTAGCTGAGGCCTACGGCAACCGGGGTCTATTCCGTAGCGAATTAGGAGATAAAAAAGGGGCAATCGCCGATTTGAATAAAGCGATTGAACTTCAGCCTGACTTAGCTTTAGCCTACGTCAACCGGGGTGCAGTCCGTAGCAAATTAGGAGATAAAAAAGGGGCGATCGCCGATTATAATAAAGCGATTGAACTTCAGCCTGACTATGCTCAAGCCTACTACAACCGGGGTCTAGTCCGTAGCGAATTAGGAGATAAAAAAGGAGCGATCGCCGATTATAATAAAGCGATTGAACTTAAGCCTGACTTAGCTTTAGCCTACTACAACCGGGGTCTAGTCCGTAGCGAATTAGGAGATAAAAAAGGGGCGATCGCCGATTATAATAAAGCGATTGAACTTCAGCCTGACTATGCTCAAGCCTACGGCAACCGGGGTACCGTCCGTAGCGAATTAGGAGATAAAAAAGGGGCGATCGCCGATTTGAATAAAGTGATTGAACTTAAGCCTGACTTAGCTCAAGCCTACTACAACCGGGGTCTATTCCGTAGCGAATTAGGAGATAAAAAAGGGGCGATCGCCGATTTTAATAAAGCGATTGAACTTCAGCCTGACGATGCTCAAGCCTACTACAAGCGGGGTAACGTCCGTTATATTTTAGGAGATAAAAAAGGGGCGATCACCGATTTTAATAAAGCGATTGAACTTCAGCCTGACGATGCTTTTGCCTACTACAACCGGGGTAACGTCCGTTATATTTTAGGAGATAAAAAAGGGGCGATCGCCGATTATAATAAAGCGATTGAACTTAAGCCTGACGATGCTCAAGCCTACTTCAACCGGGGTAACGTCCGTAGCGAATTAGGAGATAAAAAAGGGGAGATCGCCGATTATAATAAAGTGATTGAACTTCAGCCTGACTATGCTGATGCCTACATCAACCGGGGTCTAGTCCGTTATGATTTAGGAGATAAAAAAGGGGCGATCGCCGATTTGAATAAAGCGATTGAACTTCAGCCTGACTATGCTTTTGCCTACGGCAACCGGGGTAACGTCCGTTATAATTTAGGAGATAAAAAAGGGGCTATTGAGGATTTACAGAAAGCCGCACAATTGTTTAAAGCACAAGGCCAAATGGCTGACTATGAAAAGGCAATGGAACTATGGCAAAAGGTGATAGTCACAACAGGGTAAGGATTAAAGTTGTTGATGTTGGTCGTTCTGGTAATCCTGAGTATGCTGAATATACCCAGGCACAGATTGAAGAGTTTCGCTCCACAATCGTCACAGTGCTAACAAGAAACTTGATGCCTACTTCTGATGATTTTGTTGAGACAGTTTTAGGTGCTTCTCTTGCCTGTCATTACTGGCGCAAAGATTTAAGTTTTGTTGTGCTGTTGAACAAGTTGTACAAGATATAGAAAGAACTATGGGAAGAGGATATTGACATGGGAGAAGCTAAGAACTATTGGAAAAGCTATGGTCTTTCCGATCGAGAAGTTGAAAACTTGCCGACGCTTTACCAGCATTATATGAATAAAAACGAGGAATAAACCTGATGACCAAAGATAAAAAAGTGATGAATGAGTTAAAAAATTTGATATATACTCAACTCAAGAAAAAATATAATAAATGCTTATGGCCTAAGTCTAATTGTACTGAAGACTGCATCAACGCACACTCTATTCAGAATGGTCAGATTTTAGACCAACTAGCCAGCAAAGATCATGTTGTTATGGCTGTACCCAAACAAAATCTTAATACAGGGCCAGAGATAGAATTTAAGCAGGTTGGACGCAATCAAGCAACAACTTTTACAGGATTATGTCAAAAACATGATAGCGAACTATTCCGTCCAATAGACATTAATGAGTTTGACGTTAGTAATCAACAGCAAAAATTCTTGCTCGCTTACAGATCAGTTCTCCGGGAATTACATACAAGAATCAAAGTTGCCATTGAGTTAAATACTTTTTATCAGGGATGTGTTGAGCGAGGAAAGTGCGATCCTAACAATTTGAATGACCCAATAAGGATGGGAGCAAATATAAAAAAAGAACTTGCTTCTGATTTTTATAAATACAAACAGGTGTACGATAAGATCTACAATAGTAATTCATTCACGAAAATTGAACACGAGTGTATTCGGATTGAGAGAAATTGTCCTTTGGCTGTAAGCTCCCTATTTGATCCAATTGAAAGCAGCAGCGGGCAGAAAAGGCTTGAACCAAAATTTATTGTTCTCAATGTTTTTCCACAAAAAAAAGATACAATTATTTTGCTTTCTTATTTGAGAGATCATCAACAAGCTTTAAAACCTCATGCTAATAAAATTATAACTGCTACTGGTGAAGATCAACTCTATCTTCTTTCTGAGACTATACTGAGATATTGCGAAAATTTTGTCATATCTCCAGAACACTTCAATCTTTTTTCCCAACAAAAAATAGATGCTATCAAAAACTTTTTCTTGGCAACACTCACTCAAATTGATCTTGACCATAATGACCAAAACCTAATGCTTTTCTAGTTGCTCATCTAAAAAGCAGTCATGGGTGATATCTCCAGAGTCAAAAGAATTACCTACAAGTCAGGGTCTACTGGATTGATATCTTCCGGGGGAGGATGACGACCCCGTAATTCCTCTTGTGCCCGAATTGCCAACATAGTTGACCGATTGAAATCCAGGGCTTGCACCGTTGCTCGATCGCCGTTAACCCGATCGCTTCCACAGCATTCCAAACAAAGTGAGTATTCCATCTCTGTTGACGAGGATTAAAAATATAGACAACCTCATATTCAAGAGCGATCGCCAACTTCACCAGCCCAGTATCCTCCTCTTCAAACAGAACCGGATTAACAATCGCATCAACTGGAACAGCAAAAGTGATGGGTAGAACTGTGACGCAAGCTGCGTTGATTAAAAGCAGTTCCTGAAATAATTACCGCCGATCGACTCTTGCGGATTTCTGTACCGACTCAAGGATCGAAATTCACGAGCCAGAGGCTTCCCAGTCGGTAATCGCTGCTTGCTGCCATGCTTCCTCCTCATCGGCTAATTCATCGCTGAGTTCATCCAGCAATAAACAGGCTTCTACCATTTCCTCCTGTTCTTGTTGTTTGCGCCATGCTTGCAATAAAATCTCAATTAGCCGACTGCGATTTTCTACACGATCGTCAATGTAACGCACTAGCTCATCAGGCAAAGAGATAGATACTTTCATAATTATTGTAAAACTATTTATGCCACTTTCAATACTACAAATGGTAGCACAATTCTATTTACTCACCTTACGGAACAAAAAGACGACCAACGCCCATCCAGGTTTCGATATCCAGCAAGATTTCCAGAATACGGTCAACACAACGATTTCGATAGACTCGATCGCCTAAAAATCGATCGGCATCTCCAATCGTAATGACAGGTAGGGAATCCACAGTATTTTCTTCTCGGATCACCTGTTCCAGGGAGTCTTCACCCTTCATGCTGCGGTTTGCAGTAAGCAAAATCATCTGATTGGCCTGAGCAAGTCGCCAAACAACTCGATCGTTACTGTCGATCGACAAATTCATCTGCTTGAAAGTGACAAAACGAATTGGAAGTAGATTTAACCAGCCTTGACTCGCAATATTTCCTAATAAAATCTCTGCATGACCTCCGAGATTGTGATCGATCAGAAAATTCATGCTTCTAGTTCGTGTTTGGCTTTCTGTTCTCGGAGTTTTGCCCAAAGAGCTTCTCGGCCGGGTTTGGGTGGCATCGCTGCAACGCGGGCTGAATGTTCGCGATTGCGTTCTTCCCAGTAATGCTGAATTTCCTTAGCTTGCCTTAAAACAACTTGATATTCTGCTTCGACTTCTGCACGATTTGCCTCAATATAGGATAAAGCAACGTCCATCTGAGCGTCTGTTAAATCAAACAAGGAACGGATAAACTTCGGGGGATATTGAGCCGTCAAGTAGTCCATGACATCATAGAGAGTGATGCGCGTACCTGAAATTGTCAGTCCGCGCTCTGTACGAATAATGATTGGTTGGTTGTTGGATACTGAAACCATACCCATAGCCTCTGAAACCGCTTAGGAAATAATCCGATCGTACCTTACAAATTGGTAATGTCGTGTTTGTAGAAACCTTTGAGCAAATCTATCAGACTCACTCTACACAAAATTAGCCGGATCTTGATCTCGCCGATGCTTCAACAGAATCGGAGAACCTTGGCCATCACCCACCAAAGCCGCCGTTTCCTCCAACGCTTCCCTCAGCCGCTTGGCCGCGTAAATCGACATATCGCGGGGCACATTCACCCGATCGCGCAAATACCGCAAAGCCGCATCAGAACCAGCCGGCGGCGTACAAACTTCGCCAGTCATCATCAAAGTTAAAGCACAACGCAAAGCCTCATCGAATAACTTGTCATCAGCAGGATTGACTCGAATGATGTTGCGGTGGTGCTTAATGACGCGGTGAAGTGCTTCAGCGCGTGAGGTTTCCGGTTCTGGATACATCACATCCGGCAGTCCAGCCCAAGGCCCATTATCCACGCGGGCTTTATTGAGTAGCATCTGAGGTTCGCCGTTTTCATAACACCCGCCCATCTGAGGCGGTAAATCGTGGACGTGGGTGTGAAAATCGCTCTGAGTGCCTCGATAGGTAGGGCGGGTTTCCATCGCCGCAAACCAGTCAGCAAAGCGCGGGTTTTCTTCCCGCATCGAGTAGCCTTTGTAATAGTAAAGACTGGCATTCATGCGTTCGACGTAGGGCGTAAAGATGACATCCGCAGTGCCAAATTCATCGAGGAAATAAGGCCCCGGAGTGCTGGCGAGAGCCTTTTCTACCTGGGCGACGACGCTGATAAATTGGTTGCGGTTGTGCTGTTCTGCTTTGGCTGAACTTGCTGGGTAGCACAGCCAGGTACACCAGGCCCTAAACAGCAGTCGCTCTAACCGCCGCAGGGGTATTACTGCCGGGTTTTCCATGCCCAAACCCAAGGGGCCGTAGACTCGTTCGAGGGCGATTAAGATGTCATCGCTTTCGGTGATGATGCGGCCGTCTAGTTCGATCGCCGGTAGCATTCCCGATGGCACTTTGCGCTTGTACCAACTTTCTTTTTCCCCATAGCAGAACATGGTGACTTTTTCAATGCGGTAGGGGATTTGTTTTTCTTCCAACCACAACCAGATTTTTTGGCAGTAGGGACACCAGGCGTGGTTGTCGCGGTACAGGGTGACTCGGACATCGGATTCGGTTTTACCAAACAGGCGCAAGCGGGCTTGGGCGTTGGTTGGCCCGTTGACGCGATCGACTTCAAAGTCTGTGAGGGCTTCTAATTCTGTCCAGCTTAGGGGGGTCATGCGATTTTAGATTTTAGATTTTAGATTGGAGAATTGAAGACAGCGACTGCTTCGTGGCAATAATAGAACTTACGCACCAACTCAATCTGTAAGGTGCGCTTTGCGCGCACCTTACCCCTACCTATAGTGCATTCAACTATTTTTTGGTCTTAGTCCTGAATCAGATGGTTAGTTCTCAGTTAAAAAAGGCTTTGAGGACTGAAGTCCTCACTACAAAATTAACTACAATTAAGGCGACATTTGGGGAGGGGGTGGGGTGTCTTGAATTTTATCCAGCGCTGCTTTCATTTCAGGAGTGGCTAGCAACTTTTGGGTATCTGCAATTAAACGATCGCCCCACAGGTTTTCTTTGAGATATTCTACGGTAGCATAGCGTTTGTCGAGTTTCAGAGCTGCTTCTCCCATCGCTAAGCCTTTTGCTTTGTCACCTTTGGTGTAGAATGCTACTGCTAGAGCTAGCATTGATTCGGCTGCTTTGTTGTCGATCCCGATCGCCTGTTCCCAGCGTTTGATGGCGCTATCAACATCCCCGATTTCGTATTTAACTAATCCGATATTGTTAATAGCAGGCCACAGGTTTTTTTCTAAAGCAAAGGCTTTTTCGTATTGGGCGATCGCCTGATCGAACCGCTTCAGCTTATAAAAAGCATTGCCTAAATCAAATAATGCACCTGGAGTGTCTGGTTTGAGTTTTAATCCTGCTTGCAAATATTCAATTGCTTTCTCGTAGTTCGCTTTCCGAAAGTAAGCTTCTCCCAAGACAAATTTAATTGATGGATTTTCTGGTGACAGAGATTGAGCTTGCCCCAAAGCTTCAATGCCTTTGTCCAACTGCTCGACTTGAAGGTACAAGCTGCCTAACAAAGTCCAAGTTTGAGCATTCTTGGGGGCTAACTGTGTGGCGAGTTCGGCTCTGGGGACGGCGAGTTGGTACTGCTGGAGTCTGGCTAACTGAACGGCTTCTTCTGAAAGGCTCAAGGCAGTTTGTTCGAGTTGGGCGGAGTCGATTTGCAGGGTGTAAGGCAGGAGTGCCTGACAGGCAGCCGGATCGGGCATTGCCCCCAAACCGAGTGCGAGTAGCAGAGATATTAAAGGAATGCGATTAGGCACTGTACAGCCCCAGAAAAAAATATAAAGGTTTCTCGATCGCCTATAATAACTCATATTTTTGAGTTTTGATATTGCTTCTTGACTCACAACTCTTCGGGGTTTTCATTTAAATACTTCTGAAATTATGTTTACACTCAGGATAGCCGTTTTTCTTCACTGTTTTATAGACGACTGAGAACTTCACTACAAACAGGCACAATTATGAGTTACTATAAAGTTTAATTAGTTAATAAATAACGCTTAGCGGTTGACAGTTAAGTAGTTACCAAATTGTGTTTTTACTCAGAAATAATAGTTGATTTTTACTGGCTTATAAACGAGTTAATTCCTCACTATAAATCTGGTAAATTGTTCATTTTCAGGAACTTGAGTGAGTTAATAAAGTCTGTTGAATTTTGTCTAATAATTGTGCTGCTGATAAGGAAGAAGGCAAAATTTTGGCAGATACTTCTTGCAGTAGAAAGTCGATCGCCTCGGATTCCGAATTGACAGCCGATCGATAATCCCAGACTAAAATTGGCAGTTTTACTGCCATTTGGCGCAAGTTCGACAGCGCCTGCAACATAGCAGGGGATTCTGAGGGGGCATCTCGCAAGCACAGCAAAACTAAGTCAACGCTTTGATATTGCAACTGCTGCAAAACTTCTGTCCAGCTCTGAGCGATCGACCCTCGAAATCCGGCGGTGTGGATGTAGTGAATCAAAGCTTGAAAGTTGGGAGTAGAAAACTGGGAATTGGGGAGGGGAATCTCGGCCGCGGTCGATCGATCGCCATGTTCCAATTCTTCCGTCGGGTTCCCCCCAGAAGTTCGCTGCAAATCGGGTAAAGTCGAAATGTCGGCAAATAAAATGCTGGGCTTCCAACTCATGCCCGCAGCAACTTGAATCACTTGCCACAAAGCACTTGGCATTAACTCGGTAGGTGAAGTTTCACTGTCGTCGGGACTGCTAGTGGCTAAACAGGGAAATACCGACAATCCTTTGACTTGATTTGCCAGTTGCGTAGTTGGATGGTCTAAAGTCACCAAAGGGAGAGAACCCAAATTTCGAGACCGACTTAACTGTTCGATAAAAGCTAAGGGGTTTTGCAGTTGACTTGTACCGTCTAAGACGATCGCGTCGGGCCGCCAAATTCTGGCCACGAGTTCTGCTTGGCCGAGGTCGTCTGCTTCTAAAACCCGGCAGTAGTTGGGGTTGAGCAGTAAAGCGGAACCTTGAGACGAACTGTTTTGCGGGCTGAGCCACAACACGGTTAAAGAACTCCTTACTTTGGCGCTACTAGAATTACTGTGGTCGATCAAGTCTGCCAGCAGCCGCCGCAAAGCGGGTTCTTCCACCGGCAAGCTCAAAAAGCCTTCGGCTCTGTTGACACTGGCCCGTTCTTTTTCGCCTCTGGTGGCCGTGACGATCGCCGGAATCGATCGGGTATCCGGGTCGCTCTTGAGCAGCGTCAGCACGTCCCAACCCGACAGCAGGGGCAGCAGCGGGTTGAGGAAAATCGCTTCTGGACTGAACCTGCGGGCTTTTTCCACCGCTTCGGTGCCGGAACGGGCGACTATTACTTGGTAGCCCAAACCTGAGAGGACGTTGGTTAAGTCTTCGATATATTTGGGAACTGCTTCGACTATTAATACTAAACGAGAGCGAGAATTGGCCGTCAGAGTCTGATATTGGGGTTTTAATAATTCTTCCTCGTCGGCTCCAGATGCCGGGACTTCTTCGCTGTTTCCCGGAGGATTTGGCGGCAGCAGCAGGGTAAATTGAGAGCCTTGGTTTTCGGAGGAAATAAACGAAACGTCGCCGCCGTGGAGCCGAGCTAGGCGTTGAGTAAGTACCAGTCCCAGTCCGGTTCCTTGAAAGCGCCTGGTGAGGGGGCTTTCTAGCTGTTGGAATTTCTGAAAGATCAGGTGCTGTTTGTCGGCGGGGATGCCGATGCCAGTGTCCCAGACTGTGAATGCGATCCAGCCTTCCCAAACATTTACTTTTAATCCGATTTTGCCGCCGAGTTCGGTGAATTTTAGGGCATTGGAAAGGAGGTTAACCAGCATTTGCCGCAGCCGCAGTTCGTCGGCAATTAATTGGCTCAGTCCCGGTTCTATTTCGAGTGTAAATTCTATTTGGGCCGAGGGTTCTGCGTTTGCTGTACCGTCGGTTTTGCTCTGGGTGGGAGGGTTTTTTTCTTCTTGCTGTTGCAGTTGTTTTGCTTGTTCAAAGGCTCTTTGGCAGGTTGATGCTATTTCGACTGCTTCGGGAATTAGTTCTAGCTGCCCGGTTTCCATCCGGGTCAAGTCTAAAATGTCGTTCACTATTGTCATCAAATGCCGCCCGCTTTTATGGATTAGTTTGGCGTAGCGTGTTTGGCGGTCGTTGAGTTCTCCGATCAATTTATCTTTGAGGAGGCTGGACAAACCGAGGACGGCGGTGAGCGGGGTTTTTAGTTCGTGGCTGATGCAGGATAAAAATTCGTCTTTGAGTCGGTTGAGGTGGATTAAATCTGCGTTTTTCGCTGCTAGTTCTTTGGCAACTAAATGTTCTTCGGTGACATCTTGTCCCATTACTAAAATTAGCTGCTCTGAGAGCGGTTGTTTGACAAATTGCCAGATCCGTTCTTGGCCTTTTTGTACGGGGCAGTCGCAAATATAGGTATCTGGTTTGCCGGCTGTGGGGCACCAAGCTGGAGCGGTTAAGGTTGAGGGGGAGGCGGCGGCGTAGAGGGGCAGCGGGCAACTGGTGGCTGCGGTTGAATCGCGCGCGGCCAAGCTATCCCGCAGGGAATCGCCCGATCTACTTGCTCCTACTAGGCTCCTGCATTCTTTGGCGATCGCCTCTAACTGCACGCTCTTGTATTTGCTTGTTAAATGGCTGGGTTTGCGGGGCGAGTGTTTGCCCAAATTTGCTGCTGGTTCTGGAACTGGTTCTGGGCCGGCTCCCAGCAAAATCCGCCACGCTGCGTTTTGGCTGACTATTTGTGCGGTAGGGGTTTGCAATCTCAGGGGCAGGGGCAGTTTTTCCAACAGTTGGACTAGGGAGTTCAGGTTTTCCGAAGGTTTCAATCCTGCTTCTAGAAAGCGCACTTGAGCGTCTAGGGCCGTGGCGATGGCTTCGGAAACCGGTTTTAATTCGATTTCTTTGACGGCTGTTGCCGGCTCTGTGAGGCTGCAGAGCGAGCTGCTGTTAAGTGCGGCGAATTGCAGCAGGCTCAGGCTGTCGAGCATTCCTAAAAATTGACCGCTGGCATCTGTGAGGGCGATCGGGTTGTTGGATGAAATGCCGGCGGTTTCGCGGTTTGACCGGGCTGGGGCGTTCAGTTCCTCTGTTTGCAGGTACTGCCAGAATTCGCTGACGCTCATCGCGCCGGGTAATGCCCTGACTGGTTCGATCGCGATCTGGCTTTCTGACAAAGGTTGCTGCCCGTCGTTTGTGCGATCGGCTCCCCAAGCCCAAAGGCTGCGGAGGTAAACTAATCCCAGGGGCTGTAGCTGTTCGTTGACTATTGCGACTCGATCGCAGTTGCAGGATTTGAAAATTGACTGCAGCGATTCTAGCGCACCCGTTTGGAGGCACAGCGGCACTGGCTCGATAAAATTTTTGAGACTGGGGGTGGTGAGTGGCATAACAAACCTGGGAGTCTGCTCGCGAGAGCAGTAATATTTTTGATGCTCAATGTAGCTGCGGATTTCTCTATCTTATTTGTTTTATATCAGTTCGCTATCAGGCTCGGTATCTGCGCCGAGACCGGGGAGTTCGATGCCTACGCCTGATTTGAGGCGACTAGCAATTATTTTAAGGCTTAAGCTTAATTGCAGAAATCACGCTCAGGGTGCTTGACACAAAAACCACAGAGTAAAATTTGATTATTGCTGTGCTAGAAGATCGTCACTTATTTTGCGGTTAAGATTGGTTAAAATAAATGTTGAGATGATTGTTAAAATGTTAAGTTTTTTGTAAAGGAGATATCAACTCTGAGCGATCCAGCACTTTCAGGCAACTTAGGTGGTGCACCTACAGCTTTGCTTCCTCAACTGTCTATCGGTATTTTTGTCCGCTCCGAGGAAATCGCAGCCTCTGCGATCGAGCTTTTGAGAGGCGAACGCTATGCTTTAACGCACATTAAGTCGGCAGTGGAGCTTTTGGGGTTCCTTAAACACAATTATCACCTTGATTGTTTGGTTTTGGAGGTGGATGGGGATCTGCGATCGCTTCTGGGCAAGCTGCAAGAACGATCGATCTTTTTGCCTGCTGTAATATTTTCGCCTCACGCGCACGTAGATGGCCGGCCCGAAGCACCATATTCAGATGGTTGTGAGGCCGCAGCCAGTACCGCCAACCAGAGTCAAGACGAAAGCTGTGCTTTTTTTTATCACGCTGCTGAGGTGCAACTGGCAATCGCTCGATCGAGCGAAATAGCTGCCGGTATCGATCGGGCGATCGCACAATTTCTGAAACTTTCAACTCCGGTTCCTGTCAATTACCAATCCGTAACGGTCGATGCGACAGCCCAATTGACTGCTCAAAGTTTGCTCAGCCGACAGCAGCGGCGACTGGCGGAAAAATTACGGGAGCGATTAGGATACTTAGGTGTGTATTATAAAAGAAATTCCCAGATTTTTTTGAGAAATCTGTCGGGATCGGAGAAGCAAAAGTTTTTGGAGCAACTCAAGTCAAGCTATCGCGACATCGTTTTGAATTATTTTTCTCAAGATGCTGCGGTCAACAATCAAATAGATGAATTTGTGAATTTGGCTTTTTTTGCTGACGTTCCCGTGACTCAAATTGTAGAAATTCACATGGAATTGATGGACGAGTTTGCTAAACAGCTAAAATTAGAAGGGCGCAACGAGGAAATATTGCTTGATTACCGTTTGACTCTGATTGACGCGATCGCTCATATGTGCGAGATGTATCGGCGATCGATTCCGAAAGAGACCTCTCAAGGTAGAATGTAGAAGGGATTCGGCATAATTTAAGAAAGAAAAGGTAGAAGGTAGAATCTAACAAAAAAGAAAGGAGCAGACAAACGGCCGCGCGAGGCTGAAATTATTATAAAATAACAAAGAACAGCGGATTTAAGACAAATAACAACTACAACTAACATCTGACAACTAATACTCAACATTTAAAAAAGTTCATGAGTCCTCTGAAGAAAACCTACGTTCTGAAGCTATACGTTGCGGGGAATACTCCCAACTCAGTGCGAGCTTTAAAAACCCTAAAGGACATCCTAGAACAAGAATTTCAAGGCGTCTACGCGCTGAAAGTCATAGATGTTCTCAAAAATCCTCAGCTAGCAGAAGAGGACAAAATATTGGCAACCCCGACGCTGGCCAAAATCCTGCCGCCGCCGGTGCGAAAAATTATTGGCGATTTGTCCGATCGTGAGAAAGTTCTGATAGGATTAGATTTGCTCTATGAAGAACTTCGCGAAGAAGACCTGAATTCATAAGATAATCAGGTGAGAGTCAGTCGATTTTAGATTTGAGACTTCGGTTTGGCGTGACACGTTCGGCGAGCGCGAGCGTCAAACGATTTTAGATTTTAGATTTACTCAACAGATGAATCTGGGAGGTTAAACAAAAGTCTAAAATTTTTATCTTTCCACGACAAGAGTACGTGGCACGGTATCAGTTTTTGGGCGGGGTCATTAGTCAGCAGTCAGCAGTCATTAGTTATTGAGCAAGAGCCAAAACTAAAAGCTGGGTACAAAGACTCATGATCGGCGGTTAATGAGTGACAACTAAAGAATACTGAGAGTTGACAAAAATCGACATGAATGAAATTAGTCAAACGGTTAAACGACAAGGATTGGTAACGGCAGGAGTTGAAAAAATTCGCACGATGATTGAGGGTTTCGATGACATCAGTCACGGCGGAATGCCACTCGGCAGAACCACCCTAGTCAGCGGCACGTCAGGAACCGGAAAAACTTTATTTGCGGTACAATTTCTCTATAACGGAATTACCCATTTTGACGAACCTGGAGTTTTCGTAACTTTTGAAGAATCTCCGACAGATATTATTAAAAATGCTTGCAGTTTCGGTTGGGATCTGGCACAGTTAATCGAGGAAGGCAAGCTATTTATTTTGGACGCTTCCCCCGATCCGGAAGGTCAAGATATCGTAGGAAATTTTGATTTATCAGCCTTAATTGAGCGAATCCAGTACGCCATTCGCAAGTACAAAGCCAAGCGGGTTTCAATAGATTCTGTTACCGCCGTATTTCAGCAGTACGACGCTGCATCGGTGGTGCGCCGAGAAATTTTTCGCTTAGTTGCGCGCCTCAAACAAGTCGGAGCAACTACAGTTATGACGACGGAACGGGTGGAAGAATACGGCCCCGTGGCGCGGTTTGGGGTGGAAGAGTTTGTGTCGGATAATGTGGTGATTGTTCGCAACGTATTGGAAGGAGAACGCCGCCGCCGCACCATCGAAATTTTGAAGTTGCGCGGTACAACTCACATGAAGGGCGAATATCCTTTTACTATGACTAATGACGGAATTAATATTTTCCCATTGGGGGCGATGCGATTAACTCAAAAGTCTTCCAACGTGCGGGTTTCTTCCGGCGATAAAACTCTCGACGAGATGTGCGGTGGCGGTTTCTTCAAAGACTCAATTATTTTGGCTACGGGTGCAACGGGAACAGGCAAAACGCTATTGGTGAGCAAGTTCTTGCAGAATGCTTGTATGAACGGCAATCGGGCGCTGCTTTTTGCCTATGAAGAGTCGCGGGCCCAGTTGTTCCGCAATGCTTATTCTTGGGGTATTGATTTTGAGGAAATGGAAGAGAAAGGACTGCTGAAGCTGTTGTGCACTTACCCAGAATCGGCGGGTTTGGAAGACCACTTGCAGAGTATTAAATCAGAAATTGCTGAGTTCAAACCTTCTCGAATTGCTATAGACTCGCTGTCGGCGTTAGCTAGGGGTGTCAGCAATAATGCTTTCAGGCAATTTGTGATTGGAGTGACAGGTTTTGCGAAGCAGGAAGAAATAACCGGCTTTTTCACGAATACAAGCGACCATTTTATGGGTTCTCATTCGATTACGGACTCTCATATTTCTACGATTACTGACACGATTATCATGCTGCAGTATGTAGAGATTCGAGGAGAAATGTCGCGGGCAATTAATGTGTTTAAGATGCGCGGTTCGTGGCACGACAAAGGAATTCGAGAATACACGATTACTGAAAGAGGGCCCCAAATTAAAGATTCGTTCAGTGGTTACGAACGGATTATCAGCGGTTCTCCTAGTCGGATTACGATTAATGAGAAGAGTGAGCTATCGCGGATTCTCCAGGGTGTGCAAGGTCAAGACGATGAGGATATTTGAGAGTTAGCAGTGATTGGTCGTTGTTAAAAGTAGGTTGGGTTGAGCTAGGAAACCCAACTTTTTTAATTTGAGGAGTTTGTAAACATTTATAGCAACCGCGACAATGTTTTGGATGTTCTTAAGTGCTGAAATATGAGCTTTTATTGCCTTCTTCATCAGCGCCTTTTGCTATAGCAATCCCACTCAATAGGTTGTGCTAAAAATCTAGGGGTAAGCTGTTGTCCCTCTAAATTGTATATTTCAATCACATCTCAAAAATCATAAAATCCTGTCCCAATCCGATTGTCGAACATACCAGAAAATCTTTCTGGCTTAGCAGGTGCCGCGTCGTGCCTATCCTTACTACCCCTAAATTAGCGGAATCACGGGGGATTGCCTCTAAAAAAATATTAAAAGTAATTTTATTCTCAAAAATCATTATTTACACCTCATCACCAGTATTGGCGTCTCCCTAGATCCACAAGATGAAAAGAATTTCGATAGCTTGGTCAAAAATGCCGATATTTCCCTATATTACGTTAAGGTATCGGGCCCAATACCTATAGTTTTTACACGGCCACCATACCTTGGGCCAAATCCAATACCCTGGCGATCGCAAATTCTTTGAATTGTGCTTGGAAGGTGAAGGCTTCCTGTACGCTCAACCTCAGCTCGATTGGCAAACAGGTAGCCTTGCTGGTGTTAAAGTTATAGTAGGAGGGTATTGTCCTGAGCTAGCTTGGGTTCATGACCATCGATTTATTCGCATCGCCGAAAAAACTGGATTGATGTTGGCATGGGGCAAATGGGTTTGAGAGCAAGCTGGCTGGCAATATCAGCAGTGCCTAGCAGCAGGACTAATTCTTCCTAAGATCGCGGTGAATCTGTCGGCACGTCAACTCAGCCAACCGACTTTAATCGCTAAGAGCGATCGCATTGTTGAGCGCACCGAGATGAAGCCAAAATATCTATAGCTAGAGATTACGGAAACTGTCAAGATGCTTAATGTTCACATTACCTACAATCTTTTGAGCCAATTATCGGAGCATGGTATTGGCATTTATGTCGATGATTTTGGACTGGCTATGCTGCTTTTAACAACCTGAAAAATTTTCCGGTGAAGTCGCTCAAAATCGATCGCTCATTTGTGGGCGATTTAGCCAGCGATCCGAGCGATCGCGGAATTGCCAAAGCCATAGTTGCAATCCCAGATGGCTTAAATCTGAGCATAATTGCCGAAGGAATGGAAACCCCAGCGAAATGGGAATAGTTACAAGCGAGCACCTAGGAAATCGGGCAGCGTTATATGTTGAGGAAGCCTGCCATTGCTGAGGTTGCCATTCAATTAATCCGACATCCTGAATTGTTGTCTACGACTATGTGGGATCGGCAATTCTCCCTCATGAAAGCGCGCAAAAGTCTTATAATCAATTTAATGCTCGTGTCGCTCAAATGACTAAAAATATTTTCTTACGGAATAATATAAAAGTGTTTGGACAAGGCACCCAGACGATGATGTTTGCTCATGGATTTGGGTGCGATCAAAATATGTGGCGTTTCGTAACACTGGCCTTCGAGAAGGACTACAAAATCATCCTATTTGATTATGTAGGTTCTGGAAAGTCTGATATTAGTGCGTACAGTTATGAACGTTACAGCGACCTCAATGGGTATGTTCAGGATGTCCTCGATATTTGTGAAGAATTGGCGTTGGCTGATGTGATTTTTGTCGGTCATTCGGTCAGCAGTATTATCGGCATCCTGTCCTCTATTCAAGCTCCTAATTACTTTAATCGCCTGATTCTCCTAGGGCCTTCACCCTGCTACATCAATGATTTACCAAATTATTACGGAGGGTTCGATCGCAAAGATATTGAGGATCTCCTCGATATTATGGAGAAAAATTACATTGGTTGGGCAAGCTTTCTGGCGCCAATGGTGATGCAGAATCAGGATCGTCCTGAGTTAAGTGAGGAACTTGAGACAAGTTTTTGCTCCACCGATCCGGTGATTGCAAGTCGCTTTGCCGAAGTAACTTTTTACTCTGACAATCGCAGTGATTTACCCAAGGTATCAGTACCTTCACTGATATTGCAATGTGCTGATGACGTGATTGCTCCCACCGAGGTAGGGCATTACCTCCACCGCCACCTACCTAAAAGTACGCTACGGCTGATGAAAGCTACGGGACATTGCCCCCACCTGAGTCATCCACAAGAGACGATCGAGATGATTAAGGAGTATTTGAGTGTACCTCATACTACCTGATTTGTATGCAAACATGACCTACCAAATAGACGAGCGACTCAACACGTCACCCTGTGGATTCCTCTCGTTTGCTGACGATGGTACGATCGTAATGGTCAACGCCACATTACTGCAATTACTCGGATACGAAAGCGATGAACTGCGGGGACAGAAGATGGAATCCATTCTGCCAATAGCCAGCAAGATTTTTTTTCAAACCCATTTCTTCCCCCTGTTAAAGCTCGACGGTAAAGTAGAGGAAATTTACTTCTCATTAAGGTCAAAGCAGGGTAGTGATATACCCATGCTGATCAACGCTGTGCGTCGGAATCAGGGAGGAAACTTCGTCAACGATTGCATTTTGATATGTATCCGCCAGCGTATCCTGTACGAAGGTGAAATTATTAAAGCCAAAAAAGCAGCAGAGGCAGCTATTCTCGCCCAAAAGCAAGCGGAAATAGCCCTGCGGCAACTGTACGACAAGGCGATATTACTTCAAGAAATTACTCAACACATCCGTCAATCTCTTGATTTGTCTACAATTTTTGAGATTGCTTCGCAGGAGATTCGCCTGTTTCTTGATGCCGAGCGCGTCGGCATATTTAAGTTCGATCCTGACAGTAATTTTGGATATGGTGAGTTGGTTTCAGAATCCGTAGCCGAAGGATGTAAATTGGTAAGCAGAAATCAATTTAACGACTCGTGTGGTGGTGAACAAGATCCTGATTCATATCAAGCAGGGATAATTCAGGTAGTTGAAGATATCAATAAGATTGACCTTCAACACTGTTACCGCGCTCTTTGGAAAAAATTTCCGGTTCGAGCTAATTTAGTTGCGCCGTTGCTGAATGGACAAGATTTGTGGGGGTTGTTATGTATTCATCAATGTTCTGCTCCTCGCCAATGGGAAGAATTTGAAGTTGACCTTGTTAAACAGATTGCTAATCAGTTAGCGATCGCCATTAAACAAGCGGATATTTTTCAGAAGTTACAGAAGGAATTGGCAGAAAGGCAGCAGGCCCAAGCGCGCATGAGAGAAATTAATCAACAACTGGCACTCTCTAACGAAGAGCTAGCCCGCGCTACTCACCTTTTAGAACAAGTGGTAAATATTGATGGGTTGACTCAAATTGCTAATCGCCGCTGTTTTAATGACCGCTTAGAGCATGAATGGCAGCGGCTATACCGGGAACAAAAACCTATTTCTCTTTTGTTGTTTGATGTGGATTATTTCAAACGTTATAATGATTGCTACGGTCATCAAATGGGGGATAATTGTCTGTTCAAACTTGCTCAGACTGTGCAAGAGGTGGTGTACCGTCCGGCGGATTTGGTGGCGCGTTACGGCGGAGAAGAATTTGGCATCATTTTGCCTAATACAGATATTGAAGGAGCGAGTGCGGTGGCCAAACGGATTCACGCTGCTATTCAAGCTTTACATATTCCTCACAAAACCTCTGATGTGAGCGATGTAGTTACTATTAGTATGGGTATCGCCAACTTGATTCCGATTTCGGAACTATCATCGGCTGACTTGATTGCGATCGCCGATCGTTCACTATACCGTGCCAAGCAACAGGGGCGCAATCAGTCCGCTACCTGCGACTACAGCGGCGATTCGATTTTTGACACTGACGCTTAAATCACAATAATTGAGACCGAGGATAAAAATTTGTCCCCGGTCTCTCAAAATCAGTCATTTTATAAATTTCAGTGAGCACGGAGGGATTTGAACCCCCGACCCTCAGGACCGGAACCTGATGCTCTATCCACTGAGCTACGTGCCCTCGACTTTTTACAGTATAACACATCTTGCGGAAAATGGCGAGTGCCGATCGCAAATTTCCTGCCCGACCTCCAAACCGCATGGGTCAAGCGGGTTAAACTCGCCCGCGCGATCGAATATCAGACTGTTCTCGAAGCCAAAGACTGCAACTTTTACGTAAATGGCAACAATAATACGACAATGGGTAAAATAATAGACTTTAATCGAGCAAACATTAGGTTCACATTCGATCGGGGTCGAGCATCTACCACAGCTAAAATAGCCTGCATCTATTCCCCCTAGCTAAGCGGCAGTAAATAAATGGTGCTGCTGTTAAGACCAGTTGTGCAAATAGGGTTCTAGACTAAGTTCACCAAACCCCTCAATCTTATGGTTTCTAAAATTTTAGACAAATTACCGCTGCGAACTGTTCTGATAGTTCCATTTGTATTGCAAATCGTGGGAGCCGTGGGACTCGTAGGATATCTGTCTTTTAGAAACGGACAAAAAGCAGTTAATAACCTTGCCAGTCAGTTAATGAGCGAGGTGAGTTTGCGTGTCGAGCAAAACCTGCAAGTTTACCTGACAACTCCCCATGAAATCAATCAAACCAAGCTGGATGCTGTCAAGCTCGGCTTGTTAAAAATGGAAAAATTATCAGCTTGGGAGAAATATCTTTGGCGGCAAGTACAATTATATCCATATATCAATTTTACCTCCGTTGGCAACAATAAGGGAGATTATAGAGCTGGTGAACAACTGTCTAACGGCTCCCGAATGATTAATGTGATAGAAACATCTACTGGGTTAAATTTTAATTCTTACAATACGAACGAGCGAGGCGATCGCACTACAGTTACTACCATTGCCAAAAACTATGATAATCGGCAACATCCTGCGTACAAAAAAGCCGTAATAGTCGGTAAACCTACTTGGAGTTCGGTTTTTGTTTCCTTACTAGAGCCGACATTACTTATCAGCGCTCTCCAACCCGTATACAGCGAAAAAAATCAGCTAGAAGGAGTCTTATTTACTGCCTTGCGTCTCGACCATCTTGGGAGATTTCTCAACAGTCTCAAAGTTGGCAAATCCGGTCAAACATTTATTATCGATCGCCAGGGTACTTTGTTAGCAACTTCCACCGCCGAAACACCCTTTCGCACCAAAGGTAATAAAAAACTATTGTTTAAAGTTACAGAAAGCAGCAACCCTTTTACTCAAGCGACAGCTAAATATTTGACTGCAAACTTTAAAAAGTTAGACCAAATTAAAAAATCCGAGTTATTGAGCTTTGAAATAGATGACAAGCGGCAATTTTTAAAAGTCCTGCCGTTTCAAGACGGCAAAGGTTTAGATTGGCTGATTGTCGTAGTTGTTCCCGAAGCAGATTTCACCAAAGAAATCGATGCCAATACCCGCACAGCGGTTTTGCTTTGTTTCGCAGCTTTAGGAGTAGCTGTGGCGATCGGCATTCAGACTTCTCAGTGGGTGACAAATCCTATTTTGAGCTTAAATACAGCAGCCAAAAATATTGCTAAAGGTGAATGGGACAAAACAGTAGAAAGCGAACGCTCCGACGAATTGGGGGAATTAGCCAAGTCATTTAACAGCATGGCTCAACAACTGCAACAATCTTTTGAAACTTTAGAACAGCGAGTGCAAGAGCGGACGGCAGAATTGGCTGTAGCTAAAGACAAAGCGGAAGTAGCGAATCAAGCTAAAAGCACTTTTCTTGCTAATATGAGCCACGAATTGCGATCGCCTCTCAATGCAATTCTCGGCTTTTCCCAACTGATGACTCGCAGCCAAACTCTATCCCCAGAACATCAAGAAAATATTAGCATAATTAGGAGCAGCGGAGAACACCTCCTTACCCTGATTAATAACGTGCTGGATTTATCGAAAATTGAATCGGGGCGCACCACCCTCAATCCCCATAAAATCGACCTCTATCGCCTGCTAAACGACTTGGAAGATATGTTTCAACTCAAAGCACATGACAAGCAATTGCAGTTGGTTTTTGACCGCAGTCCCGATGTGCCACAATACATAGAAACTGACGAGTTAAAGTTGCGGCAAATCTTAATTAATCTGCTCAATAACTCTCTTAAATTTACCCATGAGGGCGGTGTAGCGGTCAGAGTTAGCAAACAGTCATTAGGCCGAAATCAGCAGCCAGAAGGGGGGAATTTTGAACCCTCGGAAGTACCAAAAAGTACAGAAAATTCCGCAATTAATGATATTAAAATATCTCAAATCTGTCAGTCGAACAACCAGATTATTGCCACCCCAAATGACGATGCAGCTTCTACCTCTTCCTTCTTCCTTCATTTTGAAGTCGAGGATACTGGTCCCGGTATTGCTACCAATGAATTAGACGATATTTTTGAACCTTTCGTGCAAACCAAGACAGGCAAAGATTCGCAAGAAGGTACCGGGTTGGGATTGCCAATCAGTCGCCAATTTGTGGAATTAATGGGCGGCGAAATGAGCGTCTGTTCTGCTGTTGGTAAGGGAACTAATTTTAAGTTTGACATTCAAGTTATTGCGGTAGATGCGGCTGATATTGAAAGCCTAAAACCGAGCCGGAATGTTATAGCTCTGGTTCCCAACCAACACACCTATCGAATTTTGATAGTAGACGATAAACAGCTCAACCGCCAACTGTTAATTAAAATCCTCTCGCCTCTGGGTTTTGAACTAAAAGAAGCTACTAACGGTCAAGAAGCTATTGAGATTTGGGATAGTTGGGAACCGCATCTAATTTGGATGGACATGAGAATGCCTGTGATGGACGGCTACGAAGCTACGCAATACATTAAACGTACTATTAAAGGTCAAGCTACTGCAATTATTGCGCTGACAGCGAGCGTTTTGGAGGAAGAACGGGCAGTTATTTTATCGGCGGGCTGCGATGCTTTTCTGCGGAAGCCTTTCCGGGAAGCCGATATTTTTGATGCTATGCACAAACATATCGGAGTGCGCTATATTTATGAAGATCCGGGTCACACTAATTTATCGGCAATCAAAGAGGGCGATCGCGCAATGAGTGCGGCTGATTTCGTAAAATTGCCTGAGTCGCTGGTAGCTGATTTAAAGCTAGCGATACTGAATGCAGATATGGATTTAATTGATAGCTCGATCGAGCAAATTAGATTAAAGGATGCAGTAACGGCAAGTGCGATCGCAAATTGTATAGAAAATTTTGAGTACGACAAAGTTTTAAAGTTAATATCTCAAGCAATATCACATGAATAACAACATTCTTAGCACCGATCGCGGTAATATTTTAGTAGTTGACGACACCCCAGCTAATTTGCGGCTGCTAGCCGGAATTTTGAATAGCAAAGGCTATAAAGTCCGCCCCGTACCTAGCGGCGATTTAGCGCTTTCGGCGGCAAAAGGTATGCCTCCCGATTTGATTTTGCTGGATATTATGATGCCCGAAATGAATGGGTATGAAGTTTGCGAAAAGATCAAAGCTGATGAACGCACTCGCGACATTCCGGTAATTTTTATTAGCGCGATTAATGACGTACTTGATAAGGTCAAAGCCTTTGCTGTGGGCGGGGTAGATTATATTACCAAGCCCTTTCAGGTGGAAGAGGTTCTAGTTAGGGTAGAAACCCATTTAGCAATGTGCCAGTTGCAAAAAAAGCTCCAACAAAAAAACGATGAACTGACCCTCACTTTAGAGCAACTGCAAGCTACTCAGAATCAATTAGTGCAATCAGAAAAAATGGCAGCATTAGGGCAACTAATTGCGGGCATTGCTCACGAAATTAATACGCCGCTGGGGGCGATTCGATCGTCTATTGGAAATATTACCAGCTTTTTGGATAACAATCTCGAAAGTTTGCCAGTTTTTTTTAAAGAACTGTCAGCAGAACGCCAGCACGACTTCTTGCGTTTGATGTACAGTTCTAGTCAACAAAATTACTCTTTATCTACTAGAGAAAAACGAATTTTGAAAAAAGGCGTGAAGCAGCAACTAGAGTCGGAAGGCATTGACAATGCTGACAGCCTTGCTAGTATTTTAGTCAATATCGGATTGCAAGGAAATCTGCAAGAATTCTTGTCGTTGCTAAAAGATCCTGACAGCGAAAATATTATCAAAACAGCCTACGAGTTTGCTAGCATTCACAGAAGCGCCAGAACCATCGCTACCGCTACTGAACGCGCTGCAAAAGTCGTCTTTGCTCTGAAAAATTATGCGCGTTACGATGTAAATGGGGAAAAAATACAGGTGAATATTACGGATGGAATTGAAACTGTATTAACTCTTTATCAAAACCAAATCAAGCAGGGTGTGGAAGTCATCAGAAACTATCAAGATAAATTGCCTGTGGTACTGTGTTATCCCGACGAACTCAATCAAGTTTGGACAAATTTAATTCACAATGCCTTACAAGCAATGGACAATCAAGGAACTTTAACAATTGACGCGGTACAACAAGATACCAGCGTGTTGGTAAAAATTATTGACAGCGGTAAGGGGATTCAACCAGAGATTATTCCGAAAATTTTTGAGCCTTTTTTTACTACCAAACCTGCGGGAGAAGGCAGCGGGTTGGGACTGGATATTGTCAAAAAAATAATTGAAAAACATCAGGGTAAAATTGATGTGCAGTCGATGCCCGGTAAAACAGCATTTACCGTGTCTTTGCCGATTAATTTAACTGAGTAGGTAAAGTGCCGGAGACTGAAGTCTGGGGCGAAAATTTGCAGTCTACCCGCGCAGAATGTAGAATTTGGAAAACGGTGTACTGCCCACGGGGGTTCACCCTGCCACACTAAAGAAGGAAACTAGCGATGTCTAAATCAGCAATTTTGTGTGTGGACGATGAAGTAGGAGTGTTGGAAAGTCTGGAAATTGAACTGCAACAGGCATTTAACGGTAAATATCTTTGCGAATTTGCTGAAAGTGCTGCCGAAGCCCTGGAAATTATTGAAGAGCTATGTGAAGCTGAAGTTAAAATTTTAGTAATTGTCTCTGATTGGTTGATGCCCGGAATGAAAGGAGATGAGTTGCTGATTAAAATTCATCAAAAATATCCGCAAATTGTGACAGTGATGCTGACAGGACAAGCAGACAAAGAAGCAATCGAACGCACAAAAACTCAAGCAAATCTTCATGCTTTTATAGAAAAACCTTGGCGAAATCAAGAATTAATTGAAGCGATTAAGTCTGGTCTAGGAAATTTATGAAAAAACCAGTCATTATTTGTGTCGATGATGAGCAGACTATACTCGATAGTCTGGAAATAGACCTGCTAAAAGCTTTTCAAGATAAATATTTAATTGAAACGGCCCAAAGTGGCGAAGAAGCTTTAGAGTTGCTGTCAGAACTGTTAGCAGAACAGTATGAAGTTCCTTTGGTTATTTCGGATCATATCATGCCTAGTATGAAAGGAGACGAACTATTAAGGAGCGTTCATGCTATCTCGCCGAACTGTCTCAAGATCATGCTGACGGGGCAGGCAGATTTGGAGGCGGTAGCCAATGCTATTAACTATGCTAAATTGTACCGATATATACCTAAACCTTGGCAATGTGATGACTTAAAATTAACTGTCACTGAGGCCATATATAGATATTTTCAAGATAAACAATTAGCGGAAAAACAAAGAGAACTTCAGGAAATGAATCAGGAGTTGGTAAAATTAAACCGCAAGCAGGCGATGCTGATTGCCAAACTTCATGAAAACGAAAGTCGCTTGACGCAATATCTAGAAGCTATGCCATTGGGCGTGTGCGTACTTGATGCAAACGGGCAATCTTTCTATGCTAACCAGAAAGCGCGGGATGTATTTGGCAAAGGCACTGTGCCGCATATTAATTCAGAGCAAAAAGCAGCAATTTATCAATTCTATAAAGCCGGGACTAATCAGAGATGCCCCGTGGAAGAATTGCCAATTATGCGGGCGCTTCGGGGCGAAAATGTGCGGACTGAGGGTATAGAAATTCGTACAGCTAATAAGATTATTCCTGTAGAGAGTTGGGCAACTCCAATTTACGATCCTACAGGCGACATTTCCTATGCGATTATTGCTTTTAGTGACATAACTGAACGCAAGGAAGCTGAAGCGGCGCTAATTCAAGCTGAAGAGAAGTATCGCGGGATATTTGAAAATGCTCTAGAAGGTATTTTTCAGACGACTCCAGACGGACATTTTATCAGTGCGAATCCTGCTCTGGCGGAAATTTACGGCTACGATTCCGCGTCAGAATTGATAGAAAGTATTAATGATATTCAGCAGCAATTGTACGTGGAACCGAACCGCCGTCAAGAGTTTTTGGCGCTGATGAAACAGCACGGTACTCTGTGTGAGTTTGAGTCTCAGGTTTACTGTCGAGATGGCAGCATTATCTGGATTTCTGAGTATGCGCGCACAGTTTACGATGCTAACGGTGAAGTGCTTTACTATCAGGGTTTTGCTAAGGATATTAGTTTGCAAAGACAGGTGGAAGTGGAACGAATCAGGTTTACTAATGATTTAGAAAAAGCTTTAGCAGCCGAGGAAAAGTTAAATGAGGCACTGTCAGAAAACGAAAGCCGATTGACTCAATTCCTGGAAGCGATGCCAGTGGGAATATTTGTTGTCGATGGTAAGGGTAAACCTTTTTACATGAATTCTTGGGGCGAAAGGATACTAGCCCAAGGTTTAATTTTTGATGGGGGTACTGACCAATTTCCTGAAGCTTATAATTTTTACGACGCTGGAACTAATCAATTGTATCCGAGGGATAGCCAACCGATTGTTCGGGCGTTGCGGGGAGAATTTGTGCGTATGGACGATCTAGAAATTCATGGGTCGGATCGGATTGTGCCGATCGAGGTTTGGGCGACTCCAATCTACGACGAACGGAAAAACATAGTTTACGCGATCGCCGCTTTTCAAGACATCACGGAACGTCTAGAGGTAGAAACCGAGCGCCGCCAATTCACAGACGAGTTGCAAAAAGCTTTAGCAGCAGAAGAAAAATTAACAGATGCTTACGGGCGGTTTGTGCCGCACGAGTTTCTACACTTTCTGGGATATGAAAGTATTCTGGAAGTCAAATTAGGCGATCAGGTACAGAAAGAAATGTCGGTGCTGTTTTCAGATATCCGCGATTTCACTTCTCTTTCGGAAAGGATGAATCCCGAAGAAAATTTTCAATTTATTAATGGTTATTTGTCGCGGATGGAACCGGCAATTACTGACAATTTTGGTTTTATTGATAAATACATGGGCGATGCGATTATGGCGCTGTTTGATGGCAGTGCGGATCATGCTGTGAAAGCTGGAATTGCAATGCTAGAACAGCTTAAGGAGTATAATATTAGTCGCACTCGATCCGATTGCCCGCCGCTGCAAATTGGCATTGGCATCAATACGGGTTCTTTGATGTTAGGCACGGTTGGCGGTCAAAGTCGGATGGACAGCACGGTGATTAGCGATGCGGTAAACTTAGCCTCTCGTGTGGAAAATTTGACAAAAGAGTATGGAGTTTCGATGTTAATTACTCACAATACTTTTATACAGTTAAATAATATTTATGATTTGAGGTTGATCGATCGCGTAACAGTTAAAGGCAAATCGCGAATGGTAACACTGTATGAAGTATTTGCGGCCGATCCGCCAGAGTTACGACAGAAAAAGTTAGAGACAAAGACAATCTTTGAGCAAGCTTTGGTACTCTACAATACTGACAAGTGTGGCGAAGCTATAAGATTGTTTTCGGCCTGCTTGGAAATCAACCCTAATGATAAGGTAGCTCAAATTTATATGCAGCGGTGTCTGAAAGGAGCGATCGCTCCTGCATAATACCATTTGAGAGTTGAGATTTGAGAATAGGGAATGACTTATGCTATAATGCTTCGGAGTGTGCCTACAGTTGTATTCTTTTTGGAAACTGGAATAATCATTGTTTAGACAGGCAGGGAAACGCAAACTATGGTTTCTTGCTGCGGCAAACTTTCTATTTTAAATTCTCCTCCGTGCAATTCTACAAGGCGTTGAACAATAGCCAGCCCCAATCCCAAACCTGCTTGTTGGTAAAGTTTGCGATCGAATTGCCTGTAAGCTTCTAGCTGTGCAATCTGATCGGCAGTCATGCCGCGGCCTTTGTCTGTAACAGACAGAACAAAAGTCTGATTTTCGACGAAAGTGCTTAATAAAACAGGGGTTCCTTCTAAAGAAAATTTGAAGGCATTGTCCAATAGTTCTTCAACAATTTTTGCGAGTCGGACAGAATCCATAGCTACCGACGAATCTTGCAAGTTTAATTGTAAATCGTCGCTTCTATTCGCGTGTTTTGCTTGCTGCAGCGCTTTTTGACTCAGCAAAGATTTTACACAGCTAAATTCGCTGTTTCGCATCTCGTTTAGCAGTTCGGGATTTGTGGCTGCTATCTCCAGTTCCGCATACAGCAAAAAGTTCTGAATCAGTCGATACAAGCGATGACCGGAAGTTTGAATTTGACCGATCATCTCTAAGATATCTGATTCCTCTAAAACCTGATATTCTGACAATATTAGCTCAGAAAAACCCAGGATTGCATTCAAAGGAGTCCGCAATTCGTGGGGCAGCGACATACTAATATTAGTGCGTAATTCGTCTAGCGTTTTTTGAGATTGTCGGCTAATTGTTTTTTGTTTTTCAAGTCTAATAGTAATCGCTTTTAGCAGTTCTTGCGGCGTACACGGCTTAGTAATGTAATCATCAGCTCCCAGTTCCATGCCCGTGCGAACGTCAACTTTATCGGCTTTGGCTGTGAGGAAAATAAACGGAATTGTGGCAGTCAAGGGTTCGGATCGCAAAGCTTTGATGACGCCGTGACCGTCTACTTCCGGCATCATCATGTCGCACAAAATTAAATCCGGGATTTGTTCGATCGCCAATTTGATGCCGACTTTCCCGTTAATCGCTCCTATTCCTTCAAAATTCTCGGCTTCCAGCAAATCTAAAATATTTTCTCTAATCGATTCTTCATCTTCTATTACCAAAATTTTAGCCACGGTGATAGCTCCTTTTTGTTAGTAGTTTGTTGGACAAATTCTGAGTTCAGATACTTGATAGTTTTGTTTTTTAGGCGCTTAATCAATCGTTAAATTGCGGATATATATAGTTGATAATTCAGTTGTTATTGACTGGAGCGCAAATTAAAGGCAAGGTAATAGTGAAAGTTGTGCCTTTTCCTTCTTGACTGTCGATCGCGAGTTGACCGTCGTGAAGTTCCACAGCCCTCTTCACAATTGCTAAACCGAGACCTGTTCCCGAAATAGTGCCGACATTTTGAGCTCGGTAAAAAGTTTCTAAGATCCGCTCTCGATCGGCTTGGGGAATGCCGATGCCCTGGTCTTGAACTTGGAAAACAGCTTCTTTGTTTTGACAGTTGAGGTGCAACGAAACTGTACTGCCGACGGGAGAATATTTGATGGCATTTGAGAGGACATTTCCCAAAATTTGCTGCAGCAGTTTTTCATCCATTTGAGCCTCGCAGTTGCCGCCTTCATATTGAAAGGCGATCGGGTGTTGGTTGCTGTCGTTGAGCTGCTGCTCTTCTACCACTTGACGGCAAAATTTTTCGAGGTTTAAGGAAACCGGTTGAAACTGCAAGGTATTGGCTTCTATTTTGCCAATTACGAGGATATCTTCTAATAACTCTGTCATGCGTTTAATTGCTAATTGAATCCGCACAAAATGAGTAGATTTTTTATCTTGAGACCACTGAGAACTGTAATCTTGCAGCAATCCAGCGGAAAATTGGATGGTTGTCAAAGGTGTGCGGAACTCGTGGGAAACCATTGTGACAAATTTAGCTCGCAGTTCTGAAAGTTCCTTTTCTCGTGCGAGGGCTTTGAGAATTTCCGCTTCTGCTCGTTTGCGATCGCTAATGTCACGGGCTTCCGCAATCAGCAGCAAAACTTGTCCTGTTTCATTTTTAACAGGTTTCAGTGAGAAATCAACAGTCATAATTTGGCCGCTTTTGCCTAACAAGTCGATTTCGCTGCGGAAAAACTCGCCGCGACTTGCTTTGCCGATCGCGCATTGCAATTGTTCGGAAACCTGTGGCGACTGGGCCCAAATCGCCATTTCCCAAATCGGGCGGCCTACAATACCCTCCGATCGCAATCCGGCAAAATCGAGGGCTGTCTCGTTCACTTCCAGCACGATTCCTTCGGGAGTCAGCAGCTTGGTTAGCTGAAACGAAGAGTCAAAAATCGCCCGAAAGCGCCGCTCGCTTTCCCTGAGCATTTGAAATGTTTGAGATCGTTCGATCGCGTAGCGGATCGTCCGCACTAATAATTGAGTAGTAATGTGACCTTTAACAATATAGTCTTGAGCTCCCAAGCGAACTGATTCAAGGGCTATCGCCTCATCGTCCAAGCCTGTCATTACCACCATTGGCACATCAGGAGCAACTTCTCGCAGGCGAGTTAGGGTTTCCAAACCGCGGCTGTCCGGCAAAGAAAGGTCGAGCAAAACTACATCAAAGGGTTGTTTGCACAGTTGTGCGATCGCCTCGTGCAGGAACTCAACAGACACCAGTTCCCACTGGACGCCCACAGATACTTCTAACAGTTCTGCAAGCAAATCAGCATCAGCAGGATTGTCTTCTACTAACAGAATCTTAATCCACATAGCTTAGACGTTTTTGACTGTAAAATTTTTACTCTACCAATCTTAGGTTAAACTTTTTTGCTTTCCCTTGCCATTTTCAACTTTAAAATTATTATTTGGGAACTGTCACCACCACCAGCTACCAATCCTCAATCCATCTCACCAGCTTAGCGACTTGACTAAAATCCACACGATTAGCCATGTAGCACCGGGCTGACAGGGCATAAAACTTGAGCATCTCTTCATCGGCTGCTGAGGTTGTCATAATTACCACCGGAATCATTTTTAACTTTGGTGCTGAATTAATTTAGATCGATATTTACCCACAGTTTTTTTTATACCAAATCAAGTCAAGCAGAATTAAATCGAGATATAAACACGAACAGACAAGCCTGCTTTATTCAATAAATTCATTGCTGATACCCTATCTTCTACTCTTGTGCAAATTGTTAAATTTTGGCTGTCGCCACCTTTTATAAAGTCCATTCAGCCTCGTTGAGCCAATCATGCACCAGCACAATTTCCATAGGTTAAAAATTTTTATAGCGCTCATAAGCCAAGTATCTGTTCGTTTAATTTAGAGGAAGTTTGACGACTGCCAGCCAGAATTCCTCAATTAACCTGACTACTTTAGTAAATTGTACGAAGTCTACTGGTTTTGTTATGTAACAGTTGGCGTGGAGGGAGTATGACTTAAAAATATCTTCGGGAGCTGCTGAAGTGCTGAGAATCACTACAGGAATTAATTTTAAGGTTGGGTCATTTTTAATTTCTTCTAGCACTTCAATACCGCTTTTTTTCGGCAGATGCAAATCGAGCAAAATCAAATCGGGACGAGGTACCCTGAGATAGGGTTCTTTTCGGCGCAAAAACTTAATTGCTTCGACTCCATCCTCCACAAAATGCAAGTTATTCAATATTTTACCCTGACTGAGGACTTCTATTGCCAAATCGGCATCGCTGGGAGAATCCTCAATTAGCAGAATCTCTATAGGTCTAACAGTGCTTCGATCGCTCATAACCGGCGTATCCTTTTGAGTATAAAAACAAAAGTGAACTTTGAGGCTTCAGGTACTAATTATAGGAATAGTGAAGTAAAAAGTCGCTCCTTTTCCCTCTTGAGATTCCACCCAGATGCGGCCGCCGTGGCGTTCAACAATGCGTTTGCACATCGCCAAACCTATGCCAGTACCGGAATATTGGCGGCGTCCGTGCAGGCGCGCAAAAATGATAAAAATGCGATCGGCATACTGCGGATCGATGCCAATGCCGTTATCGCGGACGCTGAACAGCCATTCGCTCTCTTGCCTGCGGGCAGCGATATGAATGAATGGGATATCTTGGCGACAAAATTTGATGCCGTTGCCGATCAAATTTTGGAATAATTGCACCAGTTGAGATTCATCTGCCATCACGGTTGGCATCGCGTCGCAGGTGATTACAGCTTTTCTTTCGGCGATCGCAATTTGCAAATTGCACAAACTTTTCTCGACAGCAGCATTGCAGTCCGCCTGCTCAAACTCCTGACCCCTCGTTCCCAGGCGCGAATACGCCAACAAATCGTTAATTAACTGCTGCATTCTCGTGGCGCCATCGACAATATAATTAATATACTTATCTGCGCGATCGTCCAAATTTCCTTGATAGCGCTGGGCCAGCAATTGAGTGTAACTGGTAACGGCTCGGAGCGGTTCTTGCAAATCGTGGGAAGCAACATAAGCAAATTGTTCTAATTCCTCGTTGGAACGCTTCAAATCTTCTGTAAGTTGCAGCATTTGCTGCTCTGCTTCTTTGCGGCTGGTAATGTTGTAAACCAAGGCGCAACAAGACAGCAGATTCCCCTGGGAGTCCATGACTGGACTGGTAGACATATCAGTCCAAATATCTTTGCCGTCCTTGCGTTTGAATTTAAATTCGTGTTGTTCACCAATACCTTGCCTGCGCCGCTCGACAAGAGCGAGAGCTTGTGGTTTTTCCGGTTCCTCCATGAAATCAAAAAGCGATCGCCCGAACATTTCTAATTCGCTATAGCCGAGCATTCGTGCCATTGCGTGGTTCACGTAAGTTGTGAGACCATTTCTGTCAATTACCCAAATACCTTCTTCTGCTAATTCAACTATTTGCCTGTACTTGAATTCGCTTTCCTGCAACGCTCTTTCCGTTAGTTTTCGCTCGGTGATATCTTTCATAAAACAGTGATGACCGTTAAATATCCCTTGTCCGTCGCAAGCTTTTACCATCGTTAATTGCTTGTAAAAAAACGAGCCATTTTTCCGGACGCCTCTAGCTTCAACTTCTACTTTCCCAGAAATTACCATTTCCTGATAAGCTGAAAGCATCATCTCAATATCGCCCGGATGTACGGTGAGCTGCCATTCCAGCCCAAGCATTTGTTCCGGTTCGTAACCGCATTGATGAGCGTAAGCTCGGTTAACATTCACGTAGCGCCCCTCAATATCCAGCCGCGAAATGCCTTCCATCGCATTTTGCATGGCTGCGGTGAGGTCGCGCAGCTCTTTTTCAGCTTGTTTGCGATCGGTAATATCCTGACCGATACCCAAAAAACCAGTGATATTTCCGTTACTATCAAATAAGGCAGTCACCGACAGCAGTACCGGAAACCGCGAACCATCTTTGCGAATGTAAGTCCATTCATTTTCGTCCGCGATTTCCCGGCACGGCAAGGCAAAAAATACTTGAATTCCCGGCTCTATTTTCACTCCCAATTCTTGAGAAAGAACTTCAGCTCTTTGAGCGACCTCCAGAGGCTCGTGAATTATTGCTATGGTGACTTTTCCGACTACTTCTTCTAGCGAATAACCTAAAAGTTGCTCTGCCGCCCGATTAAATGTTTTAATTGTACCGTCGGGATCTGTAGAAATAATTGTGTAGTTAGCGCTATTAAGAATTGCATTTTGCAGTTGCGTCAATTCCAACAAAGTGAGCGCAATTTTTTCGCGGTAGGCGATTTCTTTTTGCAATTGATGGTTAGAAATTTCGATTTGAGCAGTGCGCTCAGCAACTCGATGCTCCAGAGTTTCATTGAGCAGTCGATTTTCCTCTTCTACCTGCTTGCGTTCTGTAATATCAGTAATAGTACACACATAACTTTTAACCTCCCCATTTTCTCCGATTTGACCGACAGATTGACCGAATACCCAACTGATTTGAGGGTGATTAATGCCTTGAAAGCGGTACTCAGATTTAAACGGCAATTTGTCCTGCGCGGCGCTATACCATTCAGAAAAAACTCGCTCGCGGTCGTCTGGATGAATGCCTTGCAACCACCCTTTACCCAAAGCTTCATCACAGGCAATTCCCGAAATTTTACACCAGCGCTCGTTGACATACAAGCAGTCTCCTCCAGCATCTGCATAAAATATTCCTACCGGCGAAGCTTCAGTTAAAGTTTGATAGCGAGCTTCCGTTTCTCGGCGTTCAATTATTTCTTTTTGCAGTATGGAATCGATCATCCCTAATTGAGTTGGACTCAGGAGAGTTAATGCTTGGGGAACGAAAGGAATTAATGCAAAAGCGGTGTAACCAGAAATCGCGGCGGTAATAATTTTTAGAATGCCAGAAACCCAATAAACAGGATGCCAAAGCGTCCAAACTTCCATTACATGAGTAGTGCCGCAGGAGAGAATAAAGGCTGCAAACAGCCAAAAGATATTGCGAAAGGGCAAGTCTTTTCGCTGAAATATAAAATAAATTAGCGATAGCGGTATTGAATAGTAGGCTAGGGCAATAATAGAGTCTGAAACTATGTGGAGCGCGACTAGCTGTCGCTGCCAAAGGTAACAGTGGCCGTGAGGAATATAATTCCCGGTGAATAACAAATGATTTAAAAAATTCCAAATCATAAACGGAATGGGAAATGGGGAAGGAGTAATTTAACGCAATAACTTATAACTTATCTTAACTCTCTGAAATATACAGTTCTGGAGGCACGGGAGGCTAAAAACCCGGTTGCTTCATAAAGGTCTCGTTGCCAAACCGAATATTGTTGTAGAAACTGGTTTTTCTTCCGTAAGTCTTAATATAGCAATTCTCAATGATTCGCAAGCTGTAGCTAGCTCTAGGTTGGGTATAGCTCATATGTTGCACCATTCTCAATAATTCTTTTATGAACAGGCTTTCCGGCCCGTGAAGCGAGAAAATTCATCTCTCGCTTCACGGGCCGGAAAGCCTGTTGCTGAAAATGGTGCAAGATGTGAGATTTGACGAAGTGAAACCCTATATACAGCGGTTCTCAAGCGTGGTGAGGTATGTCCTATTCCCTATGCCCTATTCCCTATGCCCTATTCCCTATGCCCGAGAGTACCTCATCTTTCGGTCGAAAGGCTATAGCAATCCTCGCATCATTTGTGAATTTCTTACTCCCGAGCGAGCGGCTTCGGGGAGGGTTGGGGTGGGGTAAAAAATTTACGACTCCTGCAAGGATTGCTATATGCCGATTTGAGATTTTAGGATTTTAGCTTTTCCTTCCTTCTTCCTTATCTCCTAGATAACTAAAGCCTTCTTCCATCCATCCGTTACATCTGTTACATCGCAAGAAAGCGAATCCGTAGCCGAACTTCCTTCTGCTATAAAAAATGGGGCGAGCCCGAAGCCCGCCCCACCAAAAATTATGCTGCTGCTATTAACCCAACAGCGCCTGAGCCTTAGCTACCACATTATCAACGGTGTAGCCAAACTTTTCTAAAGCAACGGGGCCCGGTGCAGAAGCGCCGAATCTGTCGATGCTGATGCTATCGCCTTCGGAACCCAAATAACGTCCCCAGCCGAAGCTACAAGCTGCTTCAACGGCCAACCGCTTAGTAACAGCTTTCGGCAGTACCGATTCGCGGTAAGCGGCATCTTGTAAGTCGAACAATTCCCAGCAAGGCATCGAAACTACGCGCACTTTATTACCTGCAGCGCGCAATTTTTCAGCGGCATCAACGCAGAGGTAGGTTTCGCCGCCGGTGCCGATTAAAATGATGTCGGGAGTGCCGCCGTCGTCGGACAAAATGTAAGCGCCTTTGGCCGTTCCTTCGATCGAACTTCCAGCCAAATTGGGCAGATTTTGGCGCGACAAAGCCATTAAAGTTGGGCGAGTGCGGCTTTCAACTGCCACTTTGTAAGCGCCGGATGTTTCATTACCATCAGCAGGGCGCATTACCAACAAATCGGGAATTACGCGCAAAGAAGCGATAGTTTCCACGGGTTGGTGAGTGGGGCCGTCTTCGCCCAAGGCTACGGAGTCGTGAGTCATTACATAAATAACTCCAGCTTCCGAGAGTGCAGAGAGGCGAATTGCGCCCCGCATATAGTCAGCAAATACCAAGAAAGTAGCGCAGTAAGGAATTAAACCGCCGTGGAGGAGCAAGCCGTTGGCGATCGCGCCCATGCCGTGCTCCCGCACGCCAAACCGCAGGTTGCGTCCTTCGTACTGACCTTTTTGGAAGTCTTTTTCACCCTTGAGCAAAGTCATGTTAGAAGATGCCAAGTCAGCGGAACCGCCGATCAATTCAGGTAGCACACCTGCCAAAGCATTCAAACACTTTCCAGAATGATTCCGAGTGGAATCTGCTTTATCTTCCGGCTTGTATGTCGGCAAAACTTTATCCCAACCTTCAGGAAGTTTGCCGGCCACCGTGCGCTCGTATTCTGCTGCTTCTGCAGGATATGCTGCTTTATAAGCATCAAAAGCTGTCTGCCATTCTTGTTCAGCTTGAGCGCCGCGATCGACTGCTTTGCGGAAGTGAGCCAAAGCATCATCGGGAACCACAAACGGTGGGTGTTCCCAATTCAAGAAATCGCGAGTTGCTTGCACTTCATCGCTACCCAAAGCAGCACCGTGAGCGCTGTAAGAATCCCGTTTATTCGGAGAACCGTAACCGATGATCGTGCGGATTTTAATCATCGACGGTTTGTCCGTCACTTTCTTGGATTCTTCAATAGCTTTGTGAACTGCTTCTAAGCTAGTATCTTCGTCAAGATTGGTATTATCTACAGTAACAACGTGCCAGCCGTAGGCTTCAAAACGCTTGCCCACATCTTCAGTAAAGGCTAAATTAGTATTACCTTCAATGGAAATGTGATTGTCATCGTACAAGGCAATTAATTTGCCCAGTCCCAGGTGTCCGGCCAAAGAACAAGCTTCGCCAGAAACACCTTCCATTTGGCAGCCGTCACCCAAAATTACATAGGTGTAGTGGTCAACAATTGTGTGGTCGGGTTTGTTAAACTTAGCAGCGAGGTGAGCTTCTGCCATTGCCAAACCGACGGCATTAGCAATTCCTTGTCCCAGGGGGCCTGTGGTAACTTCTACGCCTTCGGTGACGAAGTTTTCGGGGTGTCCGGGGGTTTTGGATTCCCACTGGCGAAATTGCTTGATGTCGTCGAGGGTGACGCTATCGTAGCCGGTCAAGTACAGGAGGGCGTACTGTAGCATACAGCCGTGGCCGGCGGAGAGGACGAAGCGATCGCGGTTAAACCACTTGGGGTTTTTGGGGTTGAACCGCATGAACCGATCCCACAGCACAAAGGCCATAGGGGCAGCGCCCATCGGCAGTCCCGGGTGTCCTGATTTTGCTTTTTCTACCGCATCGATGGCCAAAAAGCGAATAGAGTTGATGCAGAGTTCTTCGAGTGATTGGGTTGCAACAGCCATAATTCTGGTTTTTATATGTTAAGAGAGAGTGTGTGTGGTCGATTCTGACAGAGGTGCGATGAGCCGAGTTCGATCGCTCGCGTTTCTGCTGTTCAGTTTCTGTGGAACTGCCGTGAGGCTGCACTACATATCATCTCACCAGTTGCGATCGACAGACAACTTAATTTTTTAATGTTTCGGTCGCTTTGTGCAGTCATCGCAAATTGCGATCGGAGATATTTCTGGGGCGAGTGCGGGTCTGTGCGATCGGGCTACGAGAGGGTTTAACTTAATTATTTAGCAAATTGGCTCTCAAAACCACCCTGTTATGATAAAGTTTGGTGTTTCTGACATCTTGCAGCTTTGTCACGAACAGGCAAGATGCCTGTGAAGCGAAGAGTGAATTTTCTTGTGGGGCGTTGCTTTGAGCAACGCCCGATCGCACGATCGCCAGAATAGTGCAAGATGTCAGATATTTGTAATTTTAATCAGGCAATAACTAATGACTCTGAGTGAAGCCGAAGTCCGCAGTCAAAAAGTAGACGAACTGCGATCGCAAGGCATAGAACCGTATCCCAGTGAATCCTACGCGCGATCGCACACAGCCAAGCAAGTTCGCCAAATATTTAGTCAGCCGGGAAAAGAACTCGAAAACGGACAAAGTGACCCCGAAGAAATTCCCCTGCGATTAGCCGGCCGCATCACTTCCAAGCGAGACAGCGGCAAAATTGGTTTCATCGATTTAAAAGACGCCACAGACAAAATTCAACTCAAAATCGAGAAAAAAATAGTAACCGGCGAAGTTGGTTTGAGCTTTGAACAAATTAAAAAATTGCTCGATGTCGGCGATTTTGTCGGCGTCGAAGGTATCGGCTGCCGCACCCCCAGGGGAGAACTTTCTATTTTAGTGAGGGAATTAAAGCTGTTATCAAAAGCTACCATTCAATTTCCCGATGCTTATTACGGAATTAACGACCCCGAAGTTTGCCGCCGTCACCGCGAAATGGATTTGGCAAGCAACCAAGATGCGCTCAACCGTTTTATGCTGCGAAGCCGCATCGTTCAAAGCATCCGTTCCTATCTCTGGCAAGCAAATTTTTACGAAATAGAAACGCCGACACTGCAAGCTATTTACGGCGGTGCTGCTGCCAAGCCATTCATCACTCACCACAATGCTTTAGAGGTGGATTTGTATTTGCGAGTGGCTCCAGAATTATTCTTAAAAAGAGCGATTTGCGGCGGTTTCGAGCGAGTATTTGAACTAGGGAAAGCATTTAGAAATGAGGGCATTGACAGCACCCACAATCCAGAGTTTACCTCTTTAGAAGTTTACCAAGCTTATGCTGATGTCTTCGACATTTTAACAGTTGTCGAAGACGTGATATGTTTCGCAGCGGCTGCTGTATTTGGGGATGTCAAAGAAATTGAAAATCAGGGGGAAACGATTAGTTTAGAACGCAAGTTCGACTACAGCGAAAAATATCCCGGTTTCAGCGGCAAACACTGGCAAGTGAAAACGATGGTAGAAGCTGTCAGAGACGAGTTTGGGCTGGATTTTGACAGTTTGGACTTGGAAAGTGCGATCGACTCTGCAACCAAACTAGAATTGCACCTCTCTAAGTTAGAACAACAGAGTTTAGGCTACGTGCTCTATGCAGTTTTTGACAAGTTAGTTGTTCCCAAACTAATTCAACCTACATTCATCATCGACTACCCTGTTGAAGTCAGTCCCTTAGCAAAAGGACATCGCAGCAAGCCCGGATTTGTAGAACGTTTCGAGCTATTTATCAACGGTACAGAATACTCGAACGGCTTCTCAGAATTGAACGATCCGAAAGAGCAAAGAAAGCGGTTTGAGGAACAGTTAGCGCAGAAAAATGCCGGCGATGACGAAGCGCATCCAATGGATGAAGACTTTATTCAAGCGCTATCTTTGGGAATGCCTAATTGTGCGGGCATGGGCATCGGCGTAGACAGATTGGTGATGCTTTTAACTAATACTCAAAGCATCCGAGATGCCGTCATGTTCCCGACAATGCGGCCGGTCAAAGATTGATTCGTAAGGTTTTGTAGGGGCGGGTTCACGAATAACATTTAATTCCCAAAAACAATATATATAAACCCGCCCTCACCCCACAAATAACCTACATCAACCTTGACTTCGATCGAATGCGAAAAATGTTCATTGCGATTTACCGTTGGGCGGGGGCGGGTTTATTTAAATCATCAATTATTGGCTGATATTGCGGGTGAAACCCGCCCCTACAATTCTGCAAACAATGTGCATTGCTATTGTTTGTTGGGTGGGGCGGGTTTATTTAAATTATTAATTATTGGCTAATATTGTTGGTGAAACCCGCCCCGACAATTATGGGATTTACCGTTGGGCGGGGGCGGGTTTATTTAAATCATCAATTATTGGCTGATATTGGTGGTGAAACCCGCCCCTACAAGCCTGAATTTAACAGATTTAATGTCACCGCATAAACGAACCGACAACACCGTTCAAATCTTCAGCCAAAGGATTTCCCAAAGCCTTAAACTTCCACTCGCCGCCTTCTCGATAAACTTCTCCCATCAACATATTTAATTTTCCTTCATAAGATGGGTCATTTGACAAGCGATAGCGAGCTATTTCTTTCCCGGCGGCATCTACAGCTCTCACGAAAGCATTTTCTACCAGCCCAAAATGCTGTTTTCTCTCTTTCCCATCGTAAATATTAACGCCCAAAATTATTTTGTGATATTGTGCTGGCAAAGAACTCAATTTCACCAATATTTGTTCGTCGTCTCCCTCTCCCTCGCCCGTGAGATTGTCCCCTGAGTGAACAACAGTTTGGTCTTTTGACTCCAAATGAGAGTAATAAATTACATCTTCTTTGTAGTTCTTGATTTTGCCATTTTCTCCCAGCAGCAGAGCGTAGGAATCTAAGTCAAAATTGGCACCGCTGCTTCGGCCGAAAAGACCTTTTTTAGCTTGTGCAACATCCCAGCCCAAAGCCATTGTCAGTCTGGACAAGTCGTATTCGCTTTTGCTGAGAACGATCGATTGTCCTTTTGTCAAGTTGATAGCCATAGTTTTGTGATTTTGTAATGTTTCTGGTGAAGTTGAATGATTGCCCTAAGCTAGCATTTTTTTTTGCTGCAAAAGCTGTTTCTAGGGTAAGAGATTTTTGATTCGTGCTGATTTTACCCAATTTGGATATTCGGCGGTCAACAAATCGTATAATTCCTCATCGGCAATATGTTCCGGGTCTTCTAAACTGAAGAAATCGGCGTTGTCTAGGTAGCGATCGCCCATTTCGTCAAGCTGCTCTAAAAAGCTAAAATCGCTCGCTGCGGCTCTTGCTAACCACCCGCGAACTCCCTTACTTTTGACATCTTTCTGCGACTTGCCGATCGCCATAAACTGCCAAAATATCGGCTCGCGGGACGACCATTGTAGCTGCTGCTTGCTTTCCGATTCGTCTGCCGTTTCTCCATCCGTGACAAACATCACGTAGACAGGTCGATCGGCTTTAATAGGTGCGTACCGCCTGCTACCGCGACCGTCAGGAAAATAGAAGTTTCTAATTTCCTTCATCACTTTACCGTAGTAAGTACCTCCTTCTAAAGGATACTGTTGCAGTATGTGGTGAATGAAGTTTGAGAAATTGTCGATCGACATTTCACCGGGATTGTGGGGGTTGACTCCAAACAGAAATATGTCGATCGATCCGTTGTCATCAAACCGACATCCCAAAGCCAAAATCTTCTCTGCCAAACGCTGAATTTTTCCTGAACTGTATAGGGAAGACATGGAAGCCGAAATATCGAGGCAAAGCGCTACTTGAGCATCGTGATTTGTGAGATTTGCCTTTTTTAGCGAGATATCGGCTTTCTTGGCGAGATTGAAAATGTGCGGCGCTTTCTCCTCAAGCTTTTTGTCTAATGCTATAGCTTTCTGACTTTTGTGGCTATCTTCAATAACTGGTAATTTAGGCAGTTCTACTGTACGTTTTGCTGGTTTTTCTTGCGGTTGAATCTCTGAATGATATTTCTCAACAAAACTCTGCAACCCGGCTTTATATCCTTGTCCTACGGCCTGAAATCTCCAAGCTGCATCTTTTTTATACAACCGTCCGAACTCGACTGCTGTTTCTTCAGAAAAACCTTCTGTTAAATCATAGCGCGCTAGTTCGCTGTCGGTTGCGCGATCGTACAATCGGATAAAAGCATTTCTGATTTGGCTGAAATTTTGATGTTTAGCTTGTGCGTCGTGAATTGTGACCACAAAGACCATTTCCTCAACCGCAGCCGTTACTTTTCCTAAGTCTACATAAATTGTCTCGTCATCTCCTTGAGTTTGACCGGTTTGATTATCTCCCGAATGGGCGATCGCTCCGTCCGGCGACTGCGAGTTATTGTAAAATACAAAGTATCTTTCATCGGGGATTTTGCCATCAGAACCTAATGCAAAAACCGAGGCATCGATATCGCAGCTTTGCTGGTTTGAGTCTGAGAAATTTAGTTCACTTGCTATTTCCCACCCCAGGGCGATCGCAACTTTTGTTAAACTTGGAGTTGTTTTAGAAAGATTGAATCTTTCGCCCTTCTTTAATTGAATTCCCATCTGGTTTATCACCTCATGAGTCTGATTGATTAAAATCGAGGGAAACATTCCTGCTTCCGAATTTCCCCTCGATTTATTTAGATAGGAGCGATCCTCTTCGAGGGCTTCGCTAACGACCTTTTATCAGGCATACTTGTCTACAAAGCTTTGCAAGCCGGAATTGTAACCTTGTCCTACAGCTTGGAACCTCCACTCGCCGTCTTTCTTGTAAAGTCTGCCAAACTCTACCGCTGTCTCCCTAGAAAAATCCTCGTCCAAATCGTACTTCGTTACCTCTGTGTTCGTAGTAGTGTCGTAAATCCTGATAAAAGCATTTCGCACTTGACCGAAGTTTTGCCTTCTCGATTCTGCTTCGTGGATAGTTACCACAAACACAATTTCTTGCACCGCCGGATCGACTTTGGTTAAATCGACTGTAACGGTTTCATCATCGCCAAATCCTTCTCCGGTTCTGCTATCTCCCAGATGTATTACAGAAGTGTCCGGCGATTGGTTGTTGTTGTAGAAAACAAAGTATTTTTCGCTGGGGATTTTGCCAGTAGCCCCCAACATAAACACGGAAGCATCTAAGTCAAACGCTGCGCCGGTGTCTGTAGCGTTGAGATCCCATCCCAAACCAATTCCGGCATTTTTCAACCCCGGTGCTTCTTTAGAGAGATTGATTCTCCCGCCTTTTTCCAAATTGATAGACATTTGCTCTCCTGTTCGCAACATCTTTGATATTATTGTTAACAGTTATATCACAAATTTTAAATGTCAAGTATAAGATGTCTTCCCTTTAAACGATTGATTTAGGAGCGATCGCGCTCAGGCACATAGCGCTGTTATTTCACTCATTCATTTTGCAAATTTGCCAAAATCCGATCGACCGTTTCTTGAACCGTTAGATGGGTTGAATCCAGCCAATAACCGAGACGAGGAGTTTCGGTGCGGAGGATGCGATCGAATGCATAAACCATTGTTTCGTTGGCATATCCGGTCTTGGATCTTGCTGCATCTCGTGCCGCTACAACCTCTGCCTGGGGACACAGAACGATCGCTGACAACGGTACATCATGAAACGCGGCGACCACCTCACTGAGTGCCGAACCAATGATGATGTCTTGATAGACAACCGTAAAGCCAGCCTGGAGATATTGTCGCGCTGCCATTGCTGCCAGGTGATAGCGCAGTTGAAGTTGCTGATATGCCTCTGCTGACAAATTTAACGCCATTTCCGCCTGCCCATTCACAATCATGCGACGAAAGATATCTCCGCGCAGGTGAACACTTTTGGGCAACCGTTCGGCAAGTGATTGGGCAGCAGTTGATTTGCCAGCAGCCATGTTCCCCGTAATCATAATAATTTGTGGCTGATGATTTGCAGCTTGTTGATTGCTGTTCATACTGTTTGTAATAGATTCAATGACTTAGCGCTACAAAAAACGAGTGAGTAATAACGAGTAAATCTCAAATCGGCTCACAAATTTGTGTTCAAGGGAGTAAATTAACAAATTGCTTTTGGTACTCATCCTCTGCCATCAGTTCTCTGGTGCTTTCTACCCTGTCTAAAAACACGATTCCATCTAAATGGTCGTGTTCGTGTTGAAAAATCCGGGCCACAAAGTCTGTCAATTCTTGTCGGTGGAGTTGGCCGTCTCTACTGGTGTATTCTATCTCGATCGCCCTACTTCTGGGCACCAAGCCCCGAATCCCCGGAATGCTCAAACAGCCTTCCCAGTCTTTGACTGTCTCTGTTGATGCAGCCACAATCCGGGGATTAATCATCGCTGTGGGTTCCATGTGGGGTGCTTGGGGATACCGCAAATTGGGGCGAGATGCGACGATGAACAGGCGATCGGACTGAGCCGCTTGAGGGGCGGCAATCCCTACTCCGTGCGCGTGTTGTACGGTAGAGATTAAGCCGTCAATCAACTGTTGAACGCGATCGTCCTTAATATTCTCGACAACTTGCGATCGGCGGCGCAATACGGGATTTCCTAATTGTGAGATTTGCAAGATTTCTGCCATATTAATTAGTCATTGGTAATTGGTAATTGGTAATTGGTAACAACTGTCAACTGTCAACTGTCAACTGTCAACTGTCAACAGATTATCCAACTTTTTGAACCGGCAAACTTCCCGTTTTAACAGTCAAATTAACTATTTGCCCGTTGCGGTTGATTTCCATTTGCAACAGACCGCCAACCTTAGCATTTTGCACGAAATCCTGAACAGCTTCCGACTGAATAATCGGCTGATTGTTAATTTTTTGAATCACATCTCCCGCGCGCAAACCGGCTGCTGCTGCGGGAGAATTAGGAACAACGCTAACAATAGCCACACCCCGATCGACTGCAACTCGCAGACTGCTGTTAGCATTGCTGTTAATTTGCTGCTTAACCTCTGGATTCAGCGTCGCCATTTCAATTCCCAAATAAGCGTGTTCGACTTTCCCCGTCGAAATCAGTTCCTTCGCCACCTGTTGCGCCGCCTGAATGGGAATCGCAAACCCCAATCCTTGAGCACCTTGAATAATCGCCGTATTCATGCCAATAACTTGGCCCGAAGCATTCAGCAGCGGGCCGCCGGAATTCCCCGGATTAATTGCAGCGTCTGTTTGAATAAAACCGATGCGCTTGTCGGGTACGCCCACATCAGAGCTCGATCGCCCCGTAGCGCTAATAATCCCCGCAGTTACGGAATTGTCCAAACCCAAAGGATTGCCGATCGCGATCGCCCATTCCCCAGACAACAGCTTATCCGAATTGCCGATCGGCACAACAGGCAGAGCGTTCGCGTCAATCTTCACCACAGCCACATCCGTCACCTTATCAGCCCCCAACACCCGGCCCTGAAAGCTGCGGCCGTCCTTGAGAGTTACATTTACCGTATCGGCTCCCTCTACAACGTGAGCGTTAGTGAGAATTACGCCGTCGGGCCCGATGACAAAACCCGAACCAGTACCCCGTTCGATCCCGCCCCGGCCGCCCGAATTCGGTTCTATGCCAAAAAAATCTTCCGGCGACAGCCCTCTATTTTCCGGTTTCACCCGGCGCGAAGCATCGATCCGAACCACTGCCGGGCCAACTTTTGCCACCGCAGCCACAATAAAATTCACATTAGCCGCGTCGCCCGACAAGGAAGCAGGCGGCAAGACTTTGCTAACTCGATCCTTTGTATTTGTATTAGGAGGTAGTTGCAATTTCGGTTCCAGCGCCCTTTGTCCCGAATCGCCGGAATTTGCACGAAATTGAGAAACCGTCAGACGATCGCCCAACATGGCGGCCCCGGCTCCCGTTACCAGCAGCAATATGTAAATTGCCGGTTGCTTCCAAAATTTGCCAGTAGAACTCTTCATGGCCACGTTTTTAGGCTTTCCTGCCAAATCTAAATATTTGCCGAGCAGCTCCCCGATACCTGGTTTGGGCTGCCGAGCCGCAAAAATTTTGGCGATGGCGTCCCGCCCCGCAAGCTACGGCAGACTCCCTTAAACTTTAGCATCTGACGACTA